>NZ_RJVR01000302.1 GCF_003999195.1 Streptomyces soli
GCGCGGCGAGGGTGCCCGCGGCGGCCGGGCGGCGGGAGGCGGGGGCGGCTCCCCAGCGGCGCAGCAGCCGGGCGGCGGCCAGGCGCAGGGTGGAATCGGCGGCGAGCGCGTTGTCGTACTCGGCCGCGCGGTGCACGTCGGCGATGAGGCGGGCGGCCTCGGGGTCGTCGGACAGCGACGCGGTGAAGGACGGCGTGCCCCGGATCGCGGAGATCTCCTGCGCGACCTCGGCGATCACGTCGACCGCCGGGTACAGCACGTGGTAGCTCCAGCCCTCGTCGGTCCCGGCGTGCGCGGTGTGCGGGGTCTCCGGGTTGATCAGCACCACGCTGCCGGCCCCGGCCCGCTCCAGGCCCTGCGGCAGGCCGACCACCTCGATGCCCCGGGTCACGGCGGCGATCACGTAGCCGTCGTGGGCATGGCGCGGGAAGGTGTGCCGGATGTAGTGGGCGCGCAGCAGATCCACGCCGGGCATGCCCGGGTGCTGCCAGTGTCGTGCGCGCTCCTCCGGTGCCATGGATCCATTGTGGGCCGCCTCTCACAACGGCTGGAACCGGATTGTCAGTGGGCCGAGGCAGGATGGATGACATGTCGCGACGGAGCACTCGGAACACGCCGGAGGAGGACCCGGCGTCGTCCCTGGAAGCCTTCTCCCCCGCCACCCGCGCGTGGTTCACGGGGGCCTTCGACGCACCCACGGCCGCGCAGGCCGGGGCATGGCGGGCGATCGCCGAGGAATCCGACGTACTGGTGGTCGCGCCGACCGGCTCCGGCAAGACCCTCGCGGCCTTCCTGGCGTCCCTGGACCGGCTGGCGAGCACCCCGCCGCCGGCCGAGGCCCAGCGGCGCTGCCGGGTGCTGTACGTGTCGCCGCTCAAGGCGCTCGCGGTGGACGTGGAGCGCAATCTGCGGAGCCCGCTCACAGGGCTGAGGCACGAGTCCGTACGGCTCGGGCTGCCGGAGCCGGAGGTGCGGGTCGGGATCCGCTCGGGCGACACCCCGGCGGCGGAGCGGCGTGCGCTGGCGACCAGGCCGCCGGACATCCTGATCACGACGCCGGAGTCGCTGTTCCTGATGCTCACCTCGGCGACGCGGGACGCGCTGCGCGGCGTCGAGACGGTGATCCTCGACGAGGTGCACGCGGTCGCCGGGACCAAGCGGGGCGCGCATCTCGCCCTGTCGCTGGAGCGGCTGGACGAGCTGCACCGTGCTGATTCTGCGCGGCTCCGCCACGACCGGCCCGCGCGGCGGATCGGGCTGTCGGCGACCGTCCGGCCGGTGAACGAGGTGGCGCGCTTCCTGTCCCCGCAGCGCAAGGTGACGATCGTCCAGCCGCCCTCGGAGAAGGAGTTCGACCTGTCGGTGGTCGTCCCGGTCGAGGATCTGGGCGAGCTCGGCGGCTCCCCCGTGGCCGACCACAGCGGAGCGGCGGCGGCCGGCGACGAGCGGCCGTCGATCTGGCCGCATGTGGAGGAGCGGATCGCCGACCTGGTGCAGGCACACCGCTCCACGATCGTCTTCGCCAATTCGCGGCGCCTGGCGGAGCGGCTCTGCAACCGGCTCAATGAGATCGCGTATGAACGTGCCACGGGCGAGCCGATGCCCGAGTCCGGACCGCCCGCCGAGATCATGGCGCAGTCCGGGGCCGCGCAAGGCGCTCCCCCCGTGCTGGCACGGGCGCACCACGGGTCGGTGTCCAAGGAGCAGCGGGCGCTGGTCGAGGAGGATCTGAAGGCGGGGCGGCTGCCGGCCGTCGTGGCCACATCCAGCCTGGAGCTGGGGATCGACATGGGCGCGGTGGACCTGGTCGTCCAGGTGGAGTCGCCGCCGTCCGTCGCCTCCGGCCTGCAGCGCGTGGGCCGGGCCGGACACCAGGTGGGCGCGGTCTCCACGGGTGTGGTCTTCCCCAAGTACCGGGGCGACCTGGTGCAGTCGGCCGTGGTGACCGAGCGGATGCGCGTGGGCGCCATCGAGTCGCTGCGCGTCCCGTCCAACCCCCTCGACGTACTGGCGCAGCAGCTGGTCGCCATGACCTCCCTCGACACCTGGGACGTCGACGAGCTGCTGGCCGTCATCCGGCGAGCCGCGCCCTTCGCCGGACTGCCGCACTCCGCGTACACCGCCGTCCTGGACATGCTCGCCGGGCGCTATCCGTCCGACGCCTTCGCCGAGCTGCGCCCGCGCCTGGTCTGGGACCGGGTCACCAACACGGTCACTGGCCGCCCCGGGGCGCAGCGGCTCGCGGTGACCTCGGGCGGCACGATCCCGGACCGGGGGCTGTTCGGGGTCTTCCTGGCCGGCGCCGACCCCAAGAAGGGCGGCGGCCGGGTCGGCGAGCTGGACGAGGAGATGGTGTACGAGTCCCGGGTCGGGGACGTCTTCACGCTGGGCACGAGCTCCTGGCGGATCGAGGACATCACCCGGGACCGGGTCCTGGTCTCCCCCGCGCCCGGGGTGCCGGGCAGGCTGCCGTTCTGGAAGGGCGACCAGCTGGGCCGCCCGCTCGAACTGGGCCGGGCGGTGGGCGCGTTCCTGCGCGAGGTGGGCCGGCTGACCCCCGAGGAGAGCCGGGAGCGGCTGGCGGCGGCCGGGCTCGACCCGTGGGCGGTCGACAACGTCGTGGCGTATCTGGACGAGCAGCGGAAGGCCTGCGGCCATGTGCCGGACGACCGCACCATCGTCGTCGAGCGCTTCCGGGACGAGCTGGGCGACTGGCGAGTCGTGGTCCACTCGCCCTTCGGCGCGCAGGTGCACGCCCCCTGGGCGCTGGCGCTGGGGGCGCGGCTGTCCGAGCGGTACGGCTTCGACGCCCAGGTGATGCACGCGGACGACGGCATCGTGCTGCGGCTGCCCGACGCAGACCTGCTGGGTATGGATCTGCTGGACGTCGATCCGGTCAAGCAGGGCGCGGAGTTCGACAGCGACCAGTCGCCGGTCGGCGCCGCCGATGTCGCCTTCGACAAAGGCGAGGTCGAGCAGCTGGTAACCGACCAGGTCGGCGGCTCCGCACTCTTCGCGTCGCGCTTCCGCGAGTGCGCGACCCGCGCGCTGCTGCTGCCGCGCCGCAATCCCGGCAAGCGCACCCCCCTGTGGCAGCAGCGCCAGAGGGCGGCCCAACTGCTGCAGGTCGCCTCGGAGTTCGGCTCGTTCCCGATCGTGCTGGAAGCGGTCCGCGAGTGCCTCCAGGATGTCTTCGACGTGCCCGGGCTGGTCGAGCTGATGGGCGACATCGAGGCCCGCCGGGTGCGGCTGGTCGAGGTCACCACCCCCGAGCCGTCGCCTTTCGCGCGCTCGCTGCTCTTCGGCTATGTCGCGCAGTTCCTGTACGAGGGCGACTCCCCGCTCGCCGAGCGGCGCGCCGCCGCGCTGTCGCTGGACTCCCGGCTGCTCGCCGAGCTGCTGGGCCAGGCGGAGCTGCGTGAGCTGTTGGACGCCGATGTACTGGTCGAGCTGGAGCAGGAGCTGCAGTGGCTGACCGAGGACCGCCGGGCCAAGGACGTGGAGAGCGTCGCCGACCTGCTGCGGCTGCTCGGGCCGCTCACCGACGCCGAGCTGGTGGCCCGGGGCGCCGAGCCGACGTGGGTACGGGAGCTGGAGGCGACCCGGCGCGCGATCCGGGTCCGTCTGGGCGGCGCGGAGCACTGGGCGGCCGTCGAGGACGCCGGACGGCTGCGGGACGCGCTCGGCACTGCGCTCCCGGTCGGGGTGCCCGAGGCCTTCACCGAGCCGGTCAAGGACCCGCTGGCCGACCTCCTCGCCCGGTACGCACGCACCCACGGCCCCTTCACCTCCGCCGAGGCGGCCCAGCGCTTCGGCCTGGGCACAGCCGTGGCCGACGGCACCCTGCACCGGCTGGCCGCGCCGGGCCGGGTGGTCCAGGGCGAGTTCCGGCCAGGTGGGGCGGGCCACGAGTGGTGCGACGCCGGGGTGCTGCGGCGGCTGCGGCGGCGCTCCCTGGCCGCGCTGCGGCATGAGCTGGAGCCGGTGCCGCCGACGACGCTGGCCACGTTCCTGCCGCAGTGGCAGCACGTGGGCACGCACAGCCTGCGTGGCATCGACGGTCTCGTACGGGCCGTCGAGCAGCTGCAGGGGGCATCCGTGCCTGCCTCGGCGCTGGAGAAGCTGGTCCTGCCGGCCCGCGTCACGGGATACGCGCCCGGCATGCTCGACGAGCTGACCGCGTCCGGCGAGATCCTGTGGTCAGGCGCCGGGGCACTGCCGGGCAAGGACGGCTGGGTGTCGCTCTACCTGGCCGACGCCGCGCCGCTGCTGCTCCCTGCGCCGCAGCCGCTGGAGCTGTCCCCACTGCACCGGGCCGTCCTGGACGCCCTCGGCGGCGGCTACGGGCTCTTCTTCCGGCAGATCGCTGACCATGTGCGCGCTGCGGGGCTCAGTCCCTCCGATCCCGAACTGGCCGACGCCGTCTGGGACCTGGCCTGGTCCGGCCGGCTCACCAACGACACGCTCGCCCCGCTGCGTGCCCTCCTCGGCTCCGGCCGCACGGCGGGTTCCACGGCGCACCGGGCGCCGCGCGCCGTGCCTCGCGGTCGCTACGGTTCGCTGACCGGGCGGGCGCCGCGCGCCACGGCGTCCCGTTCGGGGCCGCCCACGACGGCGGGGCGGTGGTCACTGGTCCCGGCCCTGGAGACGGACGTCACCCATCGCGCGCACGCCCTGACCCACACGCTGCTCGACCGGCACGGCGTCGTGACCCGTGGCGCGGTCGCCGCCGAGGGCGTCGAGGGCGGCTTCTCCGCCGCCTACCGCGTGCTCTCCGCCTTCGAGGAGACCGGACAGGCCCGCCGTGGATACGTGGTGGAGGGGCTCGGCGCCGCCCAGTTCGCCATGGACGGCGCCGTGGACCGCCTGCGCGCCATCAGCACCGCCCGCGACCGCGAGGAGGGCCGCCACGCCCAGGGCCCCGCCGCCCGTACGGTCGTCCTCGCCGCCGCCGACCCCGCCAACGTGTACGGCGCGGCCCTGCCGTGGCCCGACCAGCCCGCCGGCGTCACCCACCGCCCCGGGCGCAAGGCCGGCGCCCTGGTCGTCCTGGTCGACGGCGAGCTCGCCCTCTACGTCGAGCGCGGCGGCAAGACCCTGCTCGCCTGGCCCGAGGACGAGGACCGGCTCCAGGCCGCCGCCGACGCGCTCGCCCTGGCCGTCCGCAAGGGCGCCCTCGGGCGCCTCACCGTCGAGCGCACCAATGGCGAGTCCGCGCTCACGTCGCCCCTGGGCCGCGCTCTGGAAGCCGCCGGCTTCCACGCCACCCCGCGCGGCCTGCGCCTGCGGGCGTAGGGGCTTTCCTCCACCCCGCCCCTTCCCGAAACCGGGCTCTCCCCCAAACGTTCCTTTGGGTGGGGGTCCCCCCGGCCGAAGGCTGGGGGAGTGCCCCCACGGCCGAAGGCTGGGGGTGGGGGCACTCCCAGCGTCTAGCTGGGGGAGGCTGGCACAACCCGACCACGGACCCGCACCCGACATCGAAGCATCACGGGGTCCCAGCGCAGCGCCCCCGCGGGCGGCCGGCGCACGCGGCAAAATGGCCGCATGCCTGAAGGGGATACGGTCTGGCTGACGGCGCGGCGGCTGCATGAGGCGCTCGCCGGGAAAGTGCTGGTCAGGTGTGATCTGCGGGTGCCGCAGTTGGCGACGGCGGATCTGGGCGGCCGGCGGGTGGAGGAGGTCGTCCCGCGCGGTAAGCATCTGCTGGCGCGGTTCGAGGGCGGGGTGACATTGCACTCGCACTTGATGATGGACGGGTCCTGGCATCTGTACGCCCCGGGCGAGCGGTGGCGCGGCGGTCCGCAGCACCAGGTGCGGGCGGTGCTGGCCAGCGCGGACCGGGTGGCGGTGGGGTACCGGCTGCCGGTTCTGGAGCTGCTGCCGACCGCGGAGGAGGAGAAGGCGGTGGGCCACCTCGGGCCGGATCTGCTGGGGCCGGACTGGGATCCCGAGGAGGCGGTGCGCCGGCTGACGGCGGAGCCGGGGCGGGCGGTCGGCGAGGCGTTGCTCGACCAGCGGAATCTCGCGGGCCTGGGCAATGTCTACAAGTCGGAGTTGTGCTTCCTGCGCGGGGTAACCCCCTGGACGCCCGCCGGTGAGGTCCCTTCCCCGGAGCGCGTTGTGGCTCTGGCCAAGCGGCTGCTGGAGGCCAACAAGGCCCGCCCGGGGCACATCACCACCGGCGAAACCCGGCGGGGCCGTACGCACTGGGTGTACGGAAGGGCCGACCGCCCCTGCCTGCGCTGCGGGACGACGATCCGGGTCGCGGACCAGGGCCCGGCGGGCCAGGAGCGCGTGACGTACTGGTGCCCGAGCTGCCAGCGGGGTCCGGCAGCGCCAAAGTAATTGACGTACCGTCAGATCCGGCCGTACGGTCACCGCATGGCCGACCTCACCGGACGCACCGCCCTGATCACAGGCGCCGCCAGCGGCATAGGCAGGGCCTCGGCCCGGCTCCTCTCCGAGGCCGGGGCCACCGTGGTCTGCGCGGACCGCGACGAGCCCGGCGCGCAGCAGACCGTGAAGCTGATCGGCGAGGCCGGCGGCAGCGCGTACGCCCGGGCCCTCGACGTCACCGACGGCGCCGGCACCGCCGAGGCGGTCCGCGAGACCGTACGCGCCCACGGCCGGCTGGACGTCCTCGCCGCCATCGCCGGGATCATGCACAGCAGCCCCGTCCTGGAGACCGACGAGGCCGATCTGGACCGGGTCCTGGCCGTCAACTTCAAGGGCGTCCTGCACAGCGCCCGCGAGGCGGCCCGTGCGATGAAGCAACAGGGTTCCGGGCATCATCACCATGGCCTCCGGCGCGATCGACACCGGCATGAGCGGCCTGCTCTGCTACAGCGTCTCCAAAGCCGCCGTCGTCCAGCTCACGAAGACCCTGGCCACCGAGCTCGGCCCCTACGGCGTACGCGCCAACGCCATCGCCCCCGGCTTCATACGGACCCCGATGACCGCCCGCGACGACGCGGGCGCCCAGGCCCGCGGTGAGGCGGCGATGGCACGCGCCACGCCCCTGGGCCGCGTGGGTGACCCAGGGGACGTGGCGGGCACGGTGCCCTTTCTTGCCTTGCCTCCGACCGCTCAGCCTTTATGACCGGCCAGATCCTGCGTTACAACGGAGGCATCGCCATGCCCTGGTAGGCACGTCAGAGGCCTACGGGGCCCCGGCAGGCGCGCGCCGCACGATGCGGCGGGGGTTGCGGGAGCTGATGACCCTGATCGGCGGGACCCTGTCCGGGTCACGGAGTGCAGCGGGATGAGGCTCAGGCCCCAGCCACCTGCCGCCAACAGACCCTCGACCGGGCCGGTCCGGGCCGGCACCACGGCGAGCCGCAGGGCGGCCCACCACCAGAACGCGCCCGCGACGAGCGCGATCGTCCAGCGGACCGGCCGCCGGACCCAGATCTTCCGGAGAACGCACATGGCCGCCTCCTTCGGAGCCCCGAGGTTGCGGCGGGGAACCCGTGGAGAGTTCCCCGTACCGTGCTTGGATCCCCGTCCTTCAAGATCGCTAGACCTTTGCGCCCAGACCTGCCCCATCCTTCACTCGATCGGGCTAAGAACCGGCCGCTACCTGCGACAACACAGGCAGGACGCGCTACGCGGGAGGGGCCGCCCAGCTCTAGACGTTCTCCGCCTGGAACATCCAGTGGTGCTTCTCGAGATCGCCGGCCAGGCCGATGAAGATGTCCTGCGTCACCGGGTCCGGCTCCGCAGTCGCGTCGATGCCCTCACGCACCCGCTTGATCACCTGTCCGAGCGCCTCGACCATGATCTCCACAACCTGCGAGTCCTTGACCCAGCCATCCGTGACGGTGTCGATGCCGCTGCTCTTGGCGATGGTGCCCGCCCGCCCGTCCGGGGTGACACCGATCGCGGACGCCCGCTCGGCGACCGTGTCGGCGTACGTACGGGCCGTGACCACCACGTCGTCGAGCTGGAGGTGGATGGAGCGGAAGCGGGGGCCGATGACGTTCCAGTGCACCTGCTTGCCGACCAGGGAGAGGTCGATCAGATCGGCCAGAACACCCTGCAGCGCGTCACCGGTGACCTTGCGGGCGGACTCGGTCAGCGTGCTCGTAACGACAGCCATGCTGTTGCCTCCTTGTGAAACCGTGCGAGGAACGAGCTGGTCGTCCCCCTTCCACGCCTTCCCGCTCCACCGGTCCCAAACGCAACAACGCCGGAGCCCCGGCCGGCGTGGTGCCGACCGGGGCTCCATACGGAAAACCCATGTGTCGCTCAGGCCGCGACGACGTCCACGGCCTCGGCGGGCGCCTTCGGCGCCTTGATGGTGACCCGTTCGTCCGGACCGTGCGGTACGGACGTGACCGCGCCCAGCAGCGGCCGCATAGGCGCGGCAGCGGACTCGGAAGCCGCCGACTCCGCCAGCTCGGCAAGCGACAGATCGTCGCTGACCTCCCGCATCACCTCGGACATCGGGACGTCCAAAGCGTCACAGATCGCCGAGAGCAGCTCGGAGGATGCCTCCTTCTGCCCTCGTTCGACCTCCGACAGATATCCCAGGGACACCCGGGCTGACGAGGAGACCTCACGCAGGGTGCGGCCCTGGCGCTGGCGCTGCCGACGCAGCACGTCACCAAGCAGGCGACGGAGCAGGATCATCGGTGGCTCCCTCCTCGGACCGCGAAATCACAACCTTCTCGCCCCACCGTACCGCCTCGGGCCTCGGCCGTGCGGGGAGCGATGACGTGTTCACTCAGGGCTGCAAACATCCCTTCCCCCCACCATCTTCCCTATCCTTCGCCTCCGCCGATTTGCGAGAAGTTCTCGAGCCCGACACGAGCGGCTGCGCAGGAGCATCCTCCAGCGACTGTTCCAGCAGGGTCAGAGCGGCGTCCACCGTCGCCCGCCGGATCGCCGCCCGGTCACCCTCCAGCCGCAGCTCACGGGCCCGCGCGGGCGCCCCGGGGCCTGCCACGGCCACGTACACCGTCCCCACCGGTTTGCCGTCCTGCGGGTCGGGCCCGGCGACGCCGGTGGTGGCCAGCCCCCAGTCGGCGCCCAGGGCGGCCCGTACGCCCTCCGCCATGGCGCGGGCGACTTCCGGGTCGACGGCGCCGTGTTCGGCCAGCAGAACCGTGTCCACGCCGAGCAGCCGCGCCTTGAGTTCGGTGGCGTAGGCGGTTACCGAGCCCCGGAAGGTCCGCGAGGCACCCGGCACCCCGGTCAGCTCGGCGGCGAGCAGCCCGCCGGTGAGGGACTCGGCGACCGCCAGGCTCGTGCCCCGCTCGTCCAGCATCCCCAACACCCGGGCAGCGGCGGTCATTCCTGGTGCTCCCGAGCGGCGGCGGCCAGCCCCGCCCGGCGCAGCACCAGGGCCTGTCGTACGTAGTCGAGCCCGGACCAGACCGTCAGGATCACGGCGGCGCCCATCAGCACGGCCCGCAGCGTGGCCAGCGGCCCGGTGAGGACCAGGATGTACATGCCGACGGCGATGCCCTGGGTGAGCGTCTTGAGCTTGCCGCCCCGGTTGGCCGGGATGACGCCCCAGCGGATCACCCAGAAGCGCAGCACCGTGATGCCGATCTCCCGGAACAGGATCACGACGGTCACCCACCACGGCAGGTCGCCGAGCGCCGAGAGCCCGACCAGGGCGGCGCCCATGATGGCCTTGTCGGCGATCGGGTCGGCGATCTTGCCGAAGTCGGTGACCAGGCCGTAGCGGCGGGCAAGCTCGCCGTCGAAGAGGTCGGTGATCATCGCGACGGCGAAGGCCGCCCATGCGAAGGAGCGCCAGACGGGGTCGTGGCCGCCGTCGTGGACCAGCAGCAGGACGAAGCCGGGCACCAGCACCAGCCGCACCATCGTGAGGATGTTGGCGATGTTCCACAGCCCTGCCTGCGGGGCCGTGGGAACAACGGCCGCGGGGCGGTGGTTGCCGGCGGCGGGCGCGGGGACTCCGGTCATCTGCCCGCCTCCTCCGGCTCCGTACACAGCGCCGTCACCGGCTCGGCGACCAGGTCGACGCCCTCGGTGTCCACGACCTTCGCCGTGATGATCATGCCGGGTGCGAGGCCCTCGTACGAGGTCAGCACCACCTGGCCGTCGGTCTCCGGCGCCTGGTGGGCCGCCCGGCCGATCGCCTCGTCGTCCTCGATGCTCTCCACCAGCACCTCGACCGTCGACCCGAGCCGCTCCTCGGCGCGCTGCGCCGTCAGCTCCTCGGCGAGCCGCGAGACGCGGGCCAGGCGCTGGGCCACCACGTCCTCGTCGAGCTTGTCGCCGTACGTGGCCGCCTCGGTGCCCTCCTCGTCGGAGTACCCGAAGACGCCGATCGCGTCGAGCCTCGCGGCGGACAGGAAGCGCTCCAGCTCCTCCAGGTCCGCCTCGGTCTCGCCGGGGAAGCCGACGATGAAGTTGGAGCGCACACCGGCCTCGGGGGCCTTGGAGCGGATGGTGTCCAGCAGCTCCAGGAAGCGCTCGGTGTCGCCGAAGCGGCGCATGGCGCGCAGCACGCCGGGGGCGGAGTGCTGGAAGGACAGGTCGAAGTACGGCATGACCTTGGGGGTCGAGGTCAGTACGTCGATCAGGCCGAGCCGCATCTCGGCGGGCTGCAGATAGCTGACCCGGATGCGCTCGACGCCCTCGACGGCGGCCAGCTCGGGCAGCAGCGTCTCCAGGAGACGGATGTCACCGAGGTCCTTGCCGTACGAGGTGTTGTTCTCGCTGACCAGCATGACCTCCTTGACGCCCTGCTCGGCCAGCCAGCGGGTCTCGCCCAGCACATCCGACGGACGGCGCGAGATGAAGGAGCCCCGGAAGGACGGGATGGCGCAGAAGGAGCAACGGCGGTCGCAGCCGGAGGCGAGCTTGACCGAGGCGACCGGGCTGCTGTCCAGGCGGCGGCGCAGCGGCGCGCGGGGCCCGGAGGCGGGTGCGACGCCCTCGGGCAGATCCTCCGGGGCGGAGGCGGGCGCCTGGGCGTGCCCCGGGAGTGCCACGCCTGCGGTGTCCTGGCGCTCGGCGGGGCTGATCGGCAGCAGCTTGCGCCGGTCGCGCGGGGTGTGCGGGGCGTGCACACCGCCGGAGAGGATGGTCTGCAGTCGGTCGGAGATGTCCGCGTAGTCGTCGAAGCCGAGCACGCCGTCGGCCTCGGGCAGCGCTTCCGCGAGCTCCTTGCCGTACCGCTCGGCCATGCAGCCCACCGCGACGACGGCCTGGGTGCGGCCCTGTCCCTTGAGGTCGTTGGCCTCAAGAAGGGCGTCCACGGAGTCCTTCTTCGCGGCCTCGACGAAGCCGCAGGTGTTCACGACGGCGACGTCCGCGTCGGTGGCGTCCTCGACGAGCTGCCAGCCGTCCGCCGCGAGACGGCCGGCGAGCTCTTCGGAGTCCACCTCATTGCGGGCGCAGCCGAGCGTGACAAGGGCGACGGTACGGGGTTCGGGCATGACCTCAGCGTACTTTGTCCGGCCCATGCCCCCGCCCCCGAGGGGTCGGGGGCGATCACCTCGCGACGCCTCCCGGGTCAGCCGGCCTGCGGGTCTCCCGGAGTGAAGTTGAGCCGCTGGACCTGGCCGGGGGTTCCGGCCCTGCCGATGTCCTTGCCGTTGACGAACAGTTTGATGGCGCCGGCGTTGCCCACGATGAGATTGATCTTCTTCTCGTCGGTGAAGGACATGGACTGCCCTGCCGGGAGGTTGCCTTGGAAGAGCGAGCGTCCGTTGCTGTCGGCCACCGAGACCCAGCTCTTGGCGCCGTCAGCAGTGATCTTCACGGTGACCTTGTCGGCCGGGGCCGCTGCGATCGCGCTCTCGGTCGGGTCGGGCTTGGTGTTGGTGCTGGCCGTGGGCGACGGGCCGGCGCTCTTGGTGGTGCTCACCACGGTGGGCTTGCCGGCCACCGGCTGGCTGTTCCCGTCGCTGCCGCCGTTGAAGACGGTGAAGCCGACGAAGCCGACGACGGCGACGATCGCCGCGACCATCGCGGCGGTCCAGTTGGGGCGGCGCGGCTCGGAGCGGATCCGGTCGGCCTCGTACAACGGGGCGACGGGTGTCGGGGTCGGGCCTACGCCGCCGTGCTCGGCGGCGTACTGCGCTACCAGAGGCTCGGGGTCGAGGCCGACGGCGCGGGCGAGGGTCCTGATATGGCCACGGGCGTAGACGTCGCCACCGCAGCGGGAGAAATCGTCCTGCTCGATGGCGTGCACGATGGGCGCGCGGACGCGCGTGCTGCTGCTGACCTCGTCGACGGTCAGGCCGGCGGCGAGGCGTGCCTGGGCGAGGGCGTGACCGACCGGGGGCCGGTCGTCGACGACCGGGGGACGGTCGTCGGATGGCGGGTTGCCGATGGACACGGGGGCGCCTTTCGAGCGTGTAGCCACCTGCTGGAGACTCAGTCTAGGGGGGGTCGGAAAAGTTCGGGCAAGCGGACGGCCGTTCTTTGTCCGCCATCAGGATTGCCGGAGGGAACTGTCACCCGGCCGGTGTGCCACTGACACACGGACATGCGCCTTCCTCCTGCAATAACTTGACGTACGGGCAGGAGAAACGGTTGCCCCCGCCCCTCTTACGAGTGAGCTACGAATGAGTCTCGCCGCGGATCACGGCGAGGACTCCGTCCATCTCCTCAGGCTTGACCAGAACATCGCGGGCCTTCGATCCCTCACTCGGACCGACGATCCCGCGCGATTCCATCAGATCCATCAGCCTGCCCGCTTTCGCGAAACCCACACGCAGCTTGCGCTGGAGCATCGAAGTGGAGCCGAACTGTGTCGACACGACCAGTTCCGCCGCCTGGCAGAGCAGGTCCAGGTCGTCGCCGATCTCCTCGTCGATCTCCTTCTTCGGGCCGCTGCCGACCACCACGTCCTCGCGGTAAGCGGGCGTCAACTGGTCCTTGCAGTGGCCGACAACCGCCGCGATCTCGTCCTCCGTGACGAAGGCGCCCTGCATACGGATCGGCTTGTTCGCGCCCATCGGCAGGAACAGTCCGTCACCCTTTCCGATGAGCTTCTCGGCACCCGCCTGGTCGAGGATGACCCGGCTGTCCGCGAGTGAGGAGGTCGCGAAGGCCAGCCGCGACGGCACGTTGGCCTTGATCAGACCGGTCACCACGTCCACACTCGGCCGCTGCGTGGCCAGCACCAGGTGGATGCCGGCCGCGCGGGCGAGCTGCGTGATGCGGACGATCGAGTCCTCCACATCGCGCGGCGCCACCATCATCAGATCCGCCAGCTCGTCCACGATCACCAGCAGGTAGGGATACGGGGCCAGCTCGCGCTCGCTGCCCTCGGGCGTCTTGGCCTTGCCCGAGCGCACCGCCGCGTTGAAGTCGTCGATGTGCCGGAAGCCGTACGCCGCCAGGTCGTCGTAGCGCAGGTCCATCTCGCGGACCACCCACTGCAGCGCCTCGGCGGCCCGTTTGGGGTTGGTGATGATCGGCGTGATCAGGTGCGGGACGCCTTCGTACGCGGTCAGCTCGACGCGCTTGGGGTCGACCAGGACCATCCGCACCTCGTCGGGCGTGGCACGCGCTATCACCGAGGTGATCAGGCAGTTGATGCAGGACGACTTACCGGCGCCGGTGGCGCCCGCGACCAGGATGTGCGGCATCCGGGCGAGGTTGGCCATCACATAGCCGCCCTCGACGTCCTTGCCGAGGGCCACCGTCATCGGGTGCTCCTCGCCGGCCGCCTCCGCCGAGCGCAGTACATCACCGAGGACGACCAGTTCGCGGTCGCTGTTGGGGATCTCGATGCCGACAGCCGACTTGCCGGGGATCGGGCTGATGATCCGTACGTCCGGGCTGGCGACGGCGTACGCGATGTTCTTGGCCAGCGCGGTGATCCGCTCGACCTTGACGGCCTGGCCGAGCTCGACCACATAGCGGGTGACCGTCGGGCCCCGGGTGAAGCCGGTGACCCGGGCGTCCACCTTGAACTGCGAGAACACGTCGGTCAGCTGGGCGACCACCGCGTCGTTGGCGGCGGTGCGGGTACGTCCGGGGCCACCGCGCTCCAGCAGGTCCAGCGACGGCAGGGCGTAGGTGATGTCGCCGGACAGCTGCAACTGCTCGGCACGCGGCGGCAGTGGCGCACCCTCGGCGGGCCCCGCCTTTTTGGTCAGGTCGGGTACGGACCCGGTGTCCGCGCCGGTGGACGCGGGCGGCTCCGGCTCCTCGTCCCGGGCGGACGGCACCGGGGACTTGATCAGCCCGGCGACGAGCGCCGAGGGCTGCACCCCGTACATGACGGCGCCGTCCAGGTCGGCGGCCGCCGCGGCGGCCACGTCGACCGCGTCCAGACGGAGCACTCCCCCGTCGTCCGGGAGGTCGGTCCTGGGCTCGTAGCGGCGCTTCGTACGCCGGCGCGGCCTCGGCTCGTCCTGCTCGGCCGGCGGCTGGTCCTCGAAGAGGTCCCCGAGTGCCACGTCGTCGCCGACCGGCTCGGGCGCCTCGAGCAGCCGCAGCCACATGGCCAGCTCCCGCAGCCGCTGCGGGATGGCTGCGACCGGGGTGGCCGTCACGACCAGCAGCCCGAAGAAGCTCAGCAGGGCAAGCAGCGCCACGGCGAGCGGCTTGCCGACCGTGTACTCCAGCGGCGCCGAGGCGGCCCAGCCGATCAGGCCGCCCGCGTCGCGGATCTTCTCCGCGCCCTGGCCGCGCCCGGGCGAGCCGCAGCCGATGTGCACCAGCCCGAGCACACCCACGACCAGCGTGGACAGCCCGATGACGATGCGGCCGTTGGCGTCGCCCTCCTCCGGGTGCCGCATGAGCCGTACGACGACGATCCCGATCAGGACCGGCACCACCAGGTCCAGCCGCCCGAAGGTCCCCGTGACCAGTATGCGGACCAGGTCGCCCACCGGGCCCTGCAGATCGGAGTACGTACCGACGGCGACCACCAGCGCGAGGCCGAGCAGCAGCAGCGCGAGGCCGTCCTTGCGGTGGGCGGGGTCGAGTCCGCGTGCGCCGCGCCCTATGCCGCGGAAGAGTGCGCCGACGGTGTGGGCGAGGCCGAGCCACAGGGCCCGTACGAGCCGGTAGACGCCGCCGGTCGGCGAGGGTGCGGCCTTGGGGGTGGGCTTCGGTGCGGCTTTGGCCGCCGGCTTCTTGGCGGGGGGCCGCTTCGCCGGGGGCTTCTTGGCCGCAGGCTTGGCGGCAGCCTTCTTGGCGGTGCCGGACGTACGTGAGGCCATGATGCTGAGGTTACCGCCGAAGACCGTAAGGGACACGCGTGCCCATTGATACCCCCGTTCGTGTCGCGCCCTTGGCACACCACGGTTGACAGGACGTCAACGACCGCCGGCCACGAACCGCGCCGCGCCTTGTGGCGCGTTCAGTCCTGCGACGGGACCTTGCCGGCGTCGCCGGATCCGGTGCCGGGTTCCAGGGCGTCCAGCGCCCGGCGCAGGCCGGTGAGTTTGCGCTCCAGGTGGGCGGCGGTGGCGACGGCCGCCGCGTCCAAGGACTCGTCCAGCTGTTTGGACAGCGCGTCGGCCTGCTCCTCCACCGCCGCGAGCCGGGCGGAGAGTTCGACAAGCAGGCCGACGGCCTCCTTGGCGCCGTTGGAGCCGCTCTGGCCGCCGCCCTGCTCGAGCTGGAGCCGCAGCAGCGCGGCCTGCTCGCGCAGCTGGCAGTTCTTCATGTAGAGCTCGACGAAGACGGAGACCTTGGCCCGGAGCACCCACGGGTCGAAGGGCTTGGAGATGTAGTCGACGGCACCGGCCGCGTATCCCCGGAAGGTGTGGTGCGGCCCGTGGTTGATGGCCGTGAGGAAGATGATCGGGATGTCCCGCGTCCGCTCACGCCGCTTGATGTGCGCCGCGGTCTCGAACCCGTCCATGCCCGGCATCTGCACATCCAGCAGAATCACCGCGAAGTCGTCGGTGAGCAGCGCCTTGAGCGCTTCCTCCCCGGACGATGCCCGCACCAGCGTCTGATCGAGCGCCGAGAGAATGGCCTCCAGCGCCAGCAGATTCTCCGGCCGGTCATCGACCAGGAGGATCTTGGCCTTCTGCACCATGGCCCGCCCTCCTCGCCCCGGCACTGCACCGGGTGCCGCCCCCATGGACGACTTCTGTACGTCGCCCGTCCTTGTGCCGGTCATGGTAGCCGCACCCCGCTGTCCGCCACACCCTGTCACCGCCATGTCACTGTGCACGTAGCAGAAACGCAAGCGGGGACCAGAAGGTTCCCCGAATCCCGTGTTCTCACACCTGATTGACCACGGCGAGTCATGTCGATCGCAAGCTCCGACGAGGCGGGCAAGAGGGCGCTCAACGGGCGTGCATCCACTGTTGCATCACCGCGAGCAGGTGGTCGGTGTCGACCGGCTTGGCGACGTAGTCCGACGCGCCGGACTCGATGCTCTTCTCGCGGTCGCCCTTCATCGCCTTCGCGGTGAGCGCGATGATCGGCAGGTTGGCGAACTGAGGCATCCTGCGAATAGCGGCAGTCGTCTCATAACCATCCATTTCCGGCATCATGATGTCCATCAGCACAATCGCCACGTCGTCGTGCTGCTCCAGCACCTCGATGCCCTCACGGCCGTTCTCCGCGTACAGCACCGTCAGCCCGTGCTGCTCCAGGACGCTGGTGAGCGCGAAGACATTACGGATGTCGTCGTCGACGATGAGCACCTTCTCGCCGCTGAAGCCGCCCGCGAAACCGGTGTACGCGTCGCTGTGCGCGCCGTCCACCCAGGAGTCGGCGAACTGCTGCGGGGACTGTCCGGGCGGCGCCTGGCTCACCGCGGGGGCCGCGGAGCTGGAGCGCCTGCGCAGCCTCGCGAGGCTGCTGCCCGCGCCCCGGCCGCGGGCGCCGGGCGGCAACGCGTGGCCGGTGTACAGGCCGTGCAGGGGGTGGTCGGTGCCGGCCTCGTCCTCGGCGGCGGCCGGCAGCGCCGGGTAGCCCTGCGGAGGCAGTTCGCCGCTGCTGAGGGGGAGGTAGAGGGTGAAGGTCGAGCCGCGGCCGGGCTGGCTGTCGGCGTGGATCTCGCCGCCGAGCAGCCGGGCGATCTCGCGGCTGATGGACAGCCCGAGGCCGGTGCCTCCGTACTTGCGGCTGGTCGTCCCGTCCGCCTGCTTGAAGGCCTCGAAGATCACCCGCATCTTGCTCGACGCGATCCCGATTCCGGTGTCGGTGACCGAGAACGCGATCAGCGGCTGGTCCGCGTCACGCAGCGCGCCCGACTCCAGCAACTGCTCGCGGATCGACTGCGGCACCTCGGGCCCGGCCGGCCGGATCACCAGCTCCACCGAGCCGCTGTCGGTGAACTTCACCGCGTTGGACAGCAGGTTGCGCAGCACCTGGAGCAGTCGCTGCTCGTCGGTGTGCAGCGTCACCGGCAGTTCCGGTGAGACCCGTACGGAGAAGTCCAGGCCCTTCTCGGCGGTCAGCGGCCGGAAGGTGGCCTCGACGTAGTCCACCAGCTGGACCAGGGCGATCCGGGTCGGGGTGACGTCCATCTTGCCCGCCTCGACCTTGGACAGGTCCAGGATGTCGTTGATCAGTTGGAGGAGGTCGGAGCCGGCGCCGTGAATCGTTTCGGCGAACTCGACCTGCTTGGGCGAGAGATTGCTCTCGGCGTTGTCGGCGAGCAGCTTGGCCAGGATCAGCAGCGAGTTGAGCGGGGTGCGCAGCTCGTGCGACATGTTGGCCAGGAACTCGGACTTGTAGCGCATCGACACCGCGAGCTGCTCGGCGCGCTCCTCCAGAACCTGCCGGGCGTCCTCGATCTCGGTGTTCTTCACTTCGATGTCCCGGTTCTGCCGGGCGAGGCGATCGGACTTCTCCTCCAGCTCGGCGTTGGACACCTCCAGCGCCCGCTGCCGGTTCTCCAGCTCGTCGCTTCGCTCCCGGAGCTGCTCGGTGAGCTCCTGCGACTGCTTGAGCAGCCCCTCAGTCTTGGTGTTGACGCCGATGGTGTTGACGCTGACCGCGATCATGTCGGTGATCTGACCGAGGAAGTCCTTCTGGATCTGGGTGAAGGGCTGGAAGGAGGCCAGCTCGATCACGCCGAGCACCCGGTCCTCGAACAGCACCGGCAGCACGATCACATGCGCCGGGGGCGCTTCGCCGAGCCCGGAGGCGATCTTGAGGTAGCCGGGCGGGACGTTCTCGACCAGGATCGTCCGCTTCTCCACGGCCGCCGTGCCGATCAGCCCCTCGCCGGGCAGGAAGGAGGTCGGCATGGCCCGCCGGGAGAATCCGTACGAGCCGATGAGCCGCAGCTCGTACTCGGACTCGTACCCCGCCCCATCGACTGGGTTCTCGCCACCTTCGATCTCCTCCGCGAGGAAGAAGGCGCCGTGCTGGGCGGAGACCACCGGTGTGAGCTCGCTCATGATGAGCGCGGCCACGTCGTTGAGGTCCCGACGGCCCTGCATGAGGCCGGAGATGCGGGCGAGGTTGCCCTTGAGCCAGTCCTGCTCCTTGTTGGCGAGGGTGGTCTCGCGCAGGCGCACGATCATGGTGTTGATGTAGTCCTGGAGCTCCAGGATCTCGCCCGCGGCGTCCACGTCGGTGCGGATGTTGAGGTCGCCACGGGTCACCGCGGTGGCGACCTGGGCGATGTTGCGGACCTGGCGGGTCAGGTTGTTGGCCATCAGGTTCACGGACTCGGTGAGGTCCTTCCAGATGCCGGAGACCCCCGGCACCCGGGCCTGGCCGCCGAGCCGGCCCTCCGTACCCACCTCGCGGGCGACGCGGGTCACCTCGTCACCGAAGGCCGACAGCTGACCGACCATGGTGTTGACGGTGGTCTTCAGCTCCAGGATCTCGCCGCGCGCGTCCACGTCGATCTTCTTGGACAGGTCACCGCGGGCCACAGCGGTGGTGACCTCGGCGATGTTGCGGACCTGGCCGGTCAGGTTGGACGCCATGAAGTTCACCGACTCGGTGAGGTCCTTCCAGGTGCCCGAGACGCCGGGCACGCGGGCCTGACCGCCGAGGATGCCGTCGGTGCCCACCTCGCGGGCCACACGCGTGACCTCGTCACCGAAGGCGGACAGCGTGTCGACCATCGTGTTGATCGTTTCCGCGAGCTGCGCGATCTCGCCGCGCGCCTCGACGGTGATCTTCTTGGTCAGGTCGCCGTTGGCGACGGCGGTGGCGACGGAGGAGATGGACCGCACCTGACTCGTCAGGTTGTTGGCCATCAGGTTCACGTTGTCCGTCAGGTCCTTCCAGATGCCCGACACGTCACGGACCCGGGCCTGGCCGCCCAACTGGCCCTCGGTACCCACCTCGCGGGCCACGCGGGTCACCTCGTCACCGAAGGCCGACAGCTGGTCGACCATCGTGTTGACGGTGGTGACCAGGGCGAGGATCTCGCCCTTCGCGTCGACGGTGATCTTCTTGGACAGATCGCCCTGGGCGACCGCCGTGGTGACCTCGGCGATCGTACGCACCTGGCTGGTCAGGTTGGTCGCCATGAAGTTGACGGACTGGGTGAGGTCCTTCCACGTACCCGATACGCCCTTGACCTCGGCCTGACCGCCGAGGATGCCTTCGGTGCCCACCTCGCGGGCCACCCGGGTCACCTGCTCGGCGAAGGAGGAGAGCTGGTCCACCATCGTGTTGAGGGTGTTCTTCAGCTCCAGGATCTCGCCCCGGGCGTCCACGTCGATCTTCTGCGACAGGTCACCGCGCGCCACGGCGGTCGCGACCTGCGCGATGTTACGGACCTGGGCGGTCAGGTTGCCGGCCATGCCGTTCACGGAATCCGTCAGGTCCCGCCACACACCTGCCACACCCGGCACCTGCGCCTGGCCGCCCAGCCGGCCCTCCGTACCCACGTCGCGGGCGACGCGGGTCACCTGGTCGGCGAAGGCGGACAGCTGGTCGACCATCGTGTTGAGGGTGTTCTTCAGCTCCAGGATCTCGCCCCGGGCATCGACCTCGATCTTCTGCGAGAGGTCGCCGCGCGCCACGGCCGTGGTCACCTGGGCGATCTGGCGGACCTGGGAGGTCAGGTTGCCCGCCATGAAGTTGACGGAGTCCGTCAGGTCCTTCCAGACGCCGCTGACGCCGTCCACACGGGCCTGACCGCCCAGCCGGCCCTCGGTGCCCACGTCGCGGGCCACCCGGGTCACCTGGGCGGCGAAGGAGGACAGCTGGTCCACCATCCGGTTCACGGTGTTCTTCAGCTCCAGCATCTCGCCGGAGACGTCCACCGTGACCTTCTGCGACAGGTCACCGTTGGCCACCGCCGTGGTCACCTGCGCGATGTTGCGGACCTGGCCGGTGAGGTTGCGGAAGGCCGTGTTGACCGAGTCCGTCAGGTCCTTCCAGGTCCCGGCCGCGCCGGGGACCTGCGCCTGGCCGCCCAGCTCGCCCTCGACACCGACCTCACGGGCCACCCTCGTCACTTCCGCACCGAAGGCGGACAGCTGGTCGACCATCGTGTTGACGGTGTTCTTCAGCTCCAGCATCTCGCCGGAGACGTCCACCGTGACCTTCTGCGACAGGTCACCGTTGGCCACCGCCGTCGTGACCTGCGCGATGTCGCGCACCTGGGCCGTCAGGTTGCGGAAGGCGGTGTTCACCGAGTCGGTGAGGTCCTTCCAGATCCCCGCCGCCCCCGGCACCTGCGCCTGGCCGCCGAGCTGGCCCTCGGCGCCGACCTCGCCCGCCACCCGGGTCACCTCGTCGGCGAACGTACGCAGCGTCTCGGTCATCGCATTGATGGTCTCGGCGAGCTGCGCGACCTCGCCGCGCGCGCCGATCGTGATTTTCTGCGACAGGTCGCCGTTCGCGACCGCCGTCGTCACCTGTGCGATATCGCGCACCTGGGCCGTCAGATTGCCGGCCATAAGATTTACGGAATCCGTCAGGTCCTTCCACACGCCGGCCACACCCGGTACCTGTGCCTGGCCGCCGAGTTCGCCCTCGGTGCCCACCTCGCGTGCGACGCGGGTCACTTCGGAGGCGAAGGAGGAGAGCTGATCGACCATCGTGTTGACGGTGTTCTTCAACTCCAGCATCTCGCCGGCCACGTGAACCGTGACCTTACGGGACAGATCACCCTTCGCCACGGCCGTCGTAACGAGAGCGATGTCACGTACCTGGGCGGTCAGCCGGGACGCCATCGTGTTGACCGAATCCGTGAGATCCTTCCACGAACCCGACATTCCGCGCACTCGCGCCTGCCCGCCGAGCTTGCCCTCGGTGCCGACCTCGCTGGCCACCCGGGTCACCTCGTCGGTGAACGCCGAGAGCTGGTCGACCAGCCCGTTTGTAGTGCGGCCCACCTTCAGGAACTCCCCGCGCAGCGGGTGCGCCGAGCCGTCGGAGCCCTGCGAGCGCAGGTCCATCCGCTGCTCCAGGTCGCCTTCCGCCACCGCGGACAGCACCCGGCCGACCTCGGACACCGGGCGTACCAGGTCCTCCACCAGGGCGTTCGAGGCATCGATCGCCGCTGCCCAGGCGCCCTCACAGGCGCCGGTCTCCAGGCGCTCTGTGAGCTTGCCCTCCCGCCCGACCACGCGGCGTACGCGGGCCAGTTCGCCGGTGAGGTGCTGGTTGCGGTCCGCGACCTCGTTGAAGACGGCGGCGATCTCCGCCATCACGCCGTCGCCGGATACGGTCAGCCGCTTGCGGAAGTTGCCGTCCCGCATGGACGACAGTGCCGCCAACAATCTGTGCAGGGCAGCCGTGTCCACCTCGACGGTCCCGTTCGCCCGGGCTCGTGCGTTTTTCGCCCGCGCGGAATTGTTCCGCGTTGAAGCGGTTGTCACGCCGCCTCGCGCTGATGCGCCAGACTCCACCGTGTCCCTCCCAGAGGGTCGACCGACCTGCATGTGCCTGTATAGGGCATGCCCAGTGTTTCACCATGCCCGCACCCGGCCATAACAGTTCGGCAGCATCGCATATGACCGGCGTCATGATCGGGGCAGAAACACCCGCAACCGGCGCACGCGCAACCGACAGGGGTAAGTAACCTGGCATCCGGCTGCCCGCCAGGAACCGGGCGTACACCTCATGGGGGCTGACGGTGCAGGTACAGCGGACCGAGGACGTACACGTCCCAGGACAAACAAGGAGCTCTGTGATCACGGCGCGGGCAGCGGCCACCTTCGACCCGGTCGGGCGTTCGGTCGCCACCGCGCGTGCATTCGTCCGCGACACCCTGCAGGGATGGGGCTTCTCCGATGTGGTGGACGACGCAGTCGTCCTCACCAGCGAGCTGGTCACCAACGCCGTCGTGCACGCCGGTACCGCCGCCGACGTCGAGTGCCTGCGCTACGAGGCCGCGGTGCGGGTCGAGGTCTCCGACCGCTACCCCGAGCGCGAGGTCCCGCTCCAGAACGCGCACCGCCAGGCCCACCCCGACCACGAGGGCGGCCGCGGGCTGATCCTCTGCTCGGCCCTCGCCACCCGCTGGGGCGTCCAGTACAGCCCCGAGACCAAGCAGGTCTGGTTCCAGCTCGACCTCCCCCAGCGCCCCGCAGGCACCCGCTCGGCCGGGCCCGTCCTGCCGATCTCGGCCCTCCCGCTCGCCGACGAGCGGGTCCGCGTCGCCGTCATCCAGGTCGACCGCAACGGCATCCTCACCCGCTGGAACGACGACGCCGCCGAGCTGTTCGGCCACCCCGCCGACCAGGTCGTCGGCAAACCCCTCGGCGACCTCGCCGCCTGGCCCCAGACCCCCGGCACCGGCCACGGCATCGCCGAAGCGCTGCTGCTGTCCCGCTGGGAGGGCAGCTACGGAATCCGTGGCGCCGACGGCCGCGTCCAGCCGGTGTACGGATCACATCTGCGGGTACGCGACACCACCGGCGAGCCGTCGACCGTATGCCTCCTGGTCCGCGAGGACGAGCGGGCCATCCTGCAGAATCCGGTGCGCGGCAGTGTCTCCCTCGACGCCTCGGGCGCCGAACGCGCCAAGGCCGTCGACCCGTTCGAGACCTTCATCGGCTCCCCGGCCCCGGACGACCTGGACGGCCTGCTCCAGCGCACCGTCGAGCGCGCCCGCGACATGCTCGACGGCGACGCCGCCTACCTGCTGCTCGCCACCGACGACGAGACCGAGTTGGAGGTCCGGGCCTCCACCGGACTGCCGTCGGCCCGCCAGCGCTTCGCCCGGGTTCCCGTCGAGGCCGGTACGGGCCGTTACGGCAGCGCCCGCATGCCTGCTGTCCACGACGACCTCACCGCCGTCCCCGGCGCCGTGCCGCTGCTCGCCGGCACCGGGATGCGGTCGATCGTCACCGTGCCTCTCAAGGTCGAGGGGCGGCTGACCGGATCCCTGGGGGTCGCCGCCGAGTCCCCGGGCCGCTACTCCAACGAACAGGCGTTGCGCCTGCAGTTCGCGGCCGACCGCATTGCCCTGGCCGTCGAGAGCGCCCGCCTGACCGAGCTGGAGCGGCTGCGCCGTGGCTCGCTGTCCTTCCTGGTCGAGGCCTCGGATCTGCTGGCCGGAACGCTGGAGCGGGACCAGACGCTGGCGCTGATGGCCCAGATGACCGTGCCCACGCTGGCCAGTTGGTGCGCCGTCTACACCATCGCCGAGCAGTCCGAGCCCGAACTCGCCTTTGTACTCCACGAGGACGAGGACCGCATCGACGGCATCAAGGCGCTGCTCAGCAAGGTCCAGCCGCCGGCCCCGGACCCCACCCCCGGCGCCCGCATCTGGACCGCCCCCTCAGACGCCGCCCACTCCACCGCCCTCCGCGCCTCCCTGCGCAGCCTGGGCCTCGGCGAGCCCGGCCGGCCCGCCACCGGCCCCGGTACGGCGCTCGCCACAGCGGCAGCGGTCGGCGGCGAGACGGTCGTCCTGCCGCTGGTGGCCCGTAACCGCGTCATCGGCATGCTGACGCTGGGCAAGCCCTCCGACGAACGCTTCCGCCAGGAAATCCTGGAACTGGCTGAGGACCTGTCCCGCCGCGCCGCCCTGGCCCTGGACAACGCCCGCCTCTACAGCGAGCGGACCGCCATCAGCCAGTCGCTGCAGCGCAGCCTGCTGCCCCCCGGCCTCCCGGACATCCCCGGCGTCGAGGTCGAGGTCGTCTACCGCGCCGCCGGCGAGGGTAACGAGGTCGGCGGCGACTTCTACGACGTCTTCCCCATCCGCGACGGCTGCTGGGGCTTCGCCATCGGCGACGTCTGCGGCACCGGCCCCGAAGCAGCAGCCGTGACCGGCCTCGCCCGGCACGCCCTGCGGCTGCTGGCCCGCGAGGGCTTCAGCGGCCCCAGCGTCCTGGAGCGGCTCAACGCCGCCATCCTCGACGAGGGCGCCCGCAGCCGCTTCCTCACGCTGCTGTACGGCGAGTTGTGGCCGCAGCCCGACGGCAGCGCCATCCTCAAGGTCGTCTGCGCCGGCCACCCCCTGCCGCTGCGCCTGCGCCAGGACGGCACCGTGGAGGCGGCCGCCGACCCGCAGCCACTGCTCGGCGTCATCGAGAACCTCGAACTGGCCGAGCAGACCATCGAACTCGCCCCCGGCGACGTACTCCTCTGCGTCACCGACGGCGTCACCGAGCGCCGCGAGGGCTCCCGCATGCTCGGCGACGACGGCCTCGCCGATGTCTTGGCCACCTGTACGGGCCTCAACGCTGGCGCCGTCGCCGCCCGCATCCAGCGAGCCGTGGAGCGCTTCGCCTCCGACGCCCCGTCCGACGACATGGCGATCCTTGCGATGCGCGTACCGGAATGACCCAGGAATGACGAAGGCCCCCGCCGTGAGGCGGGGGCCTTCTGTGTCAGAGCCCCAATACGGAATCGAACCGTAGACCTTCTCCTTACCATGGAGACGCTCTACCGACTGAGCTATTGGGGCGTGCTCGACGTGAAAGATCTTAACCCATCCACGCCCGCGTTTGAAAATCCGATCAGAGGACTCCGCCGAGGCTGTTGCACGCCGACGCCATCCGCTCCAACTCCCTCTCGGTGAGCCCCGGGTGCACCGGCAGCGACAAGGTCTCCCCCGCCGCCGCCTCGGTACGCGGCAGATAGGCGCCCGAGACCCTCGTCCGGTTGGCGGGAATGCGATGCAACGGCGTAGGGATGCTCACCCGCGCCCGTACGCCCCGCGCCGCCAGCGCGAGCGCGAACGCATCACGGTCCGGCCGGCCATTGCCCGGAATCCGCACCGTGTAGCGGTGATAGACGTGGTGGGCGCCCGGCTCCACATGCGGCACCACCACTCCGGTCAGCGCCGAGTCTGGATACCGGCAGCTCGCCCGCTGCCGCGCCACCGCACCCGCCAGCTTGGTCAGCCCGGCCAGCCCGCCCGCCGCACATTCGTCCGACATCCGCATGTCATTGTGACTGGACGACCTCAGGTTCCTCACCGTACGAGCCAATTCCGGGTGCTCCGTCGACACCATCGCCCCGTTCTCGACGGCGAACACGCTCATTACCCCGTACGTCCCCACCTTGCGGCCCGACAGCGCGGCGGCCTGCGCCTGGGTCGCGTCCTCCACAATCGCCAGGCCGTGCCGCTCCGCGAGCCCGGAGAGCGTGTCCACGGCCGCCGGGTGACCGAAGAGGTGAACAGGCAGAACAGCCACGGTGAGCGGCGTTATAGCCGCGGCAACAGCCTCGGGGTCCAGGCAGAAGGTCAGCGGATCGATGTCCGCGAACACAGGTATCGCCCCGACCGTCCGCACGGCCTCCGCCGTCGCGGTCGGCGCGAACGACGGGAGGATGACTTCTTCCCCCGCGCCGATCCCCAGCGCCTGCAGCGACAACCGCAGGGCAGCAATACCCGAATCCACGGCCACACAATGCCGGTTGCCGGCCCCTGAGGAGAACTCCGTCTCCAGAGCCGCCACTTCCGCGCCTTGAAGCGTGGTCTGCTGCATGCCGCACCTCCACTAGCCGACGACGTCAGCATCGCGACCCAGCATGATGAGCGGCTAAGCGGAGCATGAACATACGGTTATGGCAACACAAAGAGCCGTACCCCTGGACCGAAGTCCGAGATACGGCTCTTTATGAAAGATTGTTCGGCGGCGTCCTACTCTCCCACAGGGTCCCCCCTGCAGTACCATCGGCGCTGAAAGGCTTAGCTTCCGGGTTCGGAATGTAACCGGGCGTT
>NZ_RJVR01000405.1 GCF_003999195.1 Streptomyces soli
GGCGGGTGCAGGGCGGTCATCAGCTCCAGGCCGGTCACGGCGGTGGAGCCGCGCGGCGTCATCACCCGGGTCGCATACGTGCCCAGCAGGCGGGCGAGTTCCGCCGACGGAAGCTGCCCGGCACCGGCCCAGTGCCGGGTGTCGAGCGCGTCCCAGCCCGGGATGCACAGCTGCACGCACATGCGCTCGGAGCCCTGCGCCGGACGGTAGATCCGCGCCCACGGACCGAACCCGCGCTTCGTCAGCTGCCAGTCCGCCCGCGCCAACTGCTTGATGACCTTGTGGCCCTCCGGCAGCCGACCGGACAGGCGCTCCTCCTCAGTGAGGTGGAGCGGCAGGCCGTAACGCTCGCACGCGGCCTCGGTGAGCACGATCAGCGGGTCAGCGTCCTTGCCCCGCCCGCTCAGCTTGGGCGCCCCCAGCTTCGCCTCCGACAGAGTCCAATCGACCAGCGCCGGAATGGACTTGGCGGGGACGTCCAGTACCAGGCCGCCGACGCAGTACGCCGACACTTGCCCGTCCGCGACGTCGACGACGGCCAGCGGGCCGTTGGTGAAGCGCGGGTCGGCGGCGGCTGCGGGGATCGGCTTCTTCGGCGTCGCCTTCTTCGCAGCCGGGCGTCGCGACGTCGGCGACGGCGGGGCCGTGCTCGCCGGATGAGCCGGGGCCGCCGTCTTGGGAGCTTGTGTAGGGTCGGGCGTCTCAGAATCAGTCGTGCCGTCAGGCTCAGCAACCGGGCCCGTGGACAAAGGTCGTGCTCGCTCGGTGGTGGGTCCGGCGAAAGTCTCAGGTACGGGCGCCGGGTGCTTCGCCGCCCAGCCCTCCAGCAGCCGCTGGTACGCCTGCTGGCGCGGCGGGCGCGGCTCAGACCGACCCGTCTCCCAGTTCTTCACTGTCTGAGTCGTCGTCTGCAGCACCTGCGCCAGACGGGCCTGCGTCACTCCTGCCGCCTCACGCAGCCGCGCCCGCTCCTCCGGCGACGGCAACGGCGGCTCACCCTCCAGTAGCGCGTCTACCGCCTCGAACAGCTCTTCCTCGGTGGGCAATTGCTTCACCTCCGCCCCAACCCTATCGGACTTTAACCCCAGATTTAGCTGATTATTTAACCCTGAATTCTCGCCTAGGTGTCGCCCGGGTGCAGCGATTGACGAGCTGAGCAGTTTCCTTTAACTTTGTAACTAGTTAAGAAGTTTTTGGAGGTGGGAGGGTGCTGCAGATCCAGTTGGCTGCCGAGCGTGCGGCAGTCAACGACAGCATGGGCCGCACGTTGATCGGGTGGCGACCCGGGATGAGCGAGGACGAGGCGTGGGAAGCCGGCCGGGGCGTGTGGAAGTTCAACGCCGACCGCGCCCTGGCCCAGGACGAAGTGCAGATCGTCAGTCCCGAGGGCACGGTGCTCGCCCTGGCGACGATCACCGGGATTTCCAAGCACGGCGACCGGTACGCCCTGGAAGGCGAGCTGCTGCGTGGTGACCCGCGCGTCGGCCGGATCACCTCGACCCCCCATCGGTCACGGAACTCCGTGGCCTACTTCTGACCGCACGGACCGGCTGGCCCGCCCGGGCCAGACCGCCTGAGTTTCGAGGGAGCAGCAGCATGGAGTTCCAGCCGATCGAGCGCGGCGCGGGGGCGTTCCAGCAGACGGTGACGGCTGAGGAGATCCAGGCGATCTGCGCGCGGGTGTTCGGCACCGGCACCCTTGCTGTCCGTGCGGTCGAGCTGGGTGCGGGGATGTACAACAACACCTACCGGGTGGACCTGCAGGGCCAGGAGCACCCCGTGGTGGTGCGGGTGGCGCCAGAGCCGGGCCGGCAGTTCCGTAGCGAGCGTGAGCTGATGCGCAACGAGTATGCAAGCGTGCCATGGCTGGCGCCGATCGCCCCGCTGATGCCCCGGGTCATCGCTGCGGACTGGTCCCATGAGGTGATCGGCCGGGACTACCTGGTGCAGAGCTTCCTCCAGGGCGTTCCCGCCCCGGATCGCCTCGGCGGCTACCCGCGCTCGGCGTGGCCGGTGTTCTTCCGGCAGATGGGTGCGATCGCCCGGACCGTGCACGCCGTGCGCGGTCCGTCCTTCGGGCCCGTCGCCGGCCCCGTGTACGCCACCTGGAGCGCGGCGGTGACCGCATCCCTGGAGGACATCGCCGCCGACCTCGACAGCGTCGGACTGGACGCCGCCGACCTGCGCAAGGTCGCCGCCGTTGCCGCCCACCACCGTGACGTCCTCGACGAGATCACGCAGCCGCGCCTGCTGGCGGGCGACCTGTGGACCGTCAACGTGATGCTCGCCGACCACGCGGCAGAACCGATGATCAGCGGGGTTCTCGACATGGACCGGACCTGGTGGGGCGACCCTGCCGCGGACTGGACGATCCGCATGGCCCTGGCGAAGCAGGACGAGCGAGTGGCGTTCTGGGACACCTACGGACCCCAGGACCGCTCCCCCGCCACAGCGTGGCGCTCACACCTCTACGAGGCGCGACACTTGGGCGCGATCCGCCTGGAGCGCCACCGCCTCGGCAACACCGACGGCGTGAACAACACCTTCGGCACCATGGCCACCGTCCTGTCCGCCCTGACCTGATCGTCCGCCTCTCGGGGATCCAGCGGCAGGTGCCGCTCGCCTCGCGATGGCATCGCATACCGAACGGAGGTGCCAGCCACCCCCTTGTGGGAGTCGTCTGTCAGTCCCGGCTGCCACCATCCGCTCATGTTGATCACTCCGGATCTGGCACGGACCACACTGGCAGGCCTGACACAGGGCTGCGCAGTACCCATCGAATGATGGTGTTGAGTTCCTCCATGCCCAAGCCGCCTCAGCAGGCGGTGATGGCGACCCGGCGAAGGAGGTGGGCGGTGGGCAGACGCCGACGGGCCTCCCCTTGCAGCCCGGCCAGCGCCACGTCCCGTCCGGGGTCGCCCTGTTGGAGGGCTGTGCGGTAGATGCGCAGGTAGGTGTCGCTCCAGGCGGGCCGGTCGTGGCATTCAACCGTGCTGAACCCGGCAGCGCGCAGCACGGTGGGCCAGTGGGTGTGGCGGTGGCGGTCGGGCAGTCGTGGGTCGCCGTGCTGGCGCGGGTGCCAGCCGGTGATGACGAGGCGTCCGCCGGGCCGAAGGATCCGGCGGGTTTCTGCGGCAGCGGCGGTGTGGTCGTGGGCGTACTGGAGGGCGTCGATGGATACGGCTGCGGACACGCTGGCGTCGGGGAGTCCGGTGGCCGTCAGGTCACCGACCGCGAAGTGGGCGCGGTCGCCGACTCCCAGGGTGGTGGCACGGTGTTGGGCTTGGGCGACGGCGACGGGTGAGAAGTCGATGCCGACCAGTCGGGCGTGGGCGGTGCGGGCCAGCCACAGGCCGGGGCCACCGCGTCCGCATCCGAGGTCGGCCAGGGTGCTGTCCTCGGTGAGGGCCAGGGCGGCGGCGATGTGGTGCAGCAGGTCGGCGGACAGGAAGGAGAAGGGCTCGACGTCCGGGGGCAGTGCGGGGTCGGCGAGATGGCAGGCGCGGCTGAACGCGCGGCGGTGAGCCTCGCCGTGGAACAGGGCGTCGAACTCGTCCGCCGCGGTTGTCGGAGCCGGTGCGTGTCCTTGGGAGGGGAGTCCGGGGTCGCAGGCTGCGGTCATCAGTCATCCTTCGCGGCCGGTGCGGCCGGGCTGGGCTCCGTCGGGGGCTGGGGCTGGGTGCGATGTGGATCGTGATGCGGGCCAGCAGGCGCTCGGCGTGGCGGTCGACGGCGGTGGCGTCGGGGCCGGTGACGATGAGGTGGCCGAGCCGGCTGCGGTTGGCCCGGGTCGGCTCCACCTGGTCTCCGATGGCTGCGCGCAGCCGGACCTGCGGGATGTGCGGTCCGGGCTCGGGCAGCCCGGTCACCGCCAGCAGGTGCCCGGTGTGCGGGGTGGTCAGGAACCGTACGGTGGCGTGGTCGTGGCGGGTCGCAGTGAGGTCGGCGGGCTGGCCGAGGGCGATGTCCCACAGTGCGGTCCACGGGTCGATGCCGAGGGCGTGCTGGATGAGGGCGCCGATGTGGCCGGCGCCGATGCGGGCGCCGATCTCGATGACCGTGCAGTGGCCGTCGGGGGTGAGCATCATTTCGGTGTGGGAGGCGCCGTTGCGGATGCCCGCGGCGGCGATGGCCCGCTCCACCTGGTGGTGCACCGCTTTCTCGGCGGCGGGCGGCATGGCTGCGGGGAGGCTGTGGCCGACTTCGACCGGGTACGCGCCGAGGGTGACGGTCTTGGCGGTCGCGCACAGATGCGTCGTGCGGCCGTGCTGGGTCAGGGACTCGATGCTGTACTCGGTGCCGGCGACGTAGTCCTGGACCAGCACACGCCGATCGCCCGCCATCCCGTACATGCGCTGCGTGGCGCGGGCGGCGTGCCACGCCGGTATCGCCGCGGCGGCGGTGTGGGCGATGGTGACGCCGGTGGACCCGGCGCCGTCGGCGGGCTTGATCACGCACGGGAACGCGATCCGGCCTGCGGCCAGCAGGCGGCGCAGCTGGTCTTCGTCGTCGACGACCAGGGTGGTGGGCGCGGTGACGCCGTGGCGGGCGAAAGCGCGGTGCATGGCGGCCTTGTTGCGGGCGGCGTCGGCTCGGGCCGGGTCGTTGCCGGGCAGGCCCAGGGCCGCGCACGCACGGGCCAGCAGCGGCGTGAGGTATTCGTTGACGGTGAGCAGCGCGGCCACGCCGGTGCGGCGGGCGTATTCCACGATGTCGCGTATGGCCGTGTCGGGCCGGGAGAAGTCGGTCAGTACACAGCCGGACAGCAGCGTGTTCAGGTCGGGGCTGTAGGTGAGCTGGGTGGCGGGCTGGGTGGCGGAGTGGACCTGGTAGCCGCGGTCGGCGGCCGTGGCGGCGAGCGCCATCGACTCGGGGCCGGCCGCCTCCAGCAGCAGGACGCGGGGCGCGGTCATGTCAGGTAGTCCTCGCAGGCGCCCTCGCGGTGGGTGTCGAGGGTGAAGCAGTGGAAGCCGCCGCCGAACAGCCGCCGGTGCCGGTGCCGTACCGGCACGACCGTGAAGCCCTCGGCTTCGAGCGTCTTGATCAGGCCCGTGCAGTCCTCGTTGACCAGCACCGTGTCGGGGTCGACGCTCAGGACGTTGAGGTCGATGTAGGGGCTGGTGAGGACCAAGTCCGAGTCGTCGTAGGTGGGGAATGCTCCGGGGTCGGGCTCCGGGGGGACGATGAAGCGCCACGACCGCAGGGCTTCGGGCAGCAGGTCGCGGATGCCGTCGTGCCGGGCGAGGAAGACCCCCGGCCGCAGCGCGAGCAGCATGCTGTCGATGTGGTTGTCGGCCATCCGGTGCACGCGGTGGATGCGGTAGCGGCCTGCGAGGTGCCGCTCCAGCCAGTCGACGCCGTGGCGGTGGTTGTCCTGGGCGATGTTGACGACCAGGTCGCGGCCCAGCCGCAGGACCTGCGCGCCGTCGAGCATCATCTCCACGCCGACGTCGTACGCGGACGGCTGCGGGTCGTCGACCGGCTCGGTCGGGCCGCCCAGCGTCGTTGTGGTGTCCCTTGCGTAGGAGAGGTCGAAGGACAGGTCTGTCAGGACCGGGCGCGGCATGGTCGTCCACCGGGCTCCGCTGTCGTAGTAGCGGCGGTAGACCGGGGCCAGGAGGCGGGTCTCCAGGTAGCGGGAGCGGATCGCCGGCGGCGTCTCGATGATCTCGTCGCCGAGGATGAGGGTGTTGTCGCGGATGTTGAGGGCCGGGGTGGGCGCGGCCTGCCAGCCCAGGCCGGCGATCGGGGCGGGGTTCGGGGGCAGCGGCAGGGGCCGGTGCACGGTGATGCCCAGACCGGCCAGGGTGGCGGCCAGGGCCTCGACGTCCTCGTGGAGTTCGTCGGCGTAACGCTGCTTGATGCTCCAGCTCTGCACGGTGGCGCTGCCAGTGGCAGCCAGCCGCGGGTAGGCCCAGTCCGAGCGGAACCCGGTCAGGTTCTCGTGGTGGAACAGCTCGAAAGTCACGTCGCGGTCATGGGACAGGTAGTGGGCGGCGGACCCGACGATGATCTCGCGCAGGGGCGTGAAGTCGTCGTGGCTGTGCAGTCGCATGGCGGGGTTCCTCATCTGCGTGCGCGGGGATGGGGGCGGTGCCGAATCGTCAGACGGCGGCTGTAGCGGGCAGGTACCGCTCGGTGAAAGAGCGGCCGCCGCGGACGCGCAGCCGTACGCCGTCGCCGGTGAGCTGGAGGGTGCGCTGCTCGCTCCACCCTGCGAAGCGGTACTCGTTCGGGCCTGCGGCGGCGAGAGCGAGGACGCGGCCGCCGGTGGTCAGCGTCAGCTCGCCGCTGATCTGGTCGATCGTCGCGGGCTGCAGCGGGCCGTCCAGGGGTTCGTCGCGGTCGAAGTCGGTGATGCTGCCCGGCAGGTCGATGGCGAAAGGCAGCGGTACAGGGCAGGCTGCGGGCGGCGGGGTGGGCTGGTTGAACAGCACGTCGGCGGTGGCGAAGACCGCCTGCCAGTCCTGGGGGAACAGGGCGGCCAGGTCCTCGGTGAGCAGGGCGTCGATGACCGCGTGGACCCGGACGACGGGACCGGTGTTGGCGACCTGGTGCTCGCGGGAGAAGTCCCCGTACCAGAACTCTCCTGGCTGCCACCGGTGCTCCACGCCATCGAGGATCAGCACCGCGCCGGGATGGGTGACCAGCGGGATGTGCAGCCGTACGAAGCCGCGGTCCAGCGCGTATTTGGGGTCGCGGTGGGGCTGCGAGGCGGCGCCCGGGCCGAGCGCCATCAGCCGGACCGCGTTCAGAGGCGCCGGGATCGCGGCGAGGATCTCGGCCAGGTACGGCAGCCGCTCCAGCCAGACAGTGGGCGCGAAGGAGACCGGGCCCGGGCCGCCGGGGTCGGTGCGGCCGGCGTCGCCGCCGGGGTTGCGCAGCGGCAGGACACGCCAGTCGATGGCGGCGGCCTGGCCGATGGTGCCGCCGGGAGCGTGGATGCGCTGGGGCTGCCAGCGGTGGCCGGAGACCTCGGCGAGCTCGCGGGCGAGCCGGTCGGGATCGAAGGCCGGGGTGAGCCGGGCCGCTTCGGCGAGCGGCGGGCGGCCTGCTGTGGTCATCACGGACGTCCTCTCCGGGGGCGCTGGGTGGTCATCAGGCGTGCCGGGCCTGCACGCCGACGCGGTCGCTGGGGCGGTACGCGTCGGCGGGCACGGACGCGAAGCGCTGGTCCAGCTGCTGCCACACCGCCTGACGGTCGGCATCGGTGGTGTAGGCGAGGCAGAACAGGAACTGGGCTTGGCCCCCTTTGGCCGCGACGATGGGCATGGAGACGATGACGCCGGTGCGGGTTGCCCGGTCGTAGCCGCAGCCGAGTTCCTCGAGCGCGCCGAAGAACGTCTCGGCGTCGGGGACGGCCCAGGTGGGGGGTACGTGGTACTCGACCACCGATCGCTGCGGGGCGGCGGCGGTGTCGACGATGCGGTGGGCGATGACCTGGTAGATGTGCAGGCTGCCCGAGACTTGGGCGTTGACCTCGGTGAACAGCACGCGCTCGTCCGGCAGGACGAGGGCGTCGGCGGACAGGTGGCCGCGGTAGCCCAGCGCCCGGTAGGCCTCGGCCAGCCGGGTCCCGCCTTCAAGAAGCTGGGCGCGGATCGCCTCGTGCATGCCGCGCAGCGGGACGATCTGGTGGCTCAGGCGCCGGCCGACGTACAACAGCGTGCCCATCTCGGTCGGCCATGTTCCAGCGTCGGCGGCGTAGTGCTCGGAGTAGACCGACACCGCGTCCGGGGCGAACTCCTCCAGGACGACTGGGTAGCGGCCGCCCACGGTGGCCCAGTCCCAGCGTTCCTTCCAGTACGCCTCGATCGCCCCCGCGCCGTCGCCGGTGAGGTGGTGGAGGTGGCGGGCGCCGACGTGATCGGAGGCGAGGGAGGGGTCGCGCAAGAGGAGCTGGTTGCCGACACCGGCACCGTTGTGGGCTTGCTTGACCATGACCGCGCCGGTGGCCGCCAGGAGGAGACCGGTGGCGTCGATCGCCTCATCGGTGCTGCGGCACACCGCTCCTGCGGGGGTCGGCACGCCGGCTCCGGCCGCGAGCGCCCGGAAGTTGGCCTTGTTGTTGCCCAGCTCCCCGCCACCCTGGGCGAAGAACGCCGCGCCAGGGAGCCGGTCGGCGAGGCCGAGGGCTTCGGCGAGCCGGGATACCGACGCCGACGGCCACAGCGCGAAGACCTCCTCGACCCGGTCGGGACCGGATGCGCGCAGCGTGGCTGCGACGGTGGCCACGAACTCGGGGCTGGTCAGGCTTTCGGGGTCGAGCAGCCGGCCGCCGTGGCGGCCGGGCGGAGGCACCAGGATGCTCAGGCCGTCCGGGTCGACGCCCGTAAGGGAGGTGACGTACTTCAGGAAGGCCGGGTCGGGCGGGTCGCTCAGCACGACCAGGTCGCCGTCGCGGGCGAACCACAGGACGCGCTGGGTCCACGCCCGCAGGTCGCCCCGGTCACGGATGGCGGGGTCGATGTGATTGCCGATCAGGATTCTCGACACAGGGTCACTCCCAACGGTGCGGTGAACGGGGCTGGTGGGGCCAGGCTTCGTGGCGGTCAGGGTCGGAGGGTCGCTGGCAGCGCTTCGAAGGCGCGCATGGTCGCGGTGCGGCGGCGCCGGGCCGAGCCGACGGCGCGCAGTTGTGCCGGGTGGTCGAGCAGGGTGGACACCAGGGCCCGCAGGGCGGCCTGGGCGGGGACCGTGCCGATGCATGCGTGGGTGCCCCAGCCGTATCCGAGGTGCCGGTTGGGTGAGCGGTCCAGCAGCAGCCGGCCCGGCTCGGGGAACCGGAGGGGGTCGTGGTTGGCGGCGGCGAACAGCACCAGCACGGTCTCCCCCGCGCCGATGGTGACGCCGCCGATCTCGCAGGCCTCGGTCGCGATCCGGCTTGTTCCCTGCACCGGCCCGTCGTAGCGGACCAGTTCGTCGACGCCGGTGCGCAGCAGCTCCGGGTCGCGCATCGCCTCCAGGGCTGGCGGGTGCTGCAGCAGGGTGTGCACGGCGTTGCCGATCGCGGCGACCATGGTGCTGTAGCCGCCCTGGAACATCACCCGGGCGGTGTTGCGTACGTACTGGTCGAGGTCGTCGGACTGATCGGCGTGCTGCTGGACGTGCGACAGCAGGCCGGGCCGGCTGCTGGCGTCGAACCACGACTGGACCAGGGTGCTCAGTTCCTGCCGGGCGATCCGGCCCGGTTCTACGACGGCCGGGTCCAGGCCGCCGTCCATGCTCCGCATGATCGCGTCGGAGATGGCGGCGAAGGACCGGACGTCGGGTGCGTCGACGCCGAGCAGGTCCGAGATGACTTTCAGCGACAGCGGCGCCGCCACATCGGCCACCACGTCGAACTCGGCCCGGTCGGCGAGCTGGTCGAACCGTTCGGTCAACTGGCGGCGGGCCCGCTGTTGGAGGGCGTCGAGGTCCTGGGCGTGCAGGGCGTTCATGAACAGCGAGCGCACCGGGGCCTGGGCGGGCGGGTCCAGGGACTGCACATTCAGGCTCGGCTCCGGCACCGCTGCTCCGGTGCGCCGCCGGTCGCGGGCGAAACGGCCGTGGTCGCGCAGGACGGCGACGCAGTCCGCGTACCGGGTCATGGCCCAGCACTGCATGCCCTCGTGCCAGAACACCGGAGTGTTCTTCCGCAGCGCGGCAAGAACCGGGTACGGGTCGGCCAGCGTCGCCGGGTCCAGCGGATCGTAGGTGAGCAGGGACGGCATCGGCCTCTCCTCCAGGCGGTGCGGGCAGGGGACAGAGCGGGCCGGGCTCGGCAGGTGCGCCAGCCCGGCCCGGGAGATGAGATCAGTGGTCGTACGACATGACGGCCCCCCTTCTGACAAGCGCCGCCTCGGCCGGCGGTGGAACGCGCGCCGGGCGATGGGACCCGGTGGCGGCGTTGTGGCCGAAGTGGTGCGAAGACACCAGCGAGTACAGCTCAACTGTTCGAGGCCGGGAAGGAGTTGACTGTGGCGCTGCTGTGGCGCAGCAGCCGAGAGCAGTACCCTGCCGGTCAGGCCGCATGATGGGATGCGCTCGTGGAGCCTTTGATCCGCCACCCTCTCGCCCACGCCCGTCTGCGGCGCGCTATGTCGCTGGAAGACCTCGCCCGTGAAGTCCGGCACGCCGCCAGGCGGCGGGGCCTGCGCTCGGGCACCACCCGGCAGCAGGTCTGGAGGTGGGAGGCCGGCCGCCAGGTCCCCGACGCCGACTCGCAGTTACTCCTGGCCGACGCCTTCGGGATCGAGCAGGCCGCTGTCGCCGCTGTCGGCTGGCCGATGTGGCTCCCCGGCTATGACACCGCCCTGCCGTTCGGTCCGCGCAGCACCGTCCCCGCCGTCCGGGAGGCCCTCATGACATCGCTGGACCGCCGCAGTTTCCTGTCCTACGGTGCCGCCGTCCTGACCGGCCTGGCCGAGCAATGGGCACTGGTCGAGCCCGGCTGCCTGGTCGCCGCACTGGACGGCAAGCGCGTCGACGCCGACCTGGTCGACTGGCTGGAGACCACCAGCGCCAAGCTGACCACCCTGGTCACCGAACAGCGCCAGCACACCGTCGCCCTGCTCGACGCCCACCTGTCGACCGTGGTCAACCTGCTTGAGGAGGGACGGTACTCCGGGCCGGTCGGCCACCGGCTGCACGTCCTGGCGGCCTCCCTCGCCCAGACCGCCGGCTGGTACCGCTTCGACCTGGGCCAGCACGCGGCCGCGGGCCGCTACTGGCATGCGGCGCTGCACAGCGCCCACGCCTCCGGCGACCGAGACCTCGGTGCCGGCGTCCTGTCCGACCTCGCCTACCAGTCCACCTGGCTACGCGACCCCCGCACCGCCGTCGACATCCTCCAGCACGCCATCCCCCGCACCCACCACCCCGCCGCCCGCTCACTGCTGCACCTGCGACTGGCCCGCGCCCACGCCGCGCTCCGCAACGCCACCGCGTGCCGGCGGTCCCTGGCCGCCGCCGAGACCGAACTCGCCACCTCCTCCCCCGATCCCACACCGGCCTGGTGCTCGTGGATGTCTCCCGCCGACCTCGCCGTCGACTCGGGCCGCTGCCTGTCAGAGCTGGGCCAAGACCGCCGCGCCCACCACCTGATCGGCGAGGGCATGGCACTGCTGCCCCGAGCCGCGACAAGACCAGGGCGGTGTTCCTCACCTACGAAGCCGAAGGCCTCCTGCGGGCCGGCCAGCCCGAACCGGCGGCGGCAGCCGCCACTCAGTCCCTGGGCCTCGCCCGCCGCATCGGCGCTCCGCGCTGTATCTCCATGGTCCGCGAACTCGCCCCCGCCTTCACTCCGTACTCCGGCACGCAGGAAGTCACCGACTTCCTGGACGTTCTCCGCGTCGCAGGCTGAAATCCTGGTGCATCACCGGCGCACAGTGAGAACCCGTCTCTGGGTCTATGGGGTGAGGAATCCCGGGACCATGGCCGCCCGGCCTTCGTTCGTCTGAACACCCAGGCCGTCCCTCGAACGCGGCTTCGGCCGGGGCCGGCTGCCGCTGATGGCGGATTCGTAGGCGGCCGGCCGTGACCGGCTCCGAAGTGCGCTCGCTCCCGGCCGGGGATGTGATGGGCGTATGGCCCCCGCCACGATTGCCAAGCTCAGCATCACGTTCGGGCTGGTGAGCATCCCGGTCCACGTCCACGCCGCGACGCAGGACCACGACGTGCCCTTGCACCAGGTGCACGCGGACGACGGCGGCCGCATCCGCATGAAGCGGACCTGCGAGAAGTGTGGCCAGGAAGTCGCCTACGCCGATATCGCCCGCGGCTACCAGGACGGTGCCGGGCGAACCGCCGTACTCACCGATGCCGACTTCGCTCAGCTGCCGCTGCCCAGCATGAAGATGATCGATGTGATGGCCTTCGTCGATACCGTCGACATCGACCCCGTCTCCCTGTCACGGGCCTACTTCCTCGCCGCCGACCCTGCATCGGCCAAACCGTACGTCTTGCTGCGCAACACGCTGGCCTCCACCGGCAAGGCCGCCATCACCAAGGTCACTCCGCACCGGCAGCCGCGAGTCGCTGGCACTGCTCCGCGTTCACGACCAGGTCCTGGTCCTCCAGACCATGCACTGGCCTGATGAGATCCGCCCGAGCGTGGGGCTCGCTCCAACCGGAGACATCGAGATCCACTCTCAGGAACTGCAGCTGGCCAGCAGCCTGATGGAAACCATGTCCGAACACTTCGACCTGCAGACCCTCCACGACGATTACCACAAGGCCCTGGACCAGTTGGTGAGGGGCCGCCTGGAAGGTCAGGCGGTCCCGGCCCTCGAGGAAACCGCGCCGCCGCCCGAGGGCGTCGTCGACCTGATGGCCGCGCTGCAGGCCTCGATCGACGCCCGCGCCGCCCAGGACGAACCCCCCACGCCACGGAAACCCGCGAAGAAGACCCCGGCCAAGTCACCGGCAAAGAGCACCGAGGCGAAGAAGACGGCCGCCAAGAAACCGCCTCGCCGTACCGGCTGACAGCCGCCGGCCATCGGTCGTGCGCGCCTGTCAGACCTCGGCCGCGAGGGCATCGATGAGGACGTGCAGGCTCAGCCGCGCGCCGTCAGCGTCGACGCCGGTCTCTTCGAGTGCCTGGACCGCCAGGTCGAGCACCCCGACAAGGTGGCCCTCGCGAACAGCGGGCCGGAGCTCGCGTAGACCTGCCCGGAACGAATGCGGGCCAGGCCGTCAGCGAGGCGCAGCTCTTCAGGCGTCGGAACCCATGTCCCAGCCTGGTACTTCTCTATGAGGCAGGTTGCGGCACTTCCCAGGGCGTTGGCTTTGAGGGTCGTCGTCACGAGCTGCCCAACGACTTCTGGCGCTTGGTGGCACGGCGCGCTGCCTGGCCTTCCGTTGCCGCAGCGCCAGGGCAGCGAATTGGAGGTCGCGAGCCTAAGCCGCGGAGGTGAACGCCTCGTACAGGCATGGGATTTGACGGCTCCGGCCGCTCGCGTGGGATGGGTTGAAGTGGAAGGCGGCTGTCACTCAAAGGGGTGATGACCTGCCCAGTCCCGTCGCGTCACTTTCGTCGCCATGCGCCACGCGCGCTACCCTGTTCGTACAAACGTTCGAGTGAGGGGTGTCCACAACGAGGCAGCAAGGGCCAACGGAGATCAGAGGGCGTCATGGGGTTCACCCACCTGCACGTCGCGTCCGGTTACTCGGCCCGGTACGGCGCCTCGCCCCCGGCGCACGATCTGCTGCAGCTTCTGCCCCTCCTGGTCGGTCAGTCTGCGCACACGGACTGGCTCGGCCACCGCACCTCCACCGGTCGGATCAGAACGTCACCGCACATCCAACCGCCCCAACCAGCAACCCGGCGAACCTATGTGGTCACAGCACTAGCAAGCGACACTGACAACGGCCTGGCACGAGGGCTGCGGTACAGCAATGAGGTACAGCAACCCCAGCAACCGGCAACGCCCGACAACGGCCCTCATGGCCCTCTCGACTCACCGTGGCAGTGACGGTCGCGCGGGTAGTTGCTCAGTGGCGGGGGGCGGGTGCGCCCCTGGCGTTGACATCCATCGTTGACACCAACGGCGGCGGACACGGATGGATGACCGTGGACGCCAAGAGGTTCGGCGTTCAGGGGCTGCCCTGTTCGATTCGCTTCAGGGCTTCCCAGGATCGACCTGATAAGGATGAAGCCACAGGTTCAAAGGATCACCGTCATACCAGTAGGGGCGCCGTCCCGGTTAGGACGGCGCCCCTACTGGACATCCGCTGAGACTCGGCCAGGCGTGGTGTGACGGTCGCATGTGGTCGAATCGGCGTTCTCCCGCGTCAGGTCTCAACGCTGTCAGTGCGTGGCTATTGGACGTCTACGAAGTCGCCGGTCGCGTTGACCGCCGGAGTCGTCGTCGTGCCCGCGAAGCTGTAGCGGAAGTAGCCGTCGGTGGAGGCGGTGACGGTCGTCTTGAGGTTGCCCGTCGAGTCGGACTTGATCGTCTTCACCGTGGTGTAGGTGTTGCTGCCCTTCTTGCGGAACTGCAGCTTCACTGACTGGTTCGTGTAGCCGTGGTACTGGTTGTCCTCCCAGTTGGCCCGGGAGAGCTTGCCGGTGACGGTGATGGTCTTGCCCTTCTTCACCGGCTCCGGCGAAGCGTTGACCGTCAGCTTCGAGTAGCGCTGCACCTTGAACGTGGTGGCCGCGTCCCGGTGGATGTAGTCGTAATCATTGGCGGAGACCAGCGTGCCGAGGTTCCAGGTGGCCGCCGCGCCGTTGTCAACGAAGCCGGTCGACGCCTGCGGGTCGAACGTCAGCGTGCCCGTGCAGGTCGACGTGGTGGCGCTCGCCTTGACGCACGTGATCTCACCGTCGTCGTACCAGATCTGCGCGTAGTTCGGCTTCGGACCGAAGGCGCTGATGTACGTGGTCTCGGCGATGCCCGAATCGTCCGACGCGGTCACGGAGACCTTGGCGGACACCACGTTGGTGGTACCGACCACGACCGGCTTGCCGCCGTTGACGACGACCTTGTCGATCGTGATGTTGCCCGCGCCGCCGTCTTCCGCCTGGGCGGCGGTCGCACCGATTGCGGTGGCGACCAGCGCGACGCTGGTGCCGAGCAGGGCAAGGCGCATGGTTGTACGCATGAATGTCCCCCCACGAAGTCTTTGGTCGATCAGAGGGAGCGTACGGCGTTGGCCAAAAGTTCACCACGTTGTTGTTTCAACGGATTCACCACACACGGATGCCTTCGCCTTCATCAGGATCCGCGAGTGTCAACGGCGCGCATGCTCCCCTGCCCTTGGGTACTCCCGCAGGGTGCGCCGATGCCTTTCGACTGGGCTCAGGAGGCTCCGCCGACCGCGTGAGCGCCGAGCAAGCTCAGTATGGGAAGACCTCCCACCCTCAGCCGGGGAGGCCGGGAGAAGGCCACGCGTCTACAGCACGTACAGCACCACCGCAACCATCGGTGTCCGTTGGTGGCCTCGCACGGCCGCTGCGCGGCTGGTATGACCGCCAAGGACCGATCCGCATAGAGCTACGGATCAGATGCCGGCGTGGCTCGGGCAACCGTCGCCCTAGGCCACGGGCGGTGGAGTCACTGGCCGAGCTGAGCGGCCAGGAACACCGCTGCCACCGAGGGGCGGACTGCGTACGTTGCGCCCGCGCTCCCCTCAGGGGCCTTCCACCAGTAGAACGGAAGCCGCCGCCCACTGTTGCTGTGTCCCTTGCTCATCCCGGACAGCACACCCGCCACGCGCCGCGCCGGATCGCCCTCATTTGGCCTGCCCAGGACCTTATCCACCAGCTCCGTGCAGTGGATCCTCCGGCCAGGGTTGCGCAGCAGGTACTCGAACACCCGCAGGGCCTGCGGCGCGAGTTCAGCCAGGAACACTGCGGCGCGCTCCAAGTCCTCCGGGCCCCATTCCGGAGCATCGTAGTGCCCCTCTTCACCAGAGTGCTCAGCCCACCGCGAATGAGGCTCTACCAAGAACAACTCGCCCCCGCCGCATGACCGTTCAAGATCCGGTCACTGGTCCGAAAATAACGTCTGAACGCCAGCCCGTCCGGTGGGTTCAAGCGGCCTCAATGGGTTCGAAGCGGACGGTCATGCCCAGGGCGTCGGCATCCTGCGGGCGCCGATCATCGGCAGCGCCAGCGGCACCTTGCTGCGGGGTCTGGCATGCAATCTGATGTCGCTGGCTGCTGGCGGCCGCCGCCCGCGGCGAGGGCACGGTCATCACCCAGCACGGCCAGGCGCTCGCGGTGCTGCTGCCGCCCGAGGCCGCCGGGCTGTGGGAGGACCACCAGCGCCGCACGGCCGAGCAGGCCGCCCGCCGGGCCGTTGCCGACGAGAGGCACGACCGGCGCAAGGCGTGGGAGAGCGAGCTCTCCCACCCCGTCGCCGCCGTCATCCGCTACCAGAACCACCCCTCCAGCGACGATCCGCTGTATCTGCCCGAGGCCGACCAGGTGCCGCGGCCACGTCGCGAGCTCCGCCAGCTGGTGGAGCAGCTGCGGCCGGACTATCGGTCGTGGATGGTCGAGGCGTGGTACGAGGACGACCCCCGCCGGCCCAGCCCGGACAGTGCCCGCTTCCGCAACACCGCCCGGCACCGCTACGACTGGCAGGACCAGGCCGCGAACAACGTGCTGCACCTGCTCGACGCCGAGGGCAACACCCTGGCCAGCGCCGAGTACGACGGCCCCGTGTGGATGCCCGGCGACGCCGACGCGGAGGCGACGCCGGACCCGGCTTAGCGCACGATCTGGAACAGCCGTTCCCCGGGCCCGGAAAACTTCACGCCCCCCGGGCACGCCTGAATCATCCCGACGGTAGGATTGATGTCATGACGACACCCAGGGAGAAGGTCAGCATTACGCTGCCGCCCGATCTGGCGAAGCGTGCGCGCGCCGCCAGCGGCGGCAACCTCTCGGACTTCGCGGCCAAGGCCCTCGAAGAGAAGCTGCTCAACGACGGCATGGCCGAGTACCGCCGGCTGCGCGCGGCCGACCCGGTCGACGACGTGCTCGACGCCATCGAGGCGGACGCGGCGTGACGGACATCCAGCGGGGGTCGGTGTGGCGTGTGCCCACCGTGGGCCGGGAGCGAACCGTCCTGGTCCTGGAGAACTCGGCCGTCATCCGGCTGCACCCGGGCGGCATCGTATGTCTGCTCATCCAGGAGGCGGACGACGCGCGGGATACCCTCGTCACCGTGCCGATCGCCTCTCCCGTGCAGGGCGTCGTCATGGCGCCGGACATCGCGGCCTTCCGTCCTCAACGGTTCGAGGACGGCAAGCTGCTCGGCTACCTCTCCGCCGACGACATGGAGCGCGTGGAGCGCGCCGTGCGTGCCGTCCTGGACCTGTAACCCACCCCCGCCCCCACACCACCCTTAATTTCCGGCGCGAAATCTTCACGCCCCGCCGGGCTGGCCCCCACCGTCGTCCTAGTCCTGGTCCTCGTCGGCGAACGGGCTGAGGCTCAGCGCCACCCCGTCCGCGGTGATGTGCGGCGCCAGCTCCACAAGCCCCGGGTGCGCGGCCGCCACCTCCCGCACGATCCGGCGCGGCGTCGACTCCGCGTCGACCTTCCGCCCGTTACGGGACGTCAGCAGCGGCCCCGTGCCGGCCGAGGAGTGCGGCTGCCGCCACATCCGGCCCGGCAGGTAGCCGTCCAGCGCCTCCACGCATTCGGCTGGCCACTCCCACTTCTCGCTGCCCCCGCCCTTCAGCGGCACCTTGGAGGTCACCCGCTGCTGCTCGCGGTAGATGCTCTCCATGTACACGCCCACTACCTGCCCCGGCCGCAGATCGGCCAGCAGCAGGTACACCAGCAGCCGGTCGCGGGGGGCGGCGTAGCGGTCGGCGGCCGAGCGCAGCATCCCCGCCTGCCGCCGGGTCAGCTTCACCCGGCCCGGCAGGTCCGCGGTGACGCCGTTGCGGATCGGGCGGGCCGGGTTGCCCGGCACGATGCCCTCGCCCACGGCGTGCTCGTAGAACCCGAACACCGCCGACCGGCGCCGGCTGCGGGACCGCACCGCGCCCTGCCACTGGTTCAGCCACGCATCGACGTGCCAGGGCGTGGCCTCCCACACCAGCTCCGCTATGAACGGGATCCAGCCCAGCGGCGGCGGCCGCTGATCGAACGGCTCCCCGGCGGCCTGCGCGGCCGCGCGCGCCGCCTTGTAGTCGGCGAGCTTGGCCAGGTCGATCGAGTGGCCGCGCTCGTCGACGCGGCCGAGATCCCGCCCGTACCCCTCGTGGGTCTCCTCGGCGTAGCCGTGCCTGCCCTGGTGCAGCCAGTGGTCGCGGACCATGTACGGGTCGGCGTGGATCATGCGGGCCTCCGCTCCGAAAACGCCGGCAGGATCACGCAGTCGCAACTCACCGCGCCACCCGGCGGGGCCAGGTACAGGCCGACCACGTCGGCGACCTTCTCCGCGAACGCCGGGTCCTTGGAAGTGAACTCCCTATTCAACTGTCGTCAGTTCGCTGTGGTGTCCAGCCGGATGGTGATCGTAGGTGGTCCCCGGCGGCGTACCGGCTCCAGGTGGCGCCGGTCTGTGAGGCGAGCTTGGCGGTGGTGACCTGGTGGTAGCCGAGAGCATCGGCGACGACGGGGGCGGGCATCTCCAGGACGTGCTGGCGGATGGCCGCCGCCCGGCTGGCGGTCGTCGGAATGCCGAGATCGTTGATCGAGGCGGCAAGCGCGTAGGGTTCATCGGCTGTGCGGCCCGGCGGCCGGGGAAGAGCCAGCGGGAGTCACGGTTCGTGGCTGTGTTCATGTTGGCGCGGCTGTTGATCCACTCCAGCAACAGGCCCGCGAAGGGCCCGGGGACCGGTGAGGGCGGGTCCCCGAGTTGGAGGAGCACGTGGTCGCCGTGGATGGTGGCGGCTATGCGTGGCGGCGGGTGCGGTAGGCGGTCCGTAGCGCGGGCGGCGGCCGGAGCGGCGGATCAGCCCGGCGTCACCGCGCCCTCCGGCACTCCGAACCACTCGTCCAGCGCTTCCGCCAGCCCGACCGTCGACGTCGGCGCCTGCGCCCCCGCGTCGGCCGCCCAGGCCGTGAAGCCGTCCGGACGGACGAGGACCGCCGCCAGTTCCGGGCGGGACGGGCAGCCGGCCGTCAGGGTGTCGACGCGGCCGGCGTACCCCGCGGCGAGGGCCCGGAGCTCCGGGTCGTCGGTGAGGTCGAGCAGGAGCGCCCGGCCGCCGTGGAGGTGGTCCGCGAGGCGGCCGCCGTCGGTGAGTTCGAGGTCCGGGGTGCTGCGGCCGGTCAGCGGGTGCTTGCCCGGCAGCTCGTACCGCACTCCGGCACCGTTGAGCCGCGCGGTGAGGTACGTGGTGCCCACGACCGTCCCCGCCAGGTCGCTGACGATCTCGCGCAGGGCCCGGGACTGTGGGTCCAGGCGCATGGCCGCGACCTGGGACCGGGTCCAGTCCAGAACCCACGCGCCGACTGGGTGCCGCTCGGAGGTGTACGTGTCCAGCAGCCCTTCCGGCGACCGGCCGCCGATCACCGCGGCGGGCGCTGTCACGTTGGCTGACCGGGTGGGATGATCTTCGGGTTGATCATGCTGGGAAGGGGATCGCTGGTGTCGTCTGTGCCGCCGTCGTACAGGGGTCACCGGTACCCGGTCGAGGTGATCTCCCACTGCGTGTGGCTGTACTTCCGCTTCCCTCTGTCCTACCGCGAGGTCGAGGAGCTGATGCTCCAGCGCGGCGTGATCGTCTCCTACGAGACCGTCCGGCGGCGGTGTGGGAAGTTCGGGCAGGCCTACGCCGACGGACTGCGCCGCCGCCGTCCCCGGCCCGGTGATAAGTGGCATCTGGACGAGGTCTTCATCAAGATCAACGGGAGCCGGAAGTATCTGTGGCGGGCTGTCGACCAGGACGGCAACGTGCTCGACATCCTTGTGCAGAACCGCCGCGACAAGGCCGCGTCCAGGCGGTTCTTCCGCAGGCTGATGAAGAAGACCCGGGCGGTTCCGCGGGTGGTCGTCACGGACAAGCTGCGTTCCTACGGCGCGGCCCACCGCGAGGTCATGCCCTCGGTGGAGCACCGCTCCCACAAGGGACTGAACAACCGGGCGGAGAACAGCCACCAGCCGACGAGGCAGCGCGAACGCGCCATGAAGGGCTTCCGTAGTACCGGCGCCGCGCAGCGGTTCCTGTCCGCGTTCAGTGGTATCTCACCCCACTTCCGCCCCCACCGCCACCTGATGACCGCCCCCCAACACCGAGCCGAGATGACCGTCCGCTTCGCCATCTGGGACCAGGTCACCGGCGTCACAGGCCAACCCACCGCAGCCTGAGCACAGGCCAGCACCTGGACCCCGCCACGCCTCGACGCACCGTCAGACACCCACACACCCAACAACGTGACAACGCCCCTGCGAGAGCTCCGCTTCGGCGACGACCTTCTCGGGCTCGACGAGGACGACCCGCGCCCGCGGCGCGTAGTGTGACCGATGCTGGCCCGGCACCCGAACGCGGCTCGTCGAATGGACCGCAAGCGGGCACCCCAGCACCGCTTCAAGGTCCTCGCGCGTCACCCCGCCGGGCCGAAGGACGCCCGGGGCACCGCCCGTGGCGTCGACGATGGTCGACTCGACGCCGACCTCGCAGGGGCCGCCGTCCAGCACGAAGTCGACGGCATCACCGAGCTCCGCACGGACGTGGTCCGCCATTGTGGGGCTGACCGAGCCGAAGCGGTTGGCGGACGGGGCCGCCACACCACCGCCGAAGGCCGACAGCAGCGCGAGTGCCACGGGGTGGTCGGGCACCCGCACAGCCACCGTCTCCAGCCCACCAGTGGCTTCGAGGGGAACCCGGCGACCGCGCCGCAGGACCAGCGTCAGCGGCCCCGGCCAGAACCGTTCGGCCAACAGGCGCGCAGTCGCGGGCACCTCCTCGACCCAGCCACCCAGGTGCTCCGCGCCGCCGATGTGGACGATCAGGGGGTGGGAAGGCGGACGCCCCTTGACCTGGAAGATGCGCGCGACTGCGTCGGGATCCTCCGCGTTGGCGCCCAGACCGTAGACGGTCTCGGTCGGGAAAACCACCAGGCCCCCGGCGCGCAGTACACCGGCCGCCTTCTCGATGTCACTGGTTCTTGCCATCACCCTCGCAATCATCCCACTACTCCGCTCCCCCACATTCCGTGGTCCCATCGGCGCATAACGACAAACCAAAAGCCCCCGCCACCACACCCGTCCGGCCCGCCACACCACCGGTAGCACCGCTTTCACCCGTGCCAATGCCCGTGCCGCTCCGCCCGTCCTGGCACGATGCTCCCCATGCAGCCGCTGCCGGCCCCTTACCCCTGCGGCCTCATCCCCGACGCCACGGGCATGGACGCCTTCAACACCGCGTACAGGCAGGCCAAGCAGCAGCACGCTGTCTTCGTTGCCGTGGAGCGCCAGGGCTAGCGATGGACGGTGAAGGCCGACGTTATTACCGCCTCGGAGCACGTCGTCGACGACTCGGTGTACGACGCCATCCGCACCCCAATCATCCGGAGAACTCGAACCACTGGCCCGCGCCGTGCCTGAATCAAACGCACAGCGCTACAGCTATTCCGCTGCACCGAGGCCGGGTCAGCCACCGAACCAACCAAGATCAATCTCCGTCGTACAACGGCTGTAGCGACGTTTCCCATGGCTGATTCCGATCATGCTCGGGCGTGCCAAAATAGATGATGAGGATTTCCGGCATTCTTCATCGCACATAATGGGATGGCTGCTGACGCCATGGATCACCAGGACCGCCGGTGGACGTTCCTGACCAACCATGCGAGGGTGCTGCTGGCCATCGCACGGAACCCGGATGCACCGCTGCGAACCATTGCCGCCGCCTGCCTCATCACCGAACGAGCGGTCCAGGCCATCATCGCCGACCTCGAACAGGCCGGCTATCTGCACCGGCAACGGGTCGGACGGCGCAACCAATACACCCTCAGCCTCGACCGACCGCTGCGGCATCCGGCGGAAGCCGACCTTAGGCTCCGTGCCCTCGTTGACCTGCTTGTCGACCGCGAGAACGGGAAAGTGGCTCAGCCGCCGAAGACCGCTTCCGCGTCGGTAACGGTGTCAAAGACCCGCAGGACATGATCCACGCCGGTCATCTCAAAGATCCACCGCAGCGGCTCAGACACACACGCCAGCACCAGTACCTTCCGCCGCGCCGACCTGCAGGACTTCGACCGCAAGCGCACCGGTGACAACACCGGCGCCGCCGGACGCCCGGCTGGCCCCCAATCCCGTGACCGCAAGCCCGAGACCCAGCAGCGCATCGCCACCGCCCTCGCCGAACTGCGCCACAACGGCTACCACCGCGGCGTCGCCGCCGAGCTCGCGGCACGGCACAACGAGCCGACCTGGAAATGGGAGCGCGCCGTCAAGGAAGCCCGCAACCAGCACGTGCGCACCGACGCGTCCGCCGCTGGTTGATGAAGGCCAGCCACGACGGCGGCTGTCCTGACTCCCCACACACGACAGCGCCCCATCGCCCCTCGGGACATGCCGAGGTGATGGGTCGCTTCGTCATGTCCGGGCTCAGGTCTCGAGGTCCATGGCGAAGTCGACGACGATGGTGTCACCGCGCCGCACCATCGGGTGCGCGACCTCTGCGACTCGCCCGTCGTCGGCGGGAGCGGCGTCTGCCGGCGGACTGCCGGGGC
>NZ_RJVR01000117.1 GCF_003999195.1 Streptomyces soli
ACACGGTCGACGACGCCTCCCGAGTAGGGGGAGGTCAGCGAAGCTTCCGTTGCCTTGGTCGCTGCCGTTCCGATGACGAGCGTCCCGTCCCCCTCGGTCCCGTGGGGGCTTGTTGGGTCGTAATCGTTCATGATGGCGTTCCTATGTGTGTGAATTTCTCAGAAAGGGCCGCGAACCCGGAACCGCCACGCCCGCGTATCCGCGAGCTCGACCGATACCGCGAACCGGTTTCGGGGCGCGGCCTTTTTGGCAGTTTCCTGGCCTACGACAAAGCCTCCGCACCGGCCGCTGCGGAGGCTTTGTCGTAGGCCAAAAGGACTATGGCCGTGGTCAGTTACTTCACGACGACGGTCACCGACGAGGAAGTGGTGTCCCCGTCCACCACGCGCAGCGTCTGCGTGCCCTTACCAAGGGTGTCGCTGATCGAGTAGCTGCTGTGGCGGTCGACAGTGGCGGTGGCGTCCAGCGACACCCACTTGCCGTGCGAGTTCTGCTCCTGGAGCGTCACGGTGCTGCCCTTGGACAGGCCAGTGGTGCTGCCGGAAAAGGTGATCGAATTGCCCACCCGCGCGCGGGTGGCGCTCGCCGAGATGCTGATGCTCGACGCCGGCGCGGGCGCGTGCTTCTTCGCCGGTGCGGCCTTTGCCGGCGCGGTCCTCGCCGGCGCGTGCTTGGCAGGAGCGGCGGCGTTGGCGGCCGTGGCGCCTCCTGCGACGAGCGCGGCGGACAGCACGGCAATAGCGGCGATACGAGTATTCAAGGTGACTCCCCTGAGACGGCTCTGGATTGGGCTTGCGGTGAGACATTAACTCGCACTGCACCCGAATTCCGTGAGATGCCGGTAAGCTCTCGTATGAGCTTTCTCATTCTGTGCGGAGTCCAGGGGTTTTTTCGCCCGCATGACGGAAAGTTCGCCACCTCTTGACTGAAATTCCCCGTTGGTCTGGACGATTGATATCGTGATGAATAGTTCCCGAAGGTAGCCCGTGTGGTTCGTGTGGTTGGAGGTACCGAAACGCCCTGTGCCATCAAGGAAACGGGAGCGCCATAGGGTGACCAGTGAGCCTTCATGGGCCAGGCGTGGGGCGGAGCCCCAGCGGTCCGGGCGGAACCCGGTTTCGGGAAGGGGCGGGGTGGGGGAGACGAACCCGCCGGGCCGCACGCGGGGGCGCCCGGCGTAAAGGATTGGCGGCGCGTTCCCCCGCCGGAAAGATCGACGTGGCCGGGATCACGCACGGGGAGCCGACAACGTCGGTATGCGTGTCGCCATCGTCACCGAATCCTTCCCGCCCGATGTCAACGGCGTAGCCCACTGCGCCCTGCGTACGGCCGAGCACCTCGTCCGGCGCGGCCACGACCCGCTCGTGATCGCGCCGGCAGGACCGGGGGGTCCGCAGGACCCGCCGGCCGGCCAACAAGACCCCTGCCCAGTCATCCGCGTGCCGTCCCTACCGCTCCCGGGCTACCCGCAGGTGCGGGTCGCGCTGCCGAGCCGCCGCACCGCTGCCGCGATCGCCGCGCACCGGGCGGACATCGTCCACCTGGCGAGCCCCTTCGTGCTGGGGGTGCGCGGCATGGCCGCCGCGACGCGCCAGGGGATCCCGGCCGTGGCGGTCTACCAGACCGACCTGGCGGGCTATGCACGCACGTATCTCAACCTCGGCGAGTCCACCGCCTGGCGCCGGATACGTACCGTCCACGCCGCCGCCGACCGAACCCTCGCGCCGTCCACCGCGTCGCTGCGAGACCTGGAGACCCACGGCATTCCCCGCGTGCACCTGTGGCCGCGTGGCGTGGACTCCGTACGCTTCCACCCCGCGCACCGCGACGACGCGCTGCGCGCACAGCTCGCCCCGAACGGCGAGATCCTGGTCGGCTACATCGGCCGGCTCGCCCCGGAGAAGCACGTCGAGCTGCTGAGCGGCGTGAGCGCGCTACCGGGAGTGCGGGTGGTCGTGGTCGGGGACGGCCCGAGCGCGCCCGGGCTGCGGGAGACGTTGCCGGGGGCGGTCTTCCTGGGCCGCCGTACGGGCGACGAGCTGGCGCGGATCTTCGCGTCGCTGGACGTCTTCGCGCACACGGGGCCCTTCGAGACCTTCTGCCAGACCGTGCAGGAGGCGATGGCCAGCGGTCTGCCGGTCGTCGCGCCCGCCGCCGGCGGCCCGCTGGACCTGGTGGACCACGGGCGTACGGGCCTGCTCGTCCCGCCGGGGGACGCGGACGCGGTCACCGGCGCGGTGCGGCTGCTGGCCGGGGCGCCGGGACTGCGCCAGGAGTTCGGACAGGCCGGTCGGGCCGATGTCGAGGGTCGGACCTGGGCAGCGGTCGGCGACCTGCTCCTGGGCCACTACGACCAGGTGCTGAGCGCCAGGACGGCGGTGGCCGCATGAGCGCCTCGCTGCGGATCGTACGGCTCGCCAACTTCGTCACGCCCGTCTCCGGCGGCTTGCGCACCGCGCTCCGCCACCTCGGCGCGGGATACCTCGACGCCGGTCACGACCCCGTACTCGTCGTCCCGGGGGAGCGGTACAGCGACGAACCCACCGACCAGGGCCGGGTGATCACCGTCCCGGGCCCGCTGGTGGCCGGCACCGGCGGCTACCGGGTCCTCACCAACCGCACCCGCCTCGAACGGCTCCTCGAAGGGCTGGACCCGGACCGCCTGGAGGTCTCCGACCGTACGACGCTGCGCTGGACGGGGCAGTGGGCGCGCCGGCGGCGGATCCCGGCAGTGATGGTCTCCCACGAGAGCGTGGACGGCGTACTGCGCACCTGGGGCGTGCCGACCGCGCTCGCGCAGAACGCCGCCGACCGCCTCAACCGGCGCAGCGCGCACGCCTACTCGCGCATCGTCTGCACAACCGGCTGGGCGGCCGCCGAGTTCGAGAGGATCGGGGCACGCAACCTCGTACGCGCTCCGCTCGGCGTCGACCTCGACCGCTGCGACCCCGCCTTCCGCGACGACGCGCTTCGCGCCCGGTACGCCGGAAGCGCCCAGGTCATGCTGGCGATGTGCTCACGGCTCTCGCAGGAGAAGCGCCCCGGGCGGGCCCTGGACGCGCTCGCGCACCTGCGGCGGCGGGGGGTGGACGCGGCTCTGGTGGTGGTCGGCGAGGGGCCGCTGCGGCCCCGGCTCGAGGAGCGGGCCCGGACCGCCGGGCTACCCGTCACCTTCCTCGGCCATGTCGCCGACCGCGACCGGCTCTCCGCGATCCAGGCCACCGCCGACGTCGTGCTCGCCCCCGGGCCCGTCGAGACCTTCGGCCTGGCCGCCATCGAGGCCATGGCCTGCGGCACCCCGGTCGTCGTCAGCGCACTGTCCGCCCTCCCTGACCTCATCGGCCCGGCCGGCACCGCCGCCACCGACGACGGCCCCGCCTTCGCCGAAGCCGTCCAGTATCTCCTTGCCCGCCCCGAGCAGATCCGCCGTGCCGTCGCCCGCGCCCAGGCCGAGCGCTACGGCTGGCCCGCCGCCGTCAACGCCTTCCTCACCGCCCACGACGCGCTGCCGCGGGTCACGGCACCGGGGAGCGCCCGATGACAACGCTGCGGTTCGCCGCGCTCGGCGACTCGCTGACCGCCGGCCTCGGCGACCCGCTGCCGGGTGGAGAATGGCGGGGCTGGGCGGCGCTGCTGGCTCCGGCCCTCGCAGAGCAGCCGCAACGCTCGCGGCTGCTCAACTGCTCGCGCAGCGGCGCGCTCACCGCCGACGTGGCGGGCGAGCAGCTCACGGAGGCGCTGAGCCACCGTCCGCACCTCGCCTCGGTCGTGGTCGGGGCGAACGACACCCTGCGCGGCTCCTTCGACATAGAAGCGGTCGCCCAGCACCTCGATGCCGTCTTCGGCGCGCTGCGCGCACAGGGCGCCGGGCTGCTGACGGCCTGCCTGCCGGACCCGGGCCGGATGCTGGGGCTGCCCTGGCCGCTGGCACGGCCGCTGGGCCGGCGGATGCGGGCGGTCAACCACGTCGTACACGCCCTGTCCGACCACTACGGAGCCGTGCATCTGCACACCGCCCACCACCCCTGGGTCTTCGACCGCGCCTCGTGGAGCGCGGACCGCCTGCATCCGAGCGAGCTGGGCCACCGGCTGCTGGCCAGGGAGTTCCACGCGCTGCTCGCGGCGGCGGGGATGGCGGCCGGCGAACCGCCGTCCGTCGTACCCGACGGGCCAGGTCCCGGCCGGGCGGCGAGCGTGTACTGGATGGCCACACGCGGCACCAAATGGGTGTGGGACCGGTGTGCGGATCTGCTCCCCGACCTGCTGGGACTGGCCGTCGCCGAGTGCCGCCACCAGGCCTCCGGCACCGGCACCGCGCTGGAGCTGAACGCGCACCGGGCGACCGTACGGGCCATTGCCTCGCTCAAGCTTTCGTCGTACGAACCGCTGGAGGCAGCCTGACCGCTGATGCACGGCCCGGCTGCCACAATGGGCCCATGACCGGACGCTGGGAGTTCTGGGTCGACCGCGGCGGCACCTTCACCGACATCGTGGGCAGACGGCCCGACGGCGGCCTCGTCACCTGCAAACTGCTGTCCCACGACCCCGAGCGCTATCGCGACGCACCCGTCGCGGGGATCCGCCGGGTGCTCGGGCTCGGCCCCGACGACCCCATCCCGGCCGACCGCATCGCGGCCGTCAAGATGGGCACCACGGTCGCCACCAACGCCCTCCTGGAACGCAAGGGCGAGCCGACCGTCCTGGTGATCACCGAAGGCTTCCGCGACGCCCTGCGCATCGCCTACCAGAACCGCCCGCGCCTCTTCGACCGCCGCATCGTCCTCCCCGAGGCCCTGTACGAGCGGGTCGCCGAGATCCCCGAGCGCCGCGACGCGCACGGCGGCATCGTGCGCCCCCTCGACCTCGACGCCGCCGACGCGGCGCTGCGCGAGGCCCGCGACGCAGGCATCACCAGTGCCGCCATCGTCCTCATACACGGCTACCGCCACCCCGAGCACGAGCAGGCCCTCGCCGAGACCGCCCGCGACCTCGGCTTCACCCAGATCAGCTGCTCGCACGAGGTCAGCCCGCTCATCAAGCTGATCCCGCGCGGCGACACCACCGTCGTGGACGCCTACCTGTCGCCCATCCTGCGCCGGTACGTCGACGAGGTCGCCAAGGAGCTGGACGGGGTCCGGCTGATGTTCATGCAGTCCAACGGCGGACTGCGCGAGGCCATGCACTTCCGGGGCAAGGACGCCGTGCTGTCCGGTCCCGCCGGGGGAGTGGTCGGCATGGCCCGTACGAGCGAACAGGCGGGCCACAACCGGGTCATCGGCTTCGACATGGGCGGCACCTCCACCGATGTGTCGCACTACGCGGGCGAGTTGGAGCGGGTCTTCGGCACGCAGGTGGCGGGGGTGCGGATGCGCGCCCCGATGATGAACATCCACACCGTCGCGGCCGGCGGCGGCTCCGTCCTGCACTTCGACGGCCAGCGCTACCGCGTCGGACCCGACTCGGCCGGCGCCGACCCCGGGCCCGCCTGCTACCGGCGCGGCGGCCCGCTCACCGTCACCGACGCCAACGTCATGCTCGGCCGCGTCCAACCCGACCACTTCCCGCCCGTGTTCGGCCCCGGCGGCGACCAACCGCTCGACGCGACGGCCGTGGCGGAGAAGTTCGCCGAACTGGCTCAGACTACCGGCGACGATCGCGGCCCCGAGGAGGTCGCGGCCGGTTTCCTGGAGATCGCCGTCCTCAACATGGCGAACGCCGTCAAGAAGATCTCCGTACAGCGCGGTTACGACATCACCCGCTACGCCCTCACCAGCTTCGGCGGCGCCGGCGGCCAGCACGCCTGCGCCGTCGCCGACGCGCTGTCCATCGGCACCGTCATCGTCCCGCCGCTGGCCGGTGTCCTGTCCGCGTACGGCATCGGTCTCGCCGACGCCACCGCGATGCGCGAACGGTCAGTGGAGGCCGAACTCGGTGAAGGCAGCATGCCGTCGGTGCGCGAGGCGGCCGACGACCTCGCCGAGCAGACCCGCACCCAGCTCCACGACGACGGCGTCCCCGACGACACGGTCCACACCGTCGCCCGGGTCCACCTCCGCTACGCGGGCACCGACTCCAGCCTCCCCGTAGGCCTCGGCAGCGCGGCCGACATGCGGGAGGCCTTCGAGCGGGCCCACCGCGGCCGCTACGCCTTCACGATGGACAAGCCGCTCGTCGTCGAGGCCGTCTCCGTCGAGGCCGTCGGCGCGGCAGGACCGGCCGCCCGGCATGACCTCGAAAGGCCGCCGCGCGAGAGCGACCTGAAGCCCGTCGCCGAGGTGCGGATGTTCGCCGAGGGCCGCCCGCAGCCCACCGGGCTCTATCTGCGAGACGACCTTCGTCCCGGCGACACCGTCACCGGGCCCGCGATCATCGCCGAGCCCGACGCGACCACCGTCCTGGAACCCGGCTGGCAGGCCGTCGCCGGGGACCAGGGCCATCTGCTCCTCACCCGCGTCCGCCCCCGGCCCGGCCGGGTCGCGGTCGGCACGGATGTCGACCCGGTCCTACTGGAGGTCTTCAACAACCTCTTCATGGCCGTCGCCGAGCAGATGGGCGTGACGCTGGAGAACACCGCCCACTCCGTCAACATCAAGGAGCGGCTGGACTTCTCCTGCGCCCTCTTCGACGCCGACGGCAACCTCATCGCCAACGCCCCCCACATCCCGGTCCACCTCGGCTCCATGGGCGAGTCCATCAAGGAAGTGCTTCGCCGCAACGCGGACACGATGCGCCCGGGCGACGTCTACGCCATCAACGACCCGTACCACGGCGGCACCCACCTGCCCGATGTGACGGTAGTGAGCCCGGTGTTCGACGAGCGCGGCGACGAGTTGCTCTTCCTGGTGGCCTCACGCGGCCACCACGCCGAGATCGGCGGCCTCACCCCCGGCTCCATGCCGGCCTTCAGCCGTACGATCCACGAGGAAGGCGTCCTCTTCGACAACTGGCTCCTCGTCCGCGACGGCCGCATGCGGGAGGACGAGACCCGCGCCCTCCTGGCCGACGCCCCCTACCCGTCCCGCGACCCCGACTCCAACCTTGCCGACCTGCGCGCCCAGATCGCCGCCAACGAAAAGGGCATCAGTGAACTGCGCCGTATGACCGAGCAGTTCGGCCTCGACGTCGTCCACGCCTACATGCGGCACGTCCAGGACAACGCCGAGGAGTCCGTCCGCCGCATCATCGCCACCCTGCAGGACGGCTCGTACGCGTACGAGACCGACAACGGCGCCGTCATCCGCGTCCGCGTGACCGTCGACCGCGAAGCGCGCAGCGCCGTCCTGGACTTCACCGGCACCTCCCCCCAGCAGGACGGCAACTTCAACGCCCCCCAGTCCGTGGTCATGGCCGCCGTCCTCTATGTCTTCCGTACCCTCGTCGCCGACGACATCCCCCTCAACAGCGGCTGCCTCAAGCCCCTCGAAGTCCGCATCCCAGCCGGGTCCATGCTGACCCCCGAGTACCCGGCCGCCACCGTCGCGGGCAACGTCGAGACCTCCCAGGCCGTCACCGGCGCGCTCTACGCCGCCCTCGGCGTTCAGGCGGAGGGCTCCGGCACGATGAACAACGTCACCTTCGGCAACGAGCGCGTGCAGTATTACGAGACCGTGGCGAGCGGATCCGGGGCCGGCGAGGACTTCGACGGCGCCGACGCCGTCCAGACCCACATGACCAACTCCCGCCTCACCGACCCCGAAGTCCTCGAATGGCGCTACCCCGTCCGCGTCGACAGCTTCGCCATCCGCGACCCCAGCGGCGGCCCCGGGCGTCATCGCGGCGGCCACGGCGTCGTCCGCCGGCTGCGCTTCCTCGAACCGATGACCGTTGCCCTCCTCTCCAGCCACCGCCGCGTCCCCCCGTACGGCATGGCGGGCGGCCACCCCGGCGCGCTCGGCGTCAACTCCATCGACCGCGCCGACGGCTCGGTGACCTCGCTGGGCGGATGCGACTCGGCCGACGTCGGCCCCGGCGACGTCCTGGTCATCGCGACCCCGGGCGGTGGCGGTTACGGCACGCCCTAAGCTTTCGGCCGTGAGATCTACTTACAACCACGGGATCGACGTCGAGCGCATGCAGGCGTTCGCGGACGCGGTCATAGCCATCGCCATCACGCTGCTCGCCCTTGACATGAAGATTCCGGAGGGAGTCCCCTCGTCGGAACTCGGACATGCCCTCAAAGAGGCGCTTCCGACGGTCGGAGGATACCTCCTCAGCTTCGTCGTCATCGGCGTGCTGTGGATCTCCCACCACCGCCTGTTCGGCATGGTCGCGGAGCTGGACCGCTGGCTGCTGCGCCTGGACCTCGCGCTGCTCGCCGTCATCGCCGCCCTGCCGTTCCCGACCAAGCTCATCAGCGGTTACCAGGGCAGTGCGGTCGCGACGTCGGTGTATGCCGGGTCAATCGCCCTGTGCGCTCTGCTGATCGCGGCGATGTCGGTCCATCTCCTGCGGCAGCCGGCGCTGTGTCGTCCCCACGTGTCCCGCGACCGGGTCCTGTTGTCGATCCGGCAGGCAGCGGCGGTCGCGGTGGTCTTCGCCACCTCGGTGCCGATGACGCTGATCTCGCCCGGCACGGCGGCGTACTGGTGGATCCTGAGCGTTCCACTTCGGTATTTCATCGCGCGACAGGCCAGGTCGGCCGACTCCGTGGATCGGGCGGGCACCGACCAGCCGGACCTGGCCTAACGGCGGCGCACCGGCACGAACCGCACCGGCGTCCCCGGCGCGGCCTGGGCTGCCGCGGCGAGGTCGCGGCCACGGACGACGCCGATGACGGGGTAGCCGCCGGTGGTGGGGTGGTCGGCGAGGAAGACGACGGGCCGCCCGTCCGGGGGAACCTGGACGGCGCCCAGGACCATGCCCTCGCTGGGGAGTTCGTCGTGCCGGGCACGGCTCAGTGGCGGGCCCTCCGTACGCAGGCCGATGCGGTTGCTGGCTGAGGCCACCCAGTAGGTGCCCACGGCAAGCGTGCGCAGCGCGGCCGGCGTGAACCAGTCGTCGCGTGGCCCGAGCAGGATGCGCAGGACCAGCTCGTCCGGCGGGCCGGGGGCCGGTACGACGTCGACCGGAGAAGACGGCCCGGCCACCTCGCCCAGCGGCAGCACCGCGCCGTCCGTGAGGGGCGCCGGGCCCAGCCCGGAGAGCAGGTCGGTGGAGCGGCTGCCCAGCACCGGTTCGACGGCGACCCCGCCACCGAAGGCGATGTAGCTGCGCACCCCGCGCACCACCGCCCCCGCTTCGACCACCGCACCGGCGGGTACTGCCACCGGGGCGCCCCACGCCACCGGCCGGCCGTCGACCGTGACGGGACACGGCGCGCCGGTGACGGCGACCGAGGCCGCGCACCGCAGCCGCACCGCGCAGCCGTTGAGCGTCGTCTCCAGGACCGCGGCCTCAACGCCGTTGCCGACCAGCCGGTTGGCCAGCCGACTCGCGGGCACGTCCAGCGACCCGGAGCCGGGCACACCCAAGTGGGCATGCCCGGGCCGCCCGAGGTCCTGCACCGTGGTCAGGGCACCCGCCCGTACGACCACGAAAGCCCGGTCCGTCACCGTACGTCCTCCGCCGTGATGGGGACGAACCGCACCGGCGTCCCCGGCGCGAGCAGCGCCGCGGGCTCCCGCGCCGGATCCCAGAGCACGGCGTCCGTGGCGCCGATCAACTGCCAGCCGCCGGGGGAGGAGCGCGGATACACCCCGGTGTACGGTCCCGCCAGGGCGACCGAGCCCGCCGGGACAGCGGTCCTGGGGGTGGACCGTCGCGGCACGGAATACCGCTCCGGCAGCCCGGTCAGATAGCCGAAGCCGGGCGCGAATCCGCAGAAGGCGACCCGGAATCGGGCCGCCGAGTGGATCCGCGCCACCTCCTCGACCGAGCCGGCGCCCCACAGGGCGGCGACCTCCGCGAGGTCGGGCCCGTCGTACCGTATGGGGATCTCGACGGCGTCCAGAAGGGTGGCCGTGGGCGGCGGCACCTTCCACTCCGTGAGCCGTGCGGCGAAGCGGCCCGGGTCGTCGAGTCCGCGGATGAGTACGGTCCGGGCTGCTGGAACTATCTCCCTCACGGCGGGAAGCGTGCCCGCCGCGCGCCGCCGCAGCAGCTCGCCGTGGAGTGCCTCGGCCTCCGCCCCTGAGCCGCACTCGATCAGCAGCGCGTCCTCGCCCACCGGCAGCGGCCTCACGCGAAGGCCTCCACCCGTACGCCCGCCGCCTCCAGAGCCGACCGGACCCGGCGGGCGAGTTCGGCGGCGCCGGGGGTGTCGCCGTGCAGGCAGAGCGACCGGGCGCGCACGGCGATAAGCCGCCCGTCGTGCGCCACGACGGACCCGGAGCCGGCGATGCCCACCGACCGCTGCACCACGGCGTCCGGGTCGGTGACCACCGCGCCCTCCTCCCGCCGGGACACCAGGGTGCCGTCGGCGGTGTAGGCGCGGTCGGCGAACGCCTCAGCCACGACGGGCAGTCCGGCCTTCCCTGCGGCGTCGAGCAGCCGGGATCCGGGCAGGCCGAGCACGGGCAGCTCCGCGCCGGCGCCCGCGAGGAGCACGCCGTCGACCACGGCGGCGGCCTGCTCCTCGTCGTGCACGGTGCGGTTGTAGAGCGCGCCGTGCGGCTTGACGTACGAGACCCGGGCCCCGGCGGCCCGCGCGAAGACCTCCAGGGCGCCTATCTGGTAGGCGACTTCGGCGGCGAGTTCATCGGCCGGCACATCCATCGACCGCCGGCCGAACCCCGCCAGGTCCCGGTAGGAGACCTGCGCGCCGATCTCCACGCCCTTCTCGGCGGCCAGGTCGCAGACCCGGCGCATGGTCGCCGCGTCCCCGGCGTGGAAGCCGCAGGCGACGTTGGCACTGGTCACGACCGACAGCAGCGCCTCGTCGTCGGTCAGCCGCCAGCGGCCGAAGCCCTCGCCGAGATCGGCGTTGAGGTCGATCAGGGCCTGGGTCATGGTGGTCGCGCTCCTTCTCCTATTTTTGAGGCGAGTTCGCCTCCGCTGCGCTGAGCCACTGTGGGGGCACTCCCCCAGACTCCGTCCGGTGGGGGTTCCCCAGCCTTCGGCCGGGGGGACCCCCGCCCAGCCGCCAGGCTGGGGGAGTGCCCCCATTTCGACAGCGGCCGCTCCGCTTCGGCTCACTCGCCGACCCGCAACCGCAGGTGCCGTGTCGGCCGTCGACCGCATCGACACGATCATCCCGCCACGCGGTACTCCTCGTCACGTACGTCCGTGACCAGCATGTACCCCGGCGCGTGGGTGATCGCGAACGGTGGCCGCGAACTCATCACCGCGGCCTGCAGGGTGACCCCGCAGGCCCAGAACATGGGGACGTCGCCGGGTTCGGCGTGGACGGGGTCGCCGAAGTCGGGGTGGGTGAGGGTGCGGATGCCGAGGGCGGCGGGGTCGCCGGTGTGGATGGGGCTGCCGTGGACGTCGGGCATGGTGCCGCTGACGCTGCGGGCCGTGGCGACCAGTTCGCGGGGGACGGGGCGCATGGAGACGACGAGGGGCCCGCTGAGGCGTCCGGCGGGGCGGCAATGACGGTTCGTCACGTACATGGGGACGTTGCGGCCCTGCTGGGTGTGGCGTATCGGGACCCCGGCGTCGGCCAGTGCGCTCTCGAAGGTGAAGCTGCATCCGATGAGGAAGGAGACGAGGTCGTCCCTCCAGTGGCCGGTCGCGTCCGTGGGCTCGTCGACCAGCGCGCCGTTCTCCCAGACGCGGTAGCGCGGGAAGTCGGTGCGCAGGTCCGCGCCGGGGGCCAAGTGGGTGGTCCAGGAGCCGGGGTCGGTGAGGTCGAGTACGGGACAGGGCTTGGGGTTGCGCCGGCAGAACAGCAGTACCTCGTCGGCCCAGTCGGCCGGGACGGTGATGAGGTTGGCCTGGGTGTGGCCCGGGGCCCAGCCGGCGGTCGGGACGGACAGGCCTGCCCGGAAGCGCTCACGGGCCTGGGAGGGGGTGAAGGCGGTCACAGCAGCTCCTTGCCGCGCGTCTCGGGCAGTCCCAACAGGGCGATGACGGCGATGGCATAGCCGATGGCGCCGAACACCAGCGCCCCGCCGACGCCCCAGCTGCCGGCCAGGAAGCCGACCAGGGTGGGGAAGAAGGCGCCGACGCCGCGTCCGACGTTGTACGTGAAGCCCTGCCCCGCGCCGCGCACGGGGGTCGGGTAGAGCTCGCTCAGGAAGGCCCCGAAGCCGCTGAAGATGGCCGACATGGAGAAGCCGAGCGGGAAACTCAGCGCCAGGAGCAGGCCGTTCGAGCCGGACGGCAGATGAGTGTAGGCGAGGATGCAGGCGGCGGACAGGACCGCGAACAGGGCGATGGTCTTCTTGCGGCCCAGGCGGTCGGTGAGGAAGCCGCCGGTCAGATAGCCGGTGAAGGCGCCCGAGATGAGGGCGGTCAGATAGCCGCCGGTGCCGACCACCGTCAGGCCGCGCTCGGTTTTGAGGTAGGCGGGGACCCAGGTGGCGAGCGTGTAGTAGCCGCCTTGCACGCCGGTGGCCAGCAGCGAGGCGAAGAACGTGGTCTTGGCGAGCCCCGGCTTGAAGATCTCGGTGAGCGAGCCCTTGGCCGGGCTGGTGAGCCGCTTGGCGGCGGCCTCGGGGGCGTCCTTGACGTTCTTGCGTACGTACAGCACGAGCAGCGCGGGCAGTGCGCCGGTCCAGAACATCACCCGCCACGCCGTGCCCGGGCCGACCAGCTGGAAGACCACGGTGTTGACGATCACCGCCAGCGCCCAACCCACTGCCCAGGAGCTCTGGATGAAGGCCAGCGTGCGGCCCCGGTGCCTGGCGGAGGCATACTCGGCGACCAGGATCGCGCCGACCGCCCACTCGCCGCCGAAGCCCAGACCCTGGAGGCCGCGCAGTACCAGCAGCGAGTCGTACGTCGGCGCGAAGCCGCACAGGACGGTGAAGACGGCGTACGTGATGACGGTGATCATCAGCGCCTTGACCCGGCCGATCCGGTCGGCCAGCACACCGGCGATCGCGCCGCCGACGGCGGAGACGACCAGGGTGACGGTGGTGAGCAGCCCGGTCTGGCCGGTGCTGAGCCCGAAGTACGCCGCGATGGCGACCATGCTGAGCGGCAGCGTGAAGAAGTCGTACGAATCCAGGGCATAACCGCCGAACGCGCCGGCGAATGCGCGCCGGCCGCGCGGGCTGAGGTCACGGAACCAGGTGAAGGCTCCGGAGCCCTCGTGTGTGTCGTCGGGAGTGGTGCTGGTGACGGGGGACGTACTCATGGGCACCTCGCAGCGATGGAGGGTGCAGCTCTGGGGACGGGGCGATGCGAGCTTCAAAGTAGGGGATTGTTGAACGATCCTGCAATACCCGTGTTGTTTCGTTCTCGCTTCTGCGATTGACTTTCGGACAACGCACAGCGGCGAGAAGAAGGAAGCAGTGGGCGACCAAGAGGACGTGCTCCACAAACTCAAGGAAGACAGCGCCCGGCAGGAGCGCACCAGCGTCGCGGAATGGACCGCCCGCGTCCTGCGCGACCGCATCGCCGAAGGGCTCTTCCCGCCCGGCACCCGGCTCTCCGAGGACACCATCGGCGGGGCGCTCAACGTCTCACGCAACACCCTGCGCGAGGCATTCCGGCTGCTCACCCACGAACGACTGCTCGTCCATGAGCTCAACCGGGGCGTCTTCGTACGCATCCTGGAGGTCGAGGACCTGGAGGACATCTACCGCGTCCGCCGGCTGATCGAGGGCGCCGCCCTGCGCTCCCTCGGGCAGCCCCCCTACGCGCTGGACGCCCTGGAACAGGCGGTCGAAGAAGGCCACAAAGCCGTTGAGGAGAAGCGCTGGCGGGACGTGGGCACCGCGAACATCAGCTTCCACCAAGGGATCGTCGCCCTGGCCGGAAGCCCGCGCACGGACGAGCTGATGCGCGGCATTCTGGCCGAACTTCGCCTGGTCTTCCACGTCATGGACGACCCCCGGGCCTTCCACGAGCCCTACGTCGGGCGGAACGGACAGATACTGCGCACCCTGCGGGCCGGCGACGCGCGCGGCGCCGAGCGGGTCCTCGCCGCCTACCTGGACGACTCGCAGCGCCAGCTCGTCGAGGGCTACGCCCGCAAGCTCGGCTGACCAGGCCGGTACGCGCCGTTTGGGCCGTTGTCAGTGCGACCGCATAACCTGTCCGTCGTGACCGTGACCATCCCCCACCAGCACAGCAGTGCTGCACGCCCCGCCCCGGGGCCGGCCGCCGACGAGGGCCTGGCCCGTCGGCTCAAGGCCCTCGCCTGCACCGCGCCGCTGCACGACCTCGACGCGCGCAAGGCCAACCTCGCGGGCGAGTACGGGGTGTATGCGATGGCGGAGGTGGCCCTGGCCGCCATCGACCTGGTCACGCTCAACATGGACTTCGACACCGGCGCCGACCACGACCAGATAATCCACCGCCTCCTCCCGCGCGTCGCCGCCCAGGCCCCGGGCCGGGACACCGCCGAGCACGAACGCGTCGCCCGCTGGGTCCTGGAGAACCTGATCAACGTCGGCAGCGTCGACCGCGGCTTCCGCGCCGTCTACGGCACCTTCGGCCCGGACGGCGCGTACGTCAGGCGGGACTACGACTTCAAGCTCATCGAGGAGGTCGCCGGCTCCGGCGGCAGCATCTACCTGCGTACGACCGACGAAGCTGTCAACGTCCTGGTCGGCGCCCTCGACACCGACGTCACCAGCGCCCAGATCGCCGCCGAGGTCAAGCTCGAGGTCCTCATCAACCGCGGCCGCCTCGCCGACGCCCAGCTCGCCGCCGAGCAGGCCCGCTACCGCACCGTCCAGTACGCCGAGATCCTCCGCCGCACCCTGGAGGCGACCCGGCGCAACGTACGGGCCGTCGACTGGCTGCGTACGGTCCCCGACATGATCGCCGAGGCCCTCGACCACGTCGCCGATCGCTACCGGCACGAGAACGCGATCCTCACCAACATCCGCAAGGCGAGGGACGAGGCCGAGGACCCCGAGCACAAGCGCCGCGCCGCCGAGCTCGTCGACATCGTCAAGGACTGCATCCGCCGCCACACCCAGCTCCAGTCACGCCTGTTGGAAGCCGGCCCCCTCTTCCGCGCCGAACAGGACCGCCAGGCCTTCGCCGCTCCGCCCTCCCGCGCCGGCCTCGACCTCTACGGCCAGCTCGTCGCACCCGTCCTCCCCCTGCCCGTCGAACACGCCACCCGTGTCACGGACGCCTTCTTCGCCCGCGGCACCGGTCTGCGCACGCCCGCCTCCGTACGCGTCATCGACCTCGTCGACGGCCTCCTCACCCCGCCGGTCGAACGCGAGCACCTCGGCGCCGAAATGCCCGAACCCGACCTCGTCGCCACCCCCGACGACTCCCGCTTCACCGACGAACAACTCGACACCGCCCTCGCCCTCCTCGACCTCCCCCCCGACGCCCCCCGCCGTCTCTCCGGCCTCCTTGCCGAAGCCCGCCGCACCGACCCCGAACTGCCCTACCTACTAGCCCTCCTGGCCATCCACGCCGCCAGCCCCCCGGTCGGCACCGCCTACCGCCAGGGCGAGCAACGGCTCCTGTTCGCGGTGGACGACGGTACGGAACTGGACGACCCCGAATTCGGGGGAGCCGACCTGATAGTGGGCATGGCTCGGCTGGACCACTCAGCCCGTCCGGCGTTTGAGGACAGGGGGTCCGGGGGCAGAGCCCCCGGTTTCGGGAAGGGGCGGGGCGGGGGAGTCCCCCTGCCCCAGCCCACGACCACCCGCACCGAGGAGCAGAGCCAGTGACCGACTACCGCGAAACGGAAGCCCCGGCGCAGCCGGACGTGCCGTCGGCCGGGCAGGGCGGCACCATCACGGCGGCCGACGCCGCCGACGCCGCCCGCCTCGTCTCCTTCGGCCTCCAACCGAAGCTGCTCCCCGCCCGCGACGCCGAATACGCCGACCTCATCCGCCGCCACCGCGAGGACCCGCCCTTCGCCCGCCTCGCCGACGCCGTCGCCGCCGGCCTCGGCCTGGTCGTCCTCGAGGTGTCCCCCCGGGCCGGCATGGCCGTGGCCGCCGCCGAGGACTCCGTCTTCGCCGTCCGCATGGGCGACTACTCACGCCGCGCCGCCTCCGACGCCGCCGACCGCTTCCTCCACGGCCTGGCCCACCTCGCCATCGCCGCCATGGCCTTCCCCCGCCCCGAGGACCTGGCCGACGACGGCTACATCGGCCGGATCACGGTCAACGGCATCGAGGCCTTCGTACGCCAGGCCTGCCGCCGCCTGGAGGAGACCGCGGACGCCAACGGCGAGAACACCGACCCGGCAACCGACGCTCCCGGCCTGGAAGCCGCCTGGCGGGTCTACATGCGCCGCAGCGCCACCGGCGCGACCAAGGACGCCCGCCGCCTCGCCGGGTCGACCACCGGCATCATCGGCAAGGCCGTCGCCTTCCTCGTGGAGTCCGGTTTCCTCCAGCGCACCGGCGACGAGGCCGGAGGCACGTACCGCACCACCGCCCGCTACCAGTTGCAGGTCCGCGACATGGCGGGCAGCGCTGCGATGGCCGAGCTTCTCGAACTCGGCATAGTGCCGGTGACCGACGGCAGTGCGACGCTCCTGCCGCCGGACGACGCCGAGGCACTCGACCTCGCCGCCGACGCCGGCCTGCCCTTCCACTCCTGACGTTCCTGAAATCCTGAGCACCCCGAACACAACCGAAAGCCCCTGCCGCCATGTACGAGCTGTCCCGGGTCCGCCTCTACTCCATCGGGCCTGCCGGTGCGCGCTACGCCGACACCGTCCTGGACCTGCGCGGGGTGGGCGAGCCGGTGCCGCAGCCGGCGCCCGCCCAGGCCGAGTTCTTCGAGGACGAGCCGACCGGTCCGCCGCGCCGGCCGGCCCCGGCGGGCGTGCTCTTCCTGGAGAACGGCGGCGGCAAGTCCGTCCTCCTCAAGCTGATCTTCTCGGTCATGCTGCCCGGCCACCGCAACACCCTCGGCGGCGCCAGCTCCGGCGTCCTGCGCAAGTTCCTGCTGGCCGAGGACTGCGGGCACGTCGCCCTGGAGTGGCAGCACACCGTTACCGGCGAGCTGGTCGTCGTCGGCAAGGTCAGTGAGTGGCGAGGCCGCCAGATCTCCTCCGACCCGCGTAAGTTCGCCGAGGCCTGGTACTCCTTCCGGCCCGGCCCCGGACTGAGCCTGGACTCCCTCCCAGTCGCCGAGTCCACCGCCGTACGGCCGGCCGTCGAAGGCGCCTCCGGCGCCAAGGGCCGCCGCCGTACGATGAAGGGCTTTCGCGACGCGATCACCGAGGCCGGGAAGTTCTACCAGCACCTGGAGGTGGTCTGGGAGGAGATCCACGACCGCTGGAACGAGCACCTCGGCGAGCTCGGACTCGACCCCGAACTCTTCCGCTACCAGCGGGAGATGAACGCCGACGAGGGCGAGGCCGCCGGCCTCTTCGCGGTCAAGAAGGACTCCGACTTCACCGACCTGCTGCTGCGTGCGGTCACCGACACCCGCGACACGGACGGGCTCGCCGACCTCCTCCACGGCTTCGCCGGAAAGCTCGGCCGCCGCTCCGAGCTCACCGCCGAACGCGACTTCACCGCGGGATCCCTCGAACTCCTCCAGCGCATCGTGGACACGACCGCCGCCCGCGAGCAGGCGCGTGGCGTGCACACCCAGTCCGAGCGCCGCACCCGGGGCCTGGCCCGCCGGCTGTCCGCCCGGGGCAACGAGGAGCGGGGCCGCGCCACCGAACTCGCCCAGCGCATGGCGACCGCCGCATACGCCGTCACCGACGCCGAGCAGGCCCGGGGCCGGGGCACCCTGGTCGCCGCCGAACTCGCCTACCGCCACGCCTCGCTGGCCCTGGCCGCCGCAGAGAAAGGAGCCGCCGGCCTGAAGCGGGAGCTGGGCGACGCCCGCACCCTGCACTCCGCCTGGCAGGCCGCCGAGACCGTCCTGCGGCACCGCGCCGCCGCCGACCGGCTGACCAGGGTCACCAGCGCCATCCGCGAGGCCGAGCGGGACGCCGCCCCGGCGCTGGCCGCCCGGACGAAGGCGGCCGGTGACCTCGTACGCGCCCTGCACGCCGCCGCCGACACCGCCGACGCACAGGCCGACGCCGAGGAGGAGCGCTCCGCCGAGCTCCAGGCGGCAGGCGAGGCGGCCCACCGCGACGCCACGGCCGCCGCCACCGGT
>NZ_RJVR01000176.1 GCF_003999195.1 Streptomyces soli
GGGCGCAGGCCGCCCCGGCCGCGCCCGTCGCCCCGGCGGTCCCCGCCCCGGCCGCCGAGCGGCCGCAGGAGGGCTGACCGCCTGTCGGCGCCGAGGCCGGTGCAGTGGGTCCTAGACTCATCCGCAGTCTCCAGCGTTCGGGTGCGTTCAGCGGAAATCGCTAGACCTGCCCGACCAAGGCTCAAACGCGCTGAACCCCTCTGAACGGTGGCATGCAGAGTTGGAAAGCGTGTTGGGGGCAACTCCTCACGAGTTCGAATCTCGTATCCTCCGCAATTGCTCTCACCGGGCAATACACGTGGCCCCGACCAGATCCTGGTCGGGGCCTTCGTGATCTTCCGTCTCACTTTCCGTCTCAGTCGGGGTCTGTGGAGTCGGGAGCGCCCCGGAGGGCGTCGCCGATCTGCCCCGCCACCCTCTCCGGCATGGGGCCGGTCAGGTGCATGCAGCGCGCTCGCATACGGGCCGCACCGCCCGGCTCCCAGCCCATGATCGCGTCCACCACGGCATCGGGGACTCCCAGCAGAAGAAGAACGGTCCCCGCGGTGTGGCGTGCGTCGTGCAGTCGCCGATCCCGTACGCCGGCGTCTGTCAGGAGCTTCTTCCAGCGGTGGTAGTCGGTGTTCGGATCAGCGGACCGTCGGCCGGGGACGCGAAGGTCCGTTGACCGCGTCACGCCCTGCAGCCTGGGCTCTTTCTCCAGCTCGGGAAAGAAGCGGTGTCGAGTCGCTTCATCCATCTGCCACTCCTTTTCACCATGGCGAGTGACTTGCCGCACCGTTCAGCTGTGGTGGCCGTTGTCCGGGGTGTCCAAGTTCTGCTGATGGGGCTTCCTACAGCGTGGTCTCCACAGCAGAAAGGCGAATGAAAGGGAACATCGTGTCAAAGATCAGCTTCGAAGAGCTGGACGGCCTGACCGGGGAAATGCTGCCGGAGCGCTCGGTCCTGTCCACTCTCGCAGCCCCCTTCCACGGCTGGGGTGGCGGCGAGGGCGGCGCTGCCAGTGACCAGAACGGGATCGTGTCGAACGCCTGCCAGTCCCAGAATATTACCGGCACGCCGGGGCTCACCACGTTGCTCTTCGGCTCGAACGTCCCGAGCTCTTCCCTCACCTGCATGCCGGGGTCGACGGCCGTCTTCTAGTAACAAATGGCAGTGGCCGGGGCCTCGTCCCCGGCCATTCGCCTCACATCAGCACATGCTTTCAGGAACGTGCTGTCGGCGCCTGCAGTGTCCGGGCGCCTCATCTGAAGGTGTCACGGCACCGCATTTCCGGCATGAGGAAGGGTAGCCATGCCAGACATCGGCTATGAGGAACTCAACGCTCTCTCCGGGGAACTGCTCCCCGGAAGGACTCTGCTGTCCATCGTGCTTATCAGTTACGACAACAGCAGCCACCCCACATACAACTTCCCCGCAGGCGGTGGCCATAAGGGCGGGGGAGCCACGGTTGTCTATGCCTGCCAGGCCGAGAGTGTTCACGGCACGCCGGGGCTGCTCGGCTCGCTGGGCCTGGGTTCCAACAACCCCAGCAGCAGCATGACTTGTGTGCCGGCTGCGGTAACCACCCACTGAGACGCACACCCTCTGCAGCTGGCCGCGTTCACCGTGACGGAAGTACCCGAAGCGGAACGTGCCCTCGCGGCCGGGACCAGGGTTGGCGGCTCGAGAACGCCTCTGTCGCAGGCGGTGGAGCACACCCGGGTCCGGCCGCCGCAAGGGCCCGGCGGGAGAACTATTCCCTTGGGAGATCGCTATCAGTACGCAAGCACTCACGCTGAATCCGCCTGCCCTCGCTGGGGCAGTGCCCGTGCTCACCCAGGGAACCGAGCTGGTAGGCGAGTTCGCTGGTTCTGGGTATCGCCGCCCACCACATCTGGTGCACCGCTTCGACGGGCAGGTCATCCATCTGCCCGACCTGCTCTACGAGACCGCCAAGAGCCTCGAGCGGCACCAGGCCATGGCGACGAAATCCGGAGACGGTGGTCACCTTCTCGCTCGTGTGGCGCAGGAACTCACCCGGACCACGGGCCGTACCTTCACTGCCGAACACGTGGCCTTCGTGCTCGACAATAAACTAGCTCCGCTGGGGATCACCACCCGAAGCGACGGCACTCTTGCCGACTTCGCCAAGGTCGAACACCCGATCCTCGGTCTCCGCCACCGCGCCGCGCTCGTCTCCGAACAGGCCACGTGGATCGTCGCGGGGATTTTTGCCTGGTTGTTCCGGCCCCTCCTCGTGGCCATGGTCGTAACGGCGTTCCTGGCCACCGAGATCTGGCTGTTCGCCACCCAGGAGACCGGCCTCGCCGTGGCTCGGGTGATGTCTGACCCCGGCGGTATTCTCAGCATGGTGGGCCTGGCTATGGCCTCTGCTGCTTTCCACGAGATCGGCCACGCCGCAGCCTGCCGCTACGGGAAGGTACGCCCCGGGGCCATGGGATGCGGGATCTACCTGGTTTGGCCGGCCTTCTACACCGACGTCACCAACTCCTACCGACTCGGCCGAAGCGGACGACTGCGCATCGACCTGGGCGGTGTCTACTTCAACGGCCTGTTCATCCTCGGCCTGGCCGCGCTTTACCTCCACACTCCGTCCCCGGTGCTGCTGGCGACGATCCTGCTCATCAACCTGGAAGTCATCCAGCAGCTTCTGCCGACCCTCCGTTTCGACGGCTACTACATCATCTCGGACCTGGTCGGCATCCCGGACCTGTTCAAGTACATCGGGCCCATCCTGCGACGCGCCATCCTGCGACGCCCGCCGGAAGAACGTCTTCAGGCCCTCAAGCGATGGCCCCAGGTCGTCGTGACGATCTGGGTGCTTGCGGTACTGCCCGCTCTCGCCCTGCAAGTCGGCATCGTTCTCTTTCGCCTGCCCCAGATGGGGACGACGGCATGGGCCACCGCCACCACGCTCATCGTCAACGCGACCACCAGCACCACACCCGTGTTAAGCACCGCAGCGGCCTGCGTGCAGATCCTCTTCCTCCTGCTGCCGTTGGTCGGCGTCCTTCTCATCCTCTGGCAGCTGGTCAACATGGTTGTCCAACTTCTCCGCAAGCGCTGCGGCAAGCACGCGGCCCGGGCCCAAGGCAGCTGGCATGGCACCCCGTCGCTGCTGCTGTGGGGGGCCGTGGCCACCGTCGTTGCCGTCGGCCTGGCATACCTGCTGTGGACCCTGAGCCGCCCCGCGGTAGGGCCGTCAACCGATGAGGCGGCCGTCCGCCGCGCCACCGGAACAGGGCCGACAGCCCCTTGGGGAACACCGCCCGCCGAGGTGCGGCCCCCAACAAACACCGCGCCGCCCTCCGGCACCACCGGCGTCGGCCACGGCCGCGTCACGCTGCGAAACCCCAGCAGGGCAACTGCCGAAACTCACGCCGCCTCCGGACCATCCGACCGCGGGCACAGAACGCCGACCGCCACCGGACGCACCCTCACCCCCAACAGCAGCAGGGCCGACGCCCCGAACGCTTCTCAGGCACCACCTGAGCCACCGGGGAAAGACCACTCCTCAGATCCCGGACACTCACCCGAAGGTGCGTGTGCTCCCCTTATGCAACTGCCGCTCATTGAGGTCGGCGTGCTCAACATCTGTCCCTGATGCAGGGCTGCTGATTCGGGCCGTTCGGCCAGCATGGTCCGGGTTCGGGGAACTCTAGGGGGCCGGACCGTTCAAGGGCGCCGGTAGGCAAGCCTGCTTCGGTGGCCAGTCGCCCATGAACGCGGGTGAACGGCCCTGTACGCGGCTCCCCTCACGAGTTCGAATCTCGTATCCTCCGCCATTGCTCTCACCGGGCAATACACGTGGCCCCGACCAGATCCTGGTCGGGGCCTTCGTGATCTTCCGTCTCGGTTTCTGTCTCAGTCGGGGCGCTGCGGACTCGGGAGCGCCCACAGCGAGTCCCCGACCTGATCCGCCACCTGGCCTCAGCCGTCCGCGCCCTGTGCGGGCCCCATCGGCTTGTTGCCGTCGCCATGGCAGGCGTAGCCCCCAACCTTTGACTCAGGAGGCGAACACTCCGCACTCCGGGCAGGCCCGCGCGCCTTCGTCAGCCGTGGTCAGGCGCATGCCTCTTTGTTCGGCTTTGTCCGGCCGCCCGCTGTGCGCGATCGTGGTGAGTACACCGGCGGCATCACCAGGCCGCGGCGCGAGATCCGGATCGCTGGAAGGGTGCCGCTTTCAAGCGGGAGGAGCCGGTCGAATGTCCATGACCGAGAACTACGACATCCTCGTCATCGGCAGCGGCGAAGCGGGGAAATACCTCGCCTGGACGATGGCAGGTGAGGGGCACCGTACGGCTGTGGTCGAGCGGAAGCTGATCGGCGGGTCCTGCCCGAACATCGCCTGCCTGCCGAGCAAGAACATCATCCACTCGGCGAAGGTGCGCTCTTTCACCAGGCGCGCCGCCGAATTCGGGGTCGAGCTGGAGTCGGCGGCGACCAGCATGAAGGGCGTACAGGCCAGGAAGCGGGCGATGGTCGAGGGCCTGCGCCGGCTTCATCTGGACCGCTTCCAGGCCAGCGGCGCCGAGCTGATCATGGGCGAGGCGCGCTTCGTCGGCGAGAGGACGGTCGATGTCGAGCCGGCTGACGGCGGCAAGCGCCGGATCCGCGGTGAGCGGGTGTTCCTGGACCTGGGCACGCACGCGACCGTGCCCGAAGTGCCCGGTCTGGCTGCCGCCCGGCCGATGACCCACGTCGAGACGCTGGATCTGGACCGCCTGCCGGAGCATCTGATCGTCATCGGCGGCGGCTATGTCGGGCTGGAGTTGGCGCAAGCCATGCGCCGCTTCGGCGCGCGGGTGACCGTCATCGAGTATGGACCGCAGCTGGCCGGCCGCGAAGACGTCGACGTCGCGGCGGCGATCCTCGAACTGTTCCGCGACGAGGGGATCACCGTCCACCTCCGGACACACCTCCGGAGGGTCGATGGAGAATCCGGCCGTGACGTGCGCGCCGTCACCGACGGGCCGGACGGCGAGCGCGTGATCGACGGTACGGACCTGCTGGTCGGCGTCGGCCGCACGCCGAACACCGGCGGGATCGGGCTGGAGCGGGCCGGGGTGAAGCTGACCGACACGGGCTACGTCGCGGTCGACGAGCGCCTCGCCACCACAGCGGCCGGGGTGTGGGCCATGGGCGAGTGCGCGGGCAGCCCGGCCTTCACCCATGTGGCCTTCGACGACTTCCGGGTGGTGCACGACAATCTGCACGGAGGCGGCAGCACGACCACCGACCGCCTGGTGCCGTACTGCATGTTCACCGATCCCGAGTTGGCGCGGGTCGGCTGCAACGAGTCCGAGGCCAGGCACCGCGGCATCGGATACCGCGTGCTCACCCTGCCCATGGCGGCCGTTCTGCGGACCAGGACGCTGTCCGAGCCGCGCGGGTTCATGAAGATGCTGATCGCCGCGGACGGTGACGAGATTCTCGGATTCACCGCGTTCGGGTCCGAAGCCAGCGAACTCATGGCCGCCGTCCAGACGGCGATGATCAGCCGCACCCCGTACACGGCGCTGCGCAGTGCGATATTCGCCCACCCCACGGCATCCGAAGGGCTCACTTTCTTGCTGAGGGAACACCCCGGACCGCCCTCTGCCGTCCTTGACACTCCCTGACAGCCCCTCGCACGTCCTGGGCGATCGGGCCCGCGTCGTACTCGGCGACCATGCGCGGCCTGTACTCCGGGGAGAAACGGCGACGGTCGGGGCCTTCGTGATCTTCCGCCCGTGTGGGGTGTGTCATGCAGTCGTCGTAGGCCAGCGGTCCCACGAACGACGGTCACGGGCGACTACGACCGCCGTGCTGGGACCTCGGGGCCGCCTGCGCGACGAGCGCCGGAACGAAGCTATGACGAGGGCCGACGTCGACGAAATCGAGGCTGGTCGTGGCCGCCGCACCGCCTGCACGCTTGTCCTCGGCCGGGCCGCTGTTCGAACCCCCGGCTCTCGTACCTACGACGTCCATTCATGGGCGAGGAGGCCGAGGACAACCTGGTCGGCGAACGTGCCGTAGACCCAAGCCTTCCGCCGGAGCGTGCCCTCGATCGTGAACCCGGCTTTCGTCGCAGCCGCGATCATCGAGGCGTTGTCCGCCAGGGTCTCCACCTGCAGCCGTTGCAGTCCGCGCACCGCGAACCCGTACTCGCACAGCACCCGGACGACGTCCGAGCCGAACCCGCGGCCACGGGAAGCGGGGAGCAGGGAGATCCCCAGGTGAGCCGACCTGTTGTGCGTGTCGATGCCCCAAAGCAGGGCCTCACCGGCCAGTGCCTGCGAATCGAGTTCCACCACCGAGAAGGTCACCGCGTCGTCCGCCGGCTCGGCCAGCTCAGCCGGCCCTGGTGAAACCGGCCGCCAGGGGCGGCCGTCGCCGCGCGACCGGGTCACCACGTCGTTGTAGAGCTCTGCGAGAAAAACCGGAACGTCCGCCTCGTGCCGGGCCCGGAGCCCGATCTTTTCGCCGCGCATCATCCGGCATTGCTACCGCAAGGCGACGGGCTGATCAACCGAATAGTCTGGCCGGCCGCCGACCGGACCAGCGGCAACAGACGTGCCGGCCAGCCCCATTGGCAGTCACAGAAGCGGGCCCCGGCAGTCAGCCGGTCAGCTGGCTGCCTTGTACGGCGGCTCGGCGGCGGCGTACACCCCCGGCTGGGCGGGAGCCGGGGCGGCGACCGCGGTCGGCTTGCGGAGGAGGAGGAGGGCGGCGTCGTCGTGGAGGCGGCCGCCGACGTGGGAGAGGAGCTCGGAGTGGAGGGCGGCGAGGGTCCGAGCGGACGGCTGCCAGTACGCGTTCGCGGCGCACGCGCTCCGCGCTGGCCAGGCCGCTGGCCAGGGCGACGGCGACCAGCGCGGACAACACGATCGCCTGCTCGTGGCCCCCCGCACCGCCCCGGGTGCTGAGCAGGGCGCCCAGCGCCACCGCGAGGACGCCGATGCGGAGGACTCCCCACGGCCTGCTGGTGGCGGCGGCCAGGGCGGGCCCGACGGCGAGCAGCGGCAGCCAGCTGAGCCCGGCTCCGCTGACGAGGGCCACGACCGCGACGGCGCAGACGATCAGTACGGGAACGCCGCCGGCGAGGTGTGCGCCGGCAGTGGTGAGTCGTTTCCGGAGTCGTGAGGTCGGCAGTTGCGAGGTCGGCCAGTGGTTGAGCTGGTGGTCTCGGGCATGGGTCATGTCCGCTTTCGCAACTCTTTCTGCTCACGACGCGCGCGCCTGAATGTCCGTTTCATCCAGGGAACGGGTAGTTGTGCGGGGGCCGCAAGGCCAGGGTTTTCAGATAGTGAGCGAAAGGCCCCTGGTCACCCGATTCGCGGTCGGGAGCAGCCGCGCCCGGACCTCGTCGATGCGGGAGAGCCGGTCGGCCCGGAGGGAGACGCCGAGAGAGCCAAGGGTGTCCCCGCTGTACACGGGTACGGCGACGCAGACCGTACCGAGGGAGTACTCCTCCAGGTCCGTGACCGCCGGGGCGGTGGGGGCCGCGTCGAGCTGGCGGAGCAGTTCGGAGCGGTGGGTGATGGTGCGGGGTGTGAGGTCGGCGAGGGAGTGCCGGGAGAGGTAGTCGTTGCGGGAGTCGCCGTCCAGCTCGCGCAGCACGCACTTGCCCAGCGCGGTGGCGTGCCCGGCGTCCTCGAATCCCACCCAGAGGTCGACCCGGGGTGCCCTGGGGCCGTCGACGATCTCGGCGACGCGGATCTCGCCGTCTTCGTAGAAGGTCAGGTAAGCGGCGGCCGACAGTTCGTCCCGCAGCGCTGCCAGCGTGGGCCGGATGCGGGTGAGGAGCTCCTGCCCGCGACTTCCGGCGTGCAGCAGGTGCAGCTTGTCCCCGATGACGAACCCGCCGTCGTCCAGCTTTCGTACGTACCCGTCATGGGCCAGCGTCCGCAGCAGGTGGTAGGTGGTGGCCAGGGGCAGCCCCACCTCGCGTGCCAGTTGCTTCGCGGGGGCGCCGCCCTCGTGGGCCGCTACGGCTTCCATCAAGCGGAAGGCTCGCTGCACGGATGTGATGAGCGTAGGGCCGTCCTGAGCACCCATGCCCCAAGCTTGCGCTCGGCGCACCGCGGCGGCAAGTTTCCGCGATGCGCCCGTCAGCTCGTGCGGACGGCGCTTGCCTCGGCTTCGGCGGCGATGTTACGGGCCATGCCGCCGAACACCATGGCGTGGAAGGGGGACACGCCCCACCAGTACAGATGCCCGGCGAGGCCGCGGGGGTGGAACAGGGCTTGCTGTCGGAACACCGTCCCGCCACCCGCCGGGTCACGGTCGACCCTCAACTCCAGCCAGGCCAGTCCCGGCAGCCGCATCTCGGCCCGCAGCCGCAGCAGCCGGCCGGGGTCGATCTCCTCCACCCGCCAGAAGCCGAGGCAGTCCCCGACCCTCAGCCGTGCCGCGTCCCGGCGGCCCCGGCGCAGGCCCGCGCCGCCCACCAGGCGGTCGAGCCAGCCCCGCAGTGCCCAGGCCCAGGGCGAGGAGTACCAGCCGTTCTCGCCGCCGATGGCCTCCACCACCCGCCACAGTGCCTCCGGCGACGCGTCGACGGCGCGCTCGCGGTGGTCCGTGTAGAGGCTGCCGCCCGCCCAGTCGGGGTCGGTCGGCAGCGGATCGCTGGGCGCGCCGGGGGCGGAGGCGGAGGTCCTGGGGGTCCCCCCGGACGGAGTCTGGGGGAGGGGGGCCACGTCGGCGTCGCGAATACGTGTCAGGGCCAGCCGGAGCGCCTGGTCGAGCCCGAGGGGACCGCCCGGGGGGTCCGGCACGTAGCGCGCGAGGTCGTGTTCGGCGCAGACGACCTCGTGCCGCAGCGATTCGACCAGCGGCCGTGCGACGGCGCCCGGCACCGGTGTGACCAGGCCGACCCAGAGGCTGGACAGGCGTGGGGAGAGCACCGGCACAGGAACGATGACCCGCTTCGGCAGTCCCGCGACAGCGGCGTACCGCCGCATCATCCCCTCGTACGTGAGGACGTCCGGGCCGCCGATGTCGAACGTACGGTTCACGTCGTCCGGCAGCCGCGCGCACCCAACGAGCAGGCGGAGCACATCGCGCACGGCGATCGGCTGCGTCCGCGTGCTCACCCAACTCGGCGTCACCATGGCCGGCAGCCGCTCGGTCAGATAGCGCAGCATCTCGAACGACGCCGAGCCCGAACCGATGACCACAGCGGCCCGCAACGCGGCGGTCGGCACCCCCGAGGCCATGAGGATGCGGCCCACTTCCGCCCGGGACCGCAGATGCGGTGACAGCTCACGCTCGGGCACCCCTTCCGGGGTCAAACCGCCGAGATAGACGATCCGGCGGACCCCGGCAGCGCGAGCCGCCTCGCCGAACAGCCCGGCCGCGCGGCGGTCGGCCTCCTCGAAGCCGGACCCGCTGCCCAGCGCATGCACCAGGTAGTACGCGACGTCCATGCCCTCCAGCGCCGCCCTGACGGAGTCCCCGTCCGTCACGTCCCCGCGTACGACCTCCACCCGTCCGGCCCACGGATGATCGCGCAACTTGCCGGGTGAACGGGCCAGACACCGTACGGAATGTCCCGCCGCCAGCAGCTCGGGCACCAGCCTGCCCCCGATATAGCCGGTCGCCCCGGTCACCAGGCACCGTAGCGCCCGACTGTCGGTAGCCATGCCGGTCCTCCAGAAGGCCAGAAGGCAGGGTGCCGCTTCCCCTCAGCCATCCTTGAACCGGCCGACGGCCCCCGCAACCGCAGGTCCGGTAGGCCGTGAGCGTGCATGCCCGCGAGAAGTAGGTCCCCCACGATGCCAAGACCCGACGGCAAGGCCCCCTTGCTCCTCGCACGCCTCGCGCAAGGCGCGATCGCGGCGGTGGTGGTTGCGGACGTGTTCCGGCTGGTGGCCGTCAGGGCCCACGACGTGCATCCCACGGACGCGTCGCTGAGCACGTCGGGCTTCGCGTCGTTGGTCTTCGTCTACCTGATGGCTCTCGCGTTCGTGCTCTTCCTCGTCTGGCTCAGCCGGTGCCGACGGAACGCGGAGCTTCTCTCCCCGGGCACTGCCGCCGTGAACGGTTTCTGGGCCGTCGTCGCCTGGCTCATCCCGTTCGTCAATCTCTGGATCCCCCGACAATTCGTTCTGGACATCGATCGCGCGACCACCGGCACCTCGGAGAGCGGGCGCAACTCGGTTCTGGGAGAGCTGATCGGGACGTCCTGCTGGGAGGTGGCCAGGAGCGGAGCCGCGGGCGCCACCCCGGTGATGGCACTGGCGGCGCCGTGACGTCTCACAGTGAGACACCGTGCACTCCCCGCCTGCGGCAGCCTCGGAGCAGCGCCGCCGCCAGGGCGAGCGCGAGCGGGAGGAGGCCGGGCCGTGATGATGAGGTCGTGGGGACACCAGGAGAGGCTGAAGGCGCTGGGCGGCGTGGGGCCGGGGTTGGCCGTGGTGGGGGTGGCGCTGGGGTGCTGGGAGGGGGTGGGGTTGTGGCTGGGGAGGATGTACGCCGGGTCTCGGGGTGGGCCGCGGGAGCGGTGACGGGCGGGCTCAGAGCCGGATGCCGTAGGCGGTGACCTTGCGGTAGATGGTGGCGCGGGAGATGCCGAGGGCGCGGGCGGCCTTGGTCTTGTCGCCGCCGTGGTCGAGGAGGGCCTGGACGATCATGTCGCGTTCGGTGGACTCCCAGGGGGACAGGGGGTGCTGGGCCTGGGAGAGCAGGGTCGGCGGCAGGTCGGTCTCCTCGATCATCGGCCCTGTGCGGTGCGCTTCGGCGTACCGGAGGGACCCTTCGAGCTGGCGTACGTTGCCCGGCCAGGGGGCCCGGGACAGGGCTCGGAGGGCGGCGTCGGTACAGCGGATGGCGTCGTCGCCCCTGCTGTGGCGGGCGAGCAGGCCGGCCGCCAGCGCCGGGATGTCGGCGGTGCGGTGGCGCAGCGGGGGCACGGTGACCTCGGCGCTGAACCGTCCCGTCAGGGTGGTGAAGGCGGGGGCCGTGGTGCCGGTGACAGCAGTGGTGTGCCGGTCGCGGGTGAGCAGGCCGGCGACCCAGCCGGAGCGCCCGGCGGTGGCACACAGCACCCCGTCGAGCTGTACGGCGACGGATGAGGGCAGCAGGTCGAGGTGGCGCAGGACGACGGTGCCCTGGTCCTCGGCGAGATCCCGGAACACCGCTTGCAGCCAGCGTGCCGTCGCACCTCGCGCGTTGGCGGCGTCGTGCACGGCGAAGGGGCTCGTCGGGCCGGCGTGCCGGTGGGCGCCCCGGACCAGTTCGAGCTTGCCGGTGCCCGCCTCGCCCTCCACGAGGGTCCAGCGGCTCTGCTCACACTGACGTACGAGCTGGGCGACGGCGCTGCCGAACACCGGGCTCGACCCGATGACGCCGGGCAGCCGGAGCGTACGGGACGGTGTGCGCGGGGCGGGCTCGTGCCGCTCGGCGACGATGCGCAGCTCGAGCAGGTATCCCGCCGGGGCCCCGCCCGCCGCCGGGCCGGCCACCGGCTCGCCGCGCACCTGTACGGTCCGGCCGTCGCTGAGCAGCAGCCGCTGGTCGAGGCCGTCCGGCTGGTCGGCGGCGATCTCGCGGAGCCTGCGGTGGTCGGCCGGGCTGAGCAACTCCGTGGCGGCGGCGTCGGCGAGCAGCAGGCCGTCGGTGAGGGTGACGAGCGCCCGGCGTGAGCCGGGGCGCGAGGTCAGGAAGGCGCGCAGGGCGGCGCGCTCACGCTCGGAGCCGATGTCGAGGACGCGTTCCTCGATGTCGGCGGCGGCCTCCCTGACCAGCGCCAGCATCAGCGGGGAGGCGGTGTGCTGCCAGGAGGTCAGGTCGATCAGGCCGAGCAGCCGCCCGCTGGCCAGGTTGCGGATGGGGGCGGCGGCGCAAGACACCCGCTGGAGGCGCTCGGAGAAGTGCTCCGAGCCGAAGACGTGGGAGGTCCGGCCCTCCTCGGCGGCGGTGCCGATGCCGTTGGTGCCGACGTACTCCTCGGCGTAGCTGAAGCCGGGCGCGAGGCTGATCTCGTCGAGGTGGCGGTGGAGCGCGTGGTCGCCGGTCCTGCGTTCGCGCACCCGCCCCCGGGAGTCGGTCAGGATGAGGCACATCGGGGTGCCGTGCAGCGCGTCGGACAGCCGGTCGAGGACGGGCCCGGCGGCGGTGGCGAGCCGGGAGTGCGGGTCGAAGTCGGCGTTGTACGGGGTCTCGATACGGTCGGCGTCCACGCCGAAGAAGCGCGAACGGCGCCAGGAGTCGAGGATCGGAGGGCGCACCTCGGCCCGTGAGACGTTCTCGTCCTCCAGCTCGCCCTCCAGGAACCGGGTCCGCGCGCGGACCGGATTGGGGTGCGGGACGGCACGCTCCAGGCTGATCCGCGAGCCCGTGAGCGGCGGTTTCCTCTGTTCCACGGGTGACACGTGGTCCATGGGTTCGATGGCTTCCATCGGCGTGTGCCCCTCTGCCGTGGAGTGACTCTCCGGATCCGGGGGGTTTCCTGCACGTTACGTCCGGTGGTCCCGCGATGGCCAGTCCCATGTTCGCGAGGCCGTCTCAACTTGAGACGTCCGGCGCTTGCGGACGACCCCACGATGGCAGCACCCCAGCCGCAGACGGCAGTGCGCCGCCGCAGGACCGGACGGGGCAGACCGAGGATTTTCACCTCGCCGCCGAGTCAGCCGGAGGAGCATCACCCGTGAGCCGACAGAGCCTGAGCAAGGCGCACAAGAAGATCACCGAGTTGTCGTGGGAGCCGACGTTCGCCACGCCGGCCAACCGCTTCGCGACCGACTACCGCTTCGACAGGGCCCCCAAGAAGGACCCGCTCAAGCAGGTCCTGCGCTCCTACTTCCCGATGGAGGAGGAGAAGGACAACCGGGTCTACGGCGCGATGGACGGCGCCATCCGGGGCAACATGTTCCGCCAGGTCCAGCAGCGCTGGATGGAGTGGCAGAAGCTGTTCCTGTCCATCATCCCGTTCCCGGAGATCAGCGCGGCCCGTGCCATGCCGATGGCGATCGGCGCGGTGCCCAACCCTCAACTGCACAATGGGCTCGCCGTACAGATGATCGACGAGGTCCGTCACTCGACGATCCAGATGAACCTCAAGCGCCTCTACATGAATCACTACATCGACCCCGCCGGGTTCGACATCTCCGAGAAGGCGTTCGCCAACTGCTACGCCGGCACTATCGGCCGGCAGTTCGGCGAAGGGTTCATCACCGGTGACGCGATCACCGCCGCCAACGTCTATCTGACGCTCGTCGCGGAGACCGCCTTCACGAACACCCTGTTCGTGGCGATGCCCGCCGAGGCCGCGGCCAATGGGGACTACCTGCTGCCGACCGTCTTCCACTCGGTGCAGTCGGACGAGTCCCGGCACATCTCCAACGGGTACTCGATCCTGCTGATGGCGCTCGCCGACGAGGAGAACCGCCAGTTGCTGGAGCGCGACCTGCGCTATGCCTGGTGGAACAACCACTGCGTCGTGGACGCCGCCATCGGCACCTTCATCGAGTACGGCAGCAAGGACCGCCGCAAGGACCGGGACAGCTACGCCGAGATGTGGCGCCGCTGGATCTACGACGACTACTACCGGTCGTACCTGATGCCGCTGGAGAAGTACGGCCTGAAGATCCCGCACGACCTCGTCGAGCAGGCCTGGCACCGGATCTGGGACCAGGGCTACGTCCACAAGGTCGCCCAGTTCTTCGCCACCGGCTGGCCGGTGAACTTCTGGCGGATCGACGGGATGACGGACGAGGACTTCGAGTGGTTCGAGTCCAAGTACCCCGGCTGGTACGCCGAGTACGGCGCCTGGTGGGAGGCGTACAACCGGCTCCGGCACCCGGGTGCCAACAAGCCGATCGCCTTCGAGGACGTCGGCTACCAGTACCCGCACCGCTGCTGGACCTGCATGGTGCCGTGCCTGATCCGACAGGACATGGTGGTCGACAAGGTCGACGGCCAGTGGCGCACATACTGCTCCGAGACCTGCGCGTGGACCGACACGACGGCCTTCCGGCCCGAGTACGAGGGCCGGCCGACCCCGTCCATGGGGCGGCTGACCGGCAAGCGCGAGTGGGAGACGGTCTACCACGGGCAGGACCTCGCCGACATCGTCACCGACCTCGGGTATGTACGCGACGACGGGAAGACCCTCGTCCCGCAGCCGCACCTGGACCTCGACGACCCGAAGAAGCTGTGGACGCTGGACGACGTCCGGGGCAACACCTTCGTCAGCCCCAACGTGTCGCTCAACGAGATGTCCGACGAGGAGCGCGAGGCGCACATCGCGGACTACCGCGGCCGCAGCAACATCACGCCGTCCACGGTCTGAGCCGACCGGCGGGGCCCTTGCGCCCGAAGGCCCCAGGGCCCCGCCCCGCCGCCTTCCCTACACCCGTCACCTGTCACTCGTACCCGTCACCCGTCCCCCGTCACGGAAGGCCTGGTCCCGTGGGCGACAAGCACCGCATTCGATTCGAACCGGTCGGCATCGAGATCGAGGCCGACGAGGACGAGACCGTACTGGACGCCGCGTTCCGCCAGGGCGTCATGCTGATGCACGGCTGCAAGGAGGGCCAGTGCTCGTCCTGCAAGTCCTTCCTGCTCGACGGCGACCAGCAGATGGAGCGCTACTCCACCTTCGCGCTGGCCGACTACGAGAGCGAGGAGGGATACGTCCTGCTCTGCCGGACGCACGCCTTCGGCGATCTGAGCGTGGAACTGATCAACTACGACGAGGAGATGCTGCTCAACGGCATCCCGCCCCGCGAGGCCCGCACCACGGTCGCCGCGGTCGAGCCGCTCACCCCTGACATCGTCCGGCTCGCCCTGGACATCGACGCCGGCGACGAGATCCCGTACCGCACAGGGCAGTACGTGGACATCGGGGTGCCCGGTACCGACCAGTGGCGGTCCTTCTCGATGGCCGGTCTGCCGGGTGAAGGCCCTGGCGGCAGGCTCGAGTTCCTCATCAAGCGCTACCCGGGCGGCATGTTCTCCGGGTTGCTCGACAGCACTCTGAGCCCCGGCGATGCGCTGACGGTCAAGGGTCCCTACGGCACCTGCGTGATGCGCGACGCCCCGGACCGCGACCTGATCCTGCTGGCGGGCGGCGCCGGCATGGCGCCGGTCCTGGCCCAACTGCGCGGCCTGGCCGCGACCGGCAGCGCCCGGCGCACCCGGTTCTACTACGGGGCGCGCACCGAGCGGGACCTGTTCGCCCTGGACGAGATCGCCAAGCTCGGTGCAGGCCTCACGGACTTCGCCTTCCTGCCGGCCCTGTCCGAGGACCCGTCGGGCAGCTACGAGCAGGGGCTGATCACCGAGGTCGTCGACCGCCACGAGGGCGATCTGTCGGGCGCCGACGCGTATCTGTGCGGGCCGCCGCCGATGTGCGACGCCGCGATGGAGTTGCTCACCGGCAAGGGCATGCCCGAGGAGCGGATCTTCCTGGACAAGTTCACCACTTCCACCGACACCTGACCCGACCCGTCCGATCCGATCTGACCGATGCGAGGAGCCGTACGCATGACCACGCAAGCCGACAAGCCGGTCAAGGAACAACGCAGCTTCCCCAAACCGCAGTTCACCGACGCCGAGGCGGGAGCACTGGTCTTCCCCAGCTCCGGCAGCCGGGCGTTCAACTATTACAAGCCGCAGAAGATGCGCGCCACCATGTACGAGGACGTCACCTTCGACGTCCAGCCGGACCCCGAGCGGCACCTCCTCCAGGGCTGGATCTACGGCTTCGCCGACGGCGACGGCGGCTACCCGCACGACTGGACCGAGCTGCGCTCCGGCGACTGGCACCGCTTCCGCGACCCGAACGAGGAGTGGGAGCAGACGATCTACCGCAACAACGCCAACGTGGTGCGGCAGATCCAGCAGAACCTCTCCAACGCCCGCAAGGCGGAGGCGTACCAGCAGTGGACGCCCACCTGGACCCGCTTCGTGGAGCGCAACGTCGGCGCCTGGATGCACGCCGAACAGGGCCTGGGCATGCATGTGTTCGTCACGATCCAGCGCTCAGCGCCCACCAACATGATCAACAACGCGCTCGCGGTCAACGGCACCCACAAGCTTCGCTTCGCCCAGGACCTCGCGCTCTACAACCTCGACATCGAGGAGCAGCTGCCCTCCTTCGACGGCTCCGCGCACATCGCCGCATGGCAGAGCGACCCGGTCTGGCAGGGCGTCCGCGAGACCGTCGAACGGCTCACCGCCATCCAGGACTGGGCGGAGGCCACCTTCGCCGCCAACCTGGTCTTCGAGCCCCTGGTCGGTGAACTGTTCCGCAGCCACCTGGTCATGCAGATCGCCGCCCGGAACGGCGACTTCACCACCCCGGCGGTGATCGGCGCGGGCGACGGCGACTACGACCGCGACCTGCGCTGGACCCGGGCGCTGTTCGACCTGGTCTTCAAGGACGAGGAGCACGGCGGCGCCAACCGCGCCATCGCGGCGTGCTGGCTCGACCAGTGGGTGCCGCTCAGCCTGGACGCCGCCCGCCGGCTCCAGCCGCTGTGGTCGCAGGCCGACGAGAAGGTGCTGCGCTTCGAGGACGGCCTCGACCGGGCCAAGGACCGTTTCGTCCGGCTCATGGACGGCCTCGGCCTCGGCTCCTCCGCGGAAGGGATGAACCAGTGACCAGCACGCCCGGGACCACATCCACGTCCGGCTTCTCCGTCGACCGCAGCTCCTCCAACCGCTGCGGGGTCACCCTCATGAACAACCAGAACGGCCACGTCGTCGCCGACATGATGCGCGGCAAGGAGAACGTCACCGTCACCGACTTCCCCTCCATGATCCGGGTGGACGGGGTGCGGCTGCTGACCTTCGACTTCGAGGAGATCTCCGAGGCGCTCGGCTTCGAGTTCGGTGTGAGCGACTTCGAGGAGATCATGTCCACCCACTACGGCCGGATGGTCCACCTGGACGACCGCACCATCCTGTTCGCCAACCCCGAGGACGCCGCCGAGTACATCGACTTCGACCTCGTCCCCGTCGACTGAGAAAGGCAAGAACACGCATGTATCACAAGGACGGAGTCGACTACTTCATCGTCGACGGGCACATCCACTACTGGGACGCCAGCGAGGAGAACACCACCAACAAGTACGGCGAGGGGTTCATCCGCTGCTTCTACGACTACCAGCGCAACCTCAGCCCGCAGGAGTGGGTCTGGCCGCTGGAGAAGTTCCGCAAGTACAGCGAGCAGGACCTGGTCCACGACATCTTCGACACCGGATACGCGGACTGGGCGATCTTCCAGCCCACGTACCTCAGCGAGTTCTACCACGAGGGCTTCAACACCACCGAGCGCAACGGCGCGCTGGCCCGCAAGTACCCCGACCGGCTGATCGTCAACGGCGCCTTCGACCCGCGCGAGGGCGAACCCGGCCTGGAGCGCCTGGAGAAGTTGCACGCCGAGTGGAACCTGCGCGGCGTCAAGCTCTACACCGCCGAGTGGCGCGGCTCCTCCAAGGGCTGGAAGCTCTCCGACCCCGAGGCGCAGGACTACCTGGCGCTGTGCGCGCGGCTCGGCATCCGCAACATCCACATCCACAAGGGCCCCACCATCTGGCCGCTGAACCGGGACGCCTTCGACGTCGCCGACGTCGACCACGCGGCCAGCGCCTTCCCAGAGCTCAACTTCATCGTGGAGCACGCCGGGCTGCCGCGCCTCGACGACTTCTGCTGGATCGCCACGCAGGAGCCGAACGTGTACGCGGGCCTGTCCGTGGTCCTCCCGTTCATCCACACGCGGCCTCGCTACTTCGCCAAGATCATCGGCGAGCTGCTGTACTGGCTGGACGACGACCGGATCGTCTTCGGCAGCGACTACGCGATCTGGAGCCCCAAGTGGCTCATCGAGCGGTTCGTAGACTTCCAGATCCCCGAGGACCTGCAGAGCGAGTACGGCGTCCTGACCACCGACATCAAGCGCAAGATTCTCGGCCTCAACCACGCCCGGCTCTACGACCTCAAGGTCCCCGAGCACGCCCAGCTGCCCACCGCCCGACCGGAAGAAGGCGCGTCGGTCGGGCCGAACACCGGGTCGGCAGCGGCATGACCGCCACCGTCACCGAGGCGGTGGACCGGGCCACCGCCGTCAACACCGCGCTGGCGACGGTCCTCGACCCGGAACTCGACCGGCCGATCACCGAACTCGGCTTCGTACGGTCCGTCAGCGTCGGCGCCGACGGCTCCGTGGAGGCCACCCTCCGGCTGCCCACCTACTTCTGCGCCCCCAACTTCGCCTGGCTGATGGTGGAGGACGCCCGGCGCGCCCTGGCCGCGCTCTCCTGGGCCGGCGAGTGCCGGGTGATCCTGGAGGACCACTTCGCCTCCGAGGAGATCAACGAGGGGGTCGGGTGCGGCAAGGGCTTCGCCGAGTCGTTCCCCGGCCTCGCCGATCCCGACCGTATGGAGGAGCTGCGGGCGGTGTTCGTACGCAAAGGACACCTCGCCGCCCAGGCCCGGCTCGGCAAGCGTCTGGTGGAGCGCGGCTGGACCATGCTGCAGCTCGCCGACGCGGTCCTCGGCGACGTGCCGGAACGGCTCACGGTGACGCTGCGCCGGCGGCGGACCCTGCTCGGCCTGCCCTCCGGTCCCGCAGCACCGCTGTTCGCCGACGATCAGGGGCGGCCGGTGCCGGCCGCCGCCCTCGAATGGCACCTGCGGCGGGGCCGTACGGCAGGGGTCGGCATCGGTGCCAACACCGAGGTCTGCGAGGGCCTGCTCGCGGTCCGTTACGGGCCGTCGGAAGAGGAGGGAAACCGATGAAAGCCGTACGCCTGCATGCTTACGACCGCCCGCCCGTGCTGGACGAGGTGCCCGACCCGGTGGTCTCCGGGCCGCTGGACGTGGTGGTCCGGATCGGCGGCGCCGGGGTGTGCCGTACCGACCTGCACATCATCGAGGGCCAGTGGGCGGCCAAGAGCGGCGTGGACCTGCCGTACATCCAGGGCCACGAGAACGCGGGCTGGGTGGCGGAAGTGGGCTCCGCCGTCACCGGTCTGGCCCCCGGCGACCCGGTGATCCTGCATCCGCTGGTCACCTGTGGCCTGTGCCCCGCCTGTCGGCGCGGCGACGACGTGCACTGTAGGGCGAGCGCCTTCCCCGGCATCGACACGGACGGGGGCTTCGCCGAGTACCTGCGGACCAACGCCCGCGCCGTCGTCCCGCTCGGCCCGGGGCTCGCCCCGGCGGCCGTCGCCGCCCTCGCCGACGCCGGCCTGACCGCGTACCACGCGGCCAAGAAGGCGGCCCGCAGGCTCGCCCCGGGCGACCAGGCCGTGCTGATCGGCGCAGGCGGGCTCGGGCACATCGGCGTCCAGGTGCTGCGTGCCCTGACCCCGGCCGAGCTGATCGTCGTCGACTCCTCCCCCGAGGCGCTCAAGCTGGCCGAGACGCTCGGCGCCCACCACACGGTGGTCGCCGACGGCGGTCAGGTCGAGCAGGTGGCCTCGCTCACCGGAGGACAGGGCGCCGAGGCCGTACTCGACTTCGTCGGCGAGGGCGGCGCCCTGGAGGACGGCGTACGGATGCTGCGGCGGGCCGGCGACTACTACGTCATCGGCTACGGCGGCACCTTGTCCGTGCCGACCATCGACATCATCTCCTCCGAGATCAACTTCATTGGGAATCTGGTGGGTTCGTACACCGACCTGGTGGAGCTGATGGACCTGGCGGCGCGTGGCCTCGTCACCCTGCACACCGTCACCTATCCCCTGGACGCCTTCGACCGGGCCCTGGAGGACCTCGACCAGGGCCGTGTGGGGGGGCGCGCGGTGCTCGTGCCCTGACGCTGCCCCATTGCCCCCCGTACAGGTGGCGGCGGCCCGGTCCGTGGACCCCCAGGGGTCGGCGCACCACGGGCTCTGCACCGGCCGCCGCCACCGCACCACCGGCCCGCAACCCCCTTTACCTACACCGCTGGACGGAAGGACGACACCGCTATGGCGAAGGACTTGCGCTTCAACGCCGAAGCGCGCGCACTGCTGGAGAGCGGGGTGAACGCGCTCGCCGACGCGGTGCGCGTCACCCTCGGGCCCAAGGGCCGTAACGCGGTTCTGGAGAAGCTGACCGGACCGCCGACCATCACCAACGACGGCGTCACCATCGCGCGCGAGATCCAGCTCAAGGACCCCTTCGCCAACATGGGCGCCCAGCTTGTCAAGGAGGTGGCCACCCGCACCAACGGGGACGTCGGCGACGGCACCACCACCGCGACCGTGCTCGCCCAGGCCATCGTGCGCGAGGGTCTGAAGGCGGTCAACGAAGGCGCCAACCCGGTGCTGCTGAAGAACGGCATCGAGGCCGCCGTCGCCGCCGCCGTCGACTCCCTCGCCGCCCAGTCCCGGCCGCTCAGCTCCGACGAGGAACTGGTGCGCGTCGCCGCGCTGTCCGCCAACAACGACCCGGCCATCGGCGCGGCCATCGCCGAGGCCGTGGCCCGGGTCGGGCGCACCGGCGTCGTCACCGTCGAGGAGTCCTCGGCGTACGGGCTGAGCGTCGAGTACGCGGAGGGCCTGGAGTTCGACAACGGCTGGGTCTCGCCGTACATGGTCACCGACCAGGGACGCATGGAGGCGGTGCTGGAGAATCCGTACCTTCTCTACTGCGACACCAAGATCGTCAAGGTGCGGGAACTGATGCCGCTCCTGGACCAGGTGACCCGCACCGGCGCCCCGCTGGTGGTGATCGCCGAGAACGTCGACGGTCCCGCGCTCGGCATGCTCGTCACCAACGCGGCCCACGGCACCTTCCGTTCCCTCGCCGTACGCGCCCCCGGCTTCGGCTTCCGGCGCATCGCGGAGCTGGAGGACATGGCGGCCCTGACCGGCGGCCGGGTCATCACCGGCACCGCCGGCCGCACCCTCGAAGGCGCCACCCTGGAGGACCTGGGGCGCGCCGAGAAGGTCATCGCCACCGAGCGCTCCACCACCATCCTCGGCGGTGCGGGCGGCAAGGAACGGGTGAGCGAACGCATCGAGAACCTCAAGACCGAGCTGGAACGCGCCACCAACGACCACGACCGCGACAAGCTCGGCGAACGCATCGCCAAGCTCTCCGGCGGCGTCGCCGTCATCCGCGTCGGCGCCGCCAGCGGCGTCGAACTCCGGGAGAAGCAGATGCGGTTGGAGGACTCTCTCGCCGCCACGCGTGCCGCCGCCGAGGAGGGCGTCGTCGCGGGCGGCGGGGCAGCCCTGGTGCACGTGCGCGCCGACATCGCGGCCCTCGACGGGTCCGGGTCCGGTGACGGTGACGGTTTCAGCGGCGACCCTGCCATCGGGCGCGCCATCGTCGCCAAGGCCCTCGCGGAACCGCTGCGCTGGATCGCCATCAACGCCGGCCTCGACCCCGACGAGGCCGAACAGCGGGTCGCCGCCCTGCCCGTCGGCTTCGGCCTGGATGCCCTGCGCGGCGACTACGCCGACCTGCACATACGCGGCGTCATCGACCCCGTCAAGGTCACCCGCAGCGCCCTCCTCAGCGCCGCGTCCATCGCCGCGCTCCTGCTCACCACCGAGACCCTGGTCGTCGAGGAGGTCATCGGCAACCCTGGCTCCATCGTCTCCCCGGAGATCGGTGACCTCGCGGAGGGGCTGGCCCGGCCGTCCAACATCCCGTGAGGGCGGGCGGCTACACGCCGTTGCGGTTGTTGTGCGTCGGCGACTGCGGCGAGGTGGTGGCTGAGCGCGCAGTTCCCCGCGCGCCTGTGGGGCGCAACCGGCGTCGACCGCAGCGGCGTTGTGGCTGACCGCGCAGTCCCCCGGGCCACGAGACGGAAGCGACAAGGAGTGCGGTGACATGACGGCTGATCCTTCCGCGGCTCGACCAGGCCGGCCACCGTGGTCGGCCATTCCGGGCCCGGTGTCCCTGGCAAAGACCGCCGGAGGCGGCCGGACCCCGGGGGAGCGCGGGCCGTGGCTGCGCTCGGGGCTGTCGTACGCGCTGCTCGGACCGGCCTTCGTCGCGGCCATCGCCTACGTCGACCCGGGGAACTTCGCCACCAATGTGCAGGCGGGCGCGGCCTTCGGACCGCTGCTGCTGTGGGTGCTGCTCAGCGCGAACGTCGTCGCGATGCTGCTGCAGTACCTCTCCGCCAAGCTCGGCGTCGCCACCGGCATGAGCCTGCCGCAGCTGTGCCGGGTCCGGTACCGGACGCCGGTCGTGTGGGGGCTGTGGGCCCAGGCGGAGGCCATCGTGGTGATGACCGACCTCGCCGAGGTCGTCGGCGGGGCCATCGCCCTGCAGTTGCTCTTCGGACTGCCGTTGTGGCTCGGCGGCCTGGTCGTCGGTGCCGCCTCGCTGGCGGTCATGCCGATGCGCGGCCGTGGGCAACGGCGGTTCGAGGTGCTGATGGCGGGCTGCCTGGCCTGTCTGCTCGGGCTGTTTCTCCGCCAGGTGCTGGGCACGGGCTCCCCGGTGGCCACGGCGGCCGGCGGGTTGCTGCCGCGCCTGTCGGGCGCCGAGAGCCTGGTGCTGGCCGGCGGCATCGTCGGCGCCACGGTGATGCCGCACGTCATCTACCTGCACTCGGCGCTGACCAGTGACCGCTACAGCCTCTCCCTCGCCCCCGGCTCCCTCGAGACGGGCGGCGGCCCGCCGGGTGACCGGGACCGCCCGCTGCGCCGCAGGCTCCTGCGTCACGTACGGGCCGACGTACTCATCGCGATGGGCCTGGCCGGCGCGGTCAACGTAGCCCTGCTGGTGTCGGCGGCGACCCTCTTCCACCCCGGTGCGCCCGAGGCGGCCCAGTCGCTCGGCGCGGCGCACGACGCGTACGGGCGGCTCGTCGGGCCCGGGGCGGCGCTCGTGTTCGCGCTGGCCCTGCTCGTCTCGGGCCTGGCCGGCACCAGCGTCGGCATGTACGCGGGGGAGGTGGTGATGGGCGGTTTCCTCGGACGGCGCATACCGCTGATCCTGCGCCGGGTGCTCACCATGGCGCCCGCCCTCGCGATCCTGGCCAGCGGCGCGAGCCCGACAGCCGCCCTCGTCATCAGCCAGGTCGTCCTGTCCTTCGGCATCCCCTTCGCCCTCTTCCCGCTGATCGCCCTCACCCGTGATCCCGCCGTCATGGGCCGGTGGGTCAACCGGCCCGCGACGACATACGGCGGCTGGGCTGTCAGCCTGGTCGTTGTGGGGCTCAACGCCGCCCTCCTGGTCAGCCTGCTGGGCGGCTGAGCCCGGCGCTTTTCCTTCGTCCCTCGGCCGGGCGGGGTGGAATGAATGAGGTCGGCGTGATCTCGTACCCGAACGGTCGCCGGTATGCGGCCGCGGTTTTCACGAGGTCCCGGCCGGGCTCGGACGACGCGGCGATCAATGCCGCGATCGGCGCCGCCGCCGCGCGGGCCGTCGCGGCGCTGCGTGAGTGATTTCGCTGCGAAAACCCGGGCCGGCGTGGCGCGGATTGCCGCCGTGACGGGCTTCGGCGGGGTGTGGACGGTGATGCGCGTCACCCGTGAAGGGCGATCCCCGGCATCCGCGTCAGAGCCCCGCAGAGGGCCGGTGATGGCATCCGATCATGCCGTCTGACCTGGGCTTTTGTGTCCGCCGGGGATAAAATTTCCTCCTGGGGAAAGGGGACCGGATGGACCGGAACATACGCTCGTTGGACGATGTGCTGGGGCTCTTGGACGGCCTGTTCGCGCCGGAGGCGGACCGCTGGACAGCGGGTGCGGCCTCGTGGTGGGACGGCTTCTACGCGGATCCGTCCAAGCCGGTGCCGTTCTTCGTGGCGAAGCCGGACGAGAACCTGGTCTCGTACCTGGACCGGGGCCTGATCACCGGGGGCCGGGCCCTGGACCTGGGCTGCGGGCCGGGTCGTAACGCGCTCCATCTGGCCTCGCGGGGCTTCGAGGTGGACGCCGTCGACCTCTCCCCGGCGGCCATCGCCTGGGCCGAGGAGCGCGCCCGCGAGGCGGGGGCCGAGGTCCGGTTCCGCTGCGGGGACGCCTTCGCGAAGCTCGCCGGTGGCGAACCGGGAGGCGGCCCGTACGACCTGATCTACGATTCCGGCTGCTTCCACCATCTGCCGCCGCACCGCCGCCTCAGCTATCTGGCCCTGCTCGACCGGGCCCTCGCGCCCGGCGGCCATTTCGCCCTCGTCTGCTTCGCGTCCGGCGGGATGGGGTCCGAACTCCCCGACGTCGACTTCTATCGCCAGTCCGGCCTCCATGGCGGCCTCGCCTACACGGCGGAGTCGCTCCGCTGGATCTTCTCCGACCTGACCGAGGTCGAACTGCGCCGCATGCGCGACGAACCGCCCGAGTCCCCGCGCTTCGGCGAACCCTTCCTCTGGACGGCGCTGTTCCGCCGGGAAGCCCAGCCGTAGCTTTGCCCGGCATGCTGGTAGTACGCGAGCGGGTCGGTCGGGAGGTGCTGGGATGCGGTGCTGGGCCGGGTGGACGGCGATCGCCGGAGTGGTTGCCGGGGTGGTCGTGCTGGCGGCGTGCGGCGGGCCGGCGGGCGGCGGCCCAGCGGGCGGGGGCGGTACGGGAGGGCCGTCCGGGTCCTCCGCCCCCACGGGGAGCTGCGCCGCCGGGCACGCGGAGATCACCGTGGAGCCGGGCGGTGCGGTGGAGCAGCAGTTGTGCGTGCGGCCCGGGACCGTGGTGACCCTGACCCTGCGGCCGCGCACCGACGACAGGCGGTGGACGGCGGTGCACAGTTCGGCGCCGGTTCTCGTACTGGCGTCCGGGTGGCGGGTTGACGCGGACGGCACCGGCCATGCGTCGCTGCGGTGCGCCGGGGTGCGGGCGGGGGCGGCCGAGGTCACCGCGCTGGCGAAGGCGCCGGACGTGGCGGGCGCGGCGCGGGCTGCCTTCAGGCTCAAAATCAGCGTGGTCCCGTACGCGAAGGAGGGGTGACCCCCGGTTCCAGCCCCGGGGTCACCCCTCCTCGTACCGCCGTGCCGCTTACCTGAGGCCGCGTACGCCGATCGTGTAGATCCCGCGGCCGTGGGTGGCCGCGTACAGGGTCTTGCCGTTCGGGCTGAGCTTCAGCTGGAGCACGGCGACGGCGGGCAGGTTGCCGACGCGCTTCCAGCTCGTACGGCCCGGCGCGCGGTAGACGACGCCGAGGTCGGTGGCGACGGCGAGGCCGCCGTTGGGCAGGACGATCGCGGAGTCGGCCGGCACGTCGGGGAGGTTCGCCGAGATGTCGGTCCAGGTGGTGCCGCCGTCCTTGGACTCGAAGACGTGGCCGACGCCCGCGCCGGGGCCCTCGGTCCAGTGCCGCGAGAAGCCGTTGACCGCGAGGTAGACGTGGTTCGCGTCCTTCGGGTCGATGGCGAAGCCGCTGAGGTAGCGGTTCGGCACGGTCCCGTCGGCCGGCAGGGTGATGTCGTGCCAGCCGGTGCCGTCCGCGTTGCCGACGGAGATGCCCCGGGTGAAGCCCTGGTTGTTGCAGGGGCCGCACCAGGCCGCGTAGACCTTGCCGCCGGAGGAGGCGACGGCGGTGGCGGTGTGGCCCGCGCCGAGGTCGTACGCGTTGGTCCACTCGTCGCCGCTGCGGATGGCGTAGCCGTGGGTCTGCACCCACACGTGGCGGCCGCCCGCGATCCAGGTCGAGCTGTCCTTCAGGTCGGCGGCGAGCGGGGCGATGAAGCGGGCCTCGCCGGTGGCGTTGTCGGGCGGCGCGACGGAGTACGAGGTGATCGGGCCGGATCCGTCGATCCAGGAGCCGTTGTTGACGGCGCAGTTCTGGGTGATCTGGACCGCGAGGTAGACGTACTCCTCGGCGATGTTGCAGCCGTTGGCCGGGTCGGTGAGGGTGTCGCCGCCGTCACCGCCGAAGTTGGAGCCCATGACCTTGTCGTTGCTGCGCAGCAAGGACTGGCCGTTGTCCTGCAGGCCGCCGGTGACCGAGACGCCGCCGTACGTCAGGTCCTTGCCGACGCCCACCGAGTAGTACTGGAGGGTGTCGATGGTGCCGTCGTTGAGCGACGTCCAGTCGGTGGCGTGGCCGGAGGAGTCCTGCGAGCCGTTGACCGGCCGCTTGTACGCGCCGCCGTCATTGCCCACGTACACGTAACTCTTGCCGTGGTAGCTACCGATGGCGACGCCGTGCTGGTCGGAGTGGGTGGTCTGGTTGCAGTCGCCGGTCTGCTTGGTGGGGTCGATGCTCCAGCAGGAGAAGCCGAAGTTCCAGTACGGGCCGACGGTCGACCAGCTGCTGCCGCCGTCCTTGGTCTCGTAGACCTCTTCCAGGCCCGCGTACACGTGCTGCGCGTTGGCCGGGTCGACGGTCAGGAACTGGTTGTACCAGGCCTGTACGCCCGGCATGTAGCCGCTGGAGGTCAGCGCGGAGCCGTCGGAGGCGAGGCCCTGGTAGTCGGCGATCTTCGTCCAGGAGCCGGTGGGAGAGCCGGACTTGGAGACGTAGATGCCCTCCAGGCCGCTGTCCGGGTTGGTGTTCAGCTGCTCCGGGGACTGCTCGATCGCGTAGTAGCGCGAGCCGTCGGCGGAGCGGGCGAAGGTGACGTTGCCGACGTTTGCCGCGTCGGAGGGCAGGTCGCCCAGGCCGCTGGTGATCCGCGTCCAGGTGCCGTTCACCTTGGTGTAGAAGCCGTTGTAGTCGTCACCGCTGCGCCAGCCGACCGCCAGGACCACCTTCGAGGGGTCCTTCGGGTCGATCGCGATGTCGTTGGCGATGTTCTTGTACGGGGCCGAGGGGTCGTTGGCCAGCGAACCGCCGGGCAGGTAGTCGGGGTTGGGCGCGTACTCGAGCTTCCAGGCACCGCTGAGCTTCTTCGTGGAGTGGCTCCACACGCCCTCGCTGGTCGCCGCGTACACCTTGCCGCCGCCGAAGCGCAGCTGGTGGATGGTGGTGCTCTCCAGTTCGTCGCCGCCGACCCGGCTGCGGGAGGAGAAGGTGCCGTGGTGGGGGCTCGACAGGACGTAGACCCCGCTGCCGAGGTAGGCGTCCGCGTTGGTGTTCGCCTCGCCGGTGCCCAGCCAGAGCCTGCCGCTGCTGTCGAGCGCGAGTGCGCCAGTGGACTGCGAGGAAAGCTTGTCGCTGATCGGCTGCCATTTCCCGCCGCCGGTCCCGGACCGCCACACTCCGCCGCCGGCGCTGCCCGCGTAGACGTAACCGCCGTTGTCGGCGGCCATCGCCGCCAGGCGGCCGGTGACGTTGCCCGAGCCGCCGCTGGAGTTGGAGTCGTAGTCGCGGTAGCGCGGGTCGTCGGAGTTGTACGGCAGGTTCGTGACGTTCTGCCAGCTTCCCCCGGTGCTCGGCAGGTTGCTCAGGCTGCTCCAGGCGGCGCCGTACGCCCCCGGCGCCACGACACCCGGCGACGTCCGGGCCTCGGCGTACTGGTCGGCGCCCTCGGCTATCTCGTCGGCCTCGTTGCCGCCGTCGGAGTCCTGCGCCTTCGCCTTGGCGCTGACACCGCCCATCGACTGCAGGCGCTCGGCCGCGAGTTGTGCAGTCGTACGGGCCCCGAAGGGACTGCCCTGGCTTGACGCGGCGCCTGCGGGTACGGCGACGAGGGCGGCGGATGCGGTGATGGCGCAGATCGTGAACCATCGTCTTTTACGGGTTGGTGCTGACACCAGATCCTCCCAAACGGGCATTGACACAGCCGTCGGAGGAGACCCGATCACGGCCGAGCCGAAACGTCCCTGGCTTGGCCAAATCTTTGTCCAGCACCTGTCATTTGCCGCCCCCACACCCCCGCTGCATTGGGTTTTGCGGGGGCCACCACCCCGGCAAGCCCCGGCCCCCGCCCGCCCCCGCCGCCGTCAGCCGGGCCACTTGCCGGTGAGGCTCCGGGTGGCCGTGGCGCCGCCGCGGTCGACGGCGGCTTTGACGGTGGCGAAGACGGCTCCCTGGACGGCGGCAGCGAGGAGGACTTCCTGCCAGGTGCGCTCCTCGTCGGTGGCGTTGGGGGCGTCGTCCTCGTGGCCGCGCGCCTACCCCGGCACGGTCGGCCTACCGTTCGTCCTCCCAGGTGCGGGTGTCGCGCGGCTGGACGTACGGCTCCTCGTCGGCGGGGAGGCCGCCGAGGATGGCGCGTTCGCGGGCCATCTCGGCGTCGAACTCCAGGCCCAGCAGGATCGCCAGGTTCGTGATCCACAGCCACACCAGGAAGATGATCACCCCGGCGAGGGTGCCGTAGGTCTTGTTGTACGAGCCGAAGTTCGCCACGTAGGCGGCGAAGCCCGCGGAGGCGGCCAGCCAGATCAGCAGCGCCAGGAAACTTCCCGGGGTGATCCACCGGAAGCCGTGCAGTTTCGCGTTCGGTGAGGCCCAGTACAGGGTCGCGATCATGCTGGTGACCAGCAGGGCCAGGACCGGCCACTTGGCGATGGACCACACCGTCAGCGCGGTGTCGCCGATCCCCAGCGCGGTGCCGGCCTGCCGCGCGACACCGCCGGTGAACACCACGATCAGCGCACTGGCGCACGCCAGCACCATCAGCACCACCGTCACCGCCAGCCGGATCGGGGTGAGCTTCCAGATCGGGCGCCCCTCTGCGATGTCGTACACGGCGTTCGCGGACCGGATGAACGCGGCCACATAGCTCGACGCCGACCACACCGCCGCCAGCAGGCCGACGATCGCCAGCACCGACCCGGTGCTGCCCCTGCCCTGCAACTGCTCCACCGCATTGGTGATCACCTGCCGCGCGGAGCCCGGCGCGAGCTGCCTGAGGTTGTCCAGCACCTGCTGCGTCGCCGACCGCCCGGCGACCCCCAGCAGCGACACCAGCACCAGCAGGGCCGGGAAGAGGGACAGGATCCCGTAGTACGTCAATGCGGCGGCCCGGTCGGTGAGTTCGTCGTCCTGGAACTCGCCGAACGTCCGGCGCAGCACCGGCCACCAGGCCTTCCTCGGCATCTGCGTCGGCTCGTCGGGCGCGGCCCGCTCCACCTGCGGATCCGGGCCCGGCCCCTCGCCGGGCGGCGCCCCGTCGGTGCGTCGTTCAGACTCGTCGTGCCCGCTACGGTGCCCGGGCATCCGTATCCGTGCCATGGGTGACGGGTAACCGTGAAGGCGCCGCTCAATCCTGCGGAGATCACATACGGGCGGGATACCCGAGCAGTGCCGCCGCCGTCTCGAGCGGGTTGAGGACCGCGACGGGGACGGCCGCGGGGGCCGGGCGGCAGGTGAAGCCGAGGCGGGTCAGCGCCCTGGTCACCTCGCCGGCGGAGAAGTCGCGCCGGTCCTGCCTGGTGATCACTTCCCCCACCTGCATGACGGGGTAGGTACGGCGGCCGATGATCACGGACGCGCCCGTGACGGGTTCGGGCTTGATGCCCTTCATCGACTGCAGCACTTCACTCTTGACCAGGTCGAACGAGAAGTGGGCGATGACGCAGCGCATGGGTGCCTCGACAGGGTTCAGGAGAAAGCCGGAAAGGGGACGTGGCTGGTCTGAGGTGCTCCGGGCAGCTCCTACGCGGCGCTGGTGAGAGAGGACCGGCGCTGCGTGCCGCCGGTCCGCGCCGAGGACGAGGAGGATCCGGGGGAGCGGCGGTCGTGAGCGGGGCGGCTACGCCGGCCGCGACCCGAGGAGGCGCCGCGCTCGGTACGCTCCGCCGCCGGTGCGGTGATCGTGACGGGGACCCCGGAGGGGGCCTGGGCGCCGGTGATCCGGGTCAGCTCGGCCTCGCCGGAGCGGACCTGGTGCGTCTGCGGGGTGATGCCGGCGGTGGCCATCAGCCGGGCCATCTCGCGGCGCTGGTTGGGCAGCACCAGGGTGACGACGCTGCCGGACTCACCCGCGCGGGCGGTGCGGCCGCCCCGGTGCAGGTAGTCCTTGTGGTCGCTGGGCGGGTCGACATTGACGACCAGGTCGAGGTTGTCGACGTGGATGCCGCGCGCCGCGACATTGGTGGCCACCAGCACCGTGACGTGGCCGGTCTTGAACTGGGCGAGGGTGCGGGTGCGCTGCGGCTGGGACTTCCCGCCGTGCAGCGCCGCCGCCCGTACGCCACTGTTCAGCAGGTGCTCAGTGAGCCGGTCCACGGCGTGCTTGGTGTCCAGGAACATGAGGACCCGGCCGTCGCGGGCCGCGATCTCGGTGGTGGTGGCGTGCTTGTCCGCGCCGTGCACGTGCAGCACGTGGTGCTCCATCGTGGTGACCGCGCCGGCCGAGGGGTCGACCGAGTGGACCACCGGGTCGTGCAGGTAGCGGCGGACCAGGAGGTCGACGTTACGGTCCAGGGTGGCCGAGAACAGCATCCGCTGGCCGTCGGGGCGGACCTGGTCGAGCAGCTCGGTGACCTGGGGCATGAAGCCCATGTCGGCCATCTGGTCGGCCTCGTCCAGGACGGTGATGGCGACCCGGTCCAAGCGGGCGTCGCCGCGCTCGATGAGGTCCTTGAGCCGTCCCGGAGTGGCGACGACGACCTCGGCACCGGCGCGCAGGGCGTTCGCCTGCCGGCCGATCGACATGCCGCCGACCACGGTGGCCAGCCGCAGCTTCAGCGACCGGGCGTAGGGGGTGAGCGCGTCGGTGACCTGCTGGGCCAGTTCCCGGGTGGGCACGAGGACCAGGGACAGCGGGCGGCCGGACTCGGCTCGCTGTCCGGCGGTGCGGACGAGCAGTGCCAGGCCGAAGGCGAGGGTTTTCCCCGACCCGGTGCGGCCGCGGCCGAGGACGTCACGGCCGGCCAGCGAGTTCGGCAGCGTGGCCGCCTGGATCGGGAACGGCTCGGTCATGCCCAGGCCGGTGAGCGTCGTCAGCAGCGGGAGCGGCATGTCCAGCTCGGCGAATGTCGCCGCCGGGGGCAGGGCCGGGGTGACGGTGACCGGCAGGGCGAACTCACCCTGCGGCGCGGCGGGACGACGTCGGTTGCCGCCGGAGCCGCCCGTTCGGGATCGGGAGTAACGGTCGTTCGTGCGCGATGTGCGGTTCATGCAGAACCTTCCTCGATGCGACACGTATCGAGGAATTCCTGGCAGCGATGAGCGGCGCAAGGAATCGCAGGAACGAGCCGAAGAAGACGAATTCAAAGCCCGGGCCTGGCGAGCGGAACGGCCCAAAAAAACAACGAGCCGGTGTCCGCACCTCGCGGTGCGGACCCAGCTGCGTCGAAGGGTTCAGCGTCAGGCGGGAACGATGTTCTCGGCCTGCGGGCCCTTCTGGCCCTGCGTCACGTCGAAGTTCACCTTCTGGCCCTCCTGAAGCTCACGGAAGCCGGAGGTGGCGATGTTCGAGTAGTGGGCGAAGACGTCGGCGCCGCCGCCGTCCTGCTCGATGAAGCCAAAGCCCTTTTCCGCGTTGAACCACTTCACGGTGCCACTAGCCATGTCAAATCTCCTTCGGGGCAATACCCGGAGGTCCGCACTGTGCGAACCCCGCGTCGCTGTAATGATTGCCCTGTCCGGAAGCAAAGCACCGGAAATACAAAAGAGCGCCTATCAGCAGAGAAAGCCGACAAGAGCACTTGAAGTCTTTGGGAACCACAACTGCAACTGTGATCAACCGTAGCACGGTGCGAGCGGCTGGGCGCGGCAAGTGATATCGCTCCGCCCGTTACGCCATAAACCCTCACCGCGCATTGCGATAATTTCTGCACCGGCGACAGTAGATATTCGCTCCGCGGAACGCGGCACTCCGGTCGTCAGGAAGCGGCGGCCCCGTCCGGGTCCGCCGCGGGGCGGCGGCGCAGTTCCTCGTTGAGCCGCAGGGCCTCCTCGAGCTGGTCCTCCAGGATGACGATGCGGCAGGCGGCATCGATCGGCGTACCGCCGTCGACCAGCTCGCGGGCGCGGGCGGCGACGCGCAGTTGGTAGCGGGAGTAGCGGCGGTGGCCGCCCTCGGACCTCAGAGGGCTGATGAGCCGGGCTTCGCCGATGGCGCGGAGGAAGCCGGGTGTGGCGCCGATCATCTCGGCGGCGCGGCCCATCGTGTAGGCGGGGTAGTCGTCGTCGTCGAATCGATCGGTGTGCTGCGGTTGGGTCTCTGGGGGCACTTGCACCTCTTCTTGCTTCCTGGTTCCAGGTCCTTGGGGCGCGTCGAGGGGCCCTGGTGCCGTTTGGCACCAGGGCCCCGAGGGATGTCAACACCATCTGTCGGCGCTGTGCGCCGACTTTTGTATTCCGCACGTCCGCCTGGGAGGCCGGAGGTGCGGGGATCGCGGATGCGTGACCGGGGACCACCTTCCAATCCGGGGGCCTGCGGTACCCGAGCGGACTACACACTCGCTCGGGCGATCCTGATGGCGTCTACTCCTCTCTTGTGCGTCTTCTTGGGCCGGTACTACTGGTACTGCTCTGTGCTGCGGTACTGCTCGGCGGCCCCTGGGGCCGCCCGACCCGGCAACCAGCCGTGGGACCTTTCCTGCACTTCCTGGCCCCATGACTCCGTTGCCGTGCCGGTTGTTGACTCGTTTGGCTACGAGAAAAACCCTAGCCGTGGGACGAAGGCATGTCTACTGCGGCCGCGATAGATTTCCCCGATTCGGAGCAGCAGGTTTTCTGCCACGGCCGCAGGGTCACGGGGAGCTCCCGAGGGTGATCGACTTCTCCCAGGGCACCCGCTTCCCGACGCCCCACCAGCAGGCCGCCTTCGTCACCGCCTCCACCCGCATGCTCGCCGGCCTGCCCTACCTGCGCCGCTACGCCTGGTTCGGGCTCCCCGCCTCCGATTCCGAGCCGAGCAGCGGCCTCTTCCGCAGCGGCCCGGTGGCCACCGAAGCGGGGCGCGCCTTCGAGGCCGCCCGCTGAAGGTCTCAGGCCAGTGACGTGAGCGTGCTCAGCACCGGTGCCCGGCGGGCGGTGTCGAGGACGACGATCCTGCCCTCGGCGTCATGGACCGTGGCCAGCCCGGCGTGCACGCGCAGCCGTGGAGCGGGGCCGCTCGGGAAGGTGACGCCGGCCCACTCCCTCGGCGGACGCGTCCCGCTGGTGCCGCCGCTGTGTGCGCCGCTTCCGGCGGAGTCCGCCATGCCACGCAGCCCGCGCAGCGCCTTCGGGGAGGCCTCGTCCACCCCGGCCGTCGCCCGCAGGTCGGGGCTCGCGGAAGGATCGGGCGGCAGCAGTGCGGCCGCCGGTGGCTGCGGCGGTTCCAGCGCGGCCAGCGTGTGCCTCGCGTAGCCGCTGAGGTCCAGCCATTCCGCCGGGTCGAGCTCGGGCAGGTCCGCGGTGTCGTACGTCCGCACCTCTCCTGCCTGCGGCACGTCGATCCGCCCGGCGCGCGGTCCGTCCGCCAGCGGCAGGCCGGGGGCCCGTTCGGCGCGTACGGTCTCCGGCTCGGGCAGCACCACCAGCCAGTCGCCGGTGGGGAGTCGGTGCACGGTGACGCCGGGACGCCACAGCTCCAGTACGCGGGCGCGGGCCTCGGTCCCGCCGATCAGCGGGGCGGCGAGGACGAACGCCCGGGCCTCGACGCTGCCCCGGAAGCGCTGGGTGGTGGTCATGCCTCGCTCCGCAGGGTGAGCAGCCGGTTCCCGGTCGCCAGGTCGGCCACGTCGATCGTGCCGTTCTGGCGCTGTACGGCGAGCAGCGGGAGGCTCGGGTGCAGAGCGGGCGGGTGCGGGGAGCCGGACCATTTGGTGAGTACGGTGTCGGCCACCGGGCCACGCAACCTCAGGAGCAGGCCCGAGGCGGAGCGGGTCACCAGGTGCGCCTGGCCCCCTTCCACGAGGACGACGCCCAGCGGTTCCTCGCCCTCCTCCGTGCGCCGGGTGCCGGGGTGCAGGCCGTCCGGCCCGGCGAACCGCCACACGTGTCCGGCCAGAGACCGGGCGTGGGCGATGCCGGGGCCGAGGACGGCATGGGCCTCCTTGAGGACCTGCTCGCCCGGCGGAGGCGCATCGCGGGTCGAGCGCGGTCAGCTGCGCGGCCCAGGGCGCGAGATGCGGCGGAAGCCCGTCGGCGCCGGTCACACCCGGTCCTTTCGCGGGAGTGGGCGCAGCTGCTCCTCCGCCACCGGGCGCTGCGGCTTGGGCGCCGAGAGCAGCAGGCCGGGGAGGAGGACGACGAGCGTGTGGGCGTCGGGCACTTGGCGGGCCGCGGCCCTCGCGACCAGGCCAGGGTCGGGCCGCAGGGTCAGGTACATCTGAACGGAGCCCACTCCCCCGTGCGGGCGACAGCCCGTTTCAGCCGCCCGTGCGGTCAGATGAGGCCGCGCGCCATGGCGCGGAACTGCGTACAGCCGTCGCGCTTCCGGAAGAAGTTGCTGAAGTCACACCCGGCTCACGGAAGCCGAGGTGGCCGGCGATGTCCGCAGCCGTGGCGTCGGTGTGGACGAGGAGGCGCTTGGCCTCCAGCAGGATGCGGGCGTCGAGGTACTGCTTGGCCGTGGAGCCGGTGGCGGCGAGGGTGGTGAGGGTGAGGGTGAGGGTGAGGGTGCGGGGGCTGGGCTTACCCCGCCGAGTTCCGCATGACCCAGGCCGATAGCGACAACGCCCCCGAGGTCCCCTCGATCCCGCCGCTCCTGGCCGGCGGAAGCCGCTGACGGTGGCTTGACCGTGCGCTGACAGCGACTGTCCATTCCGTCATACGGACAGTCCTTGACGACCTCGGCCGGCTCTTGAACGATCGCCGCATGAAGTCCGGTGTGGTTCTGACCTGCCGCCTGCACGTCGATCTGCGACGCCAGGCGAGCGACATGTGTGCGCACTGACTCTTCTTCTCCTCCTTCGCCTGTGCTGTCCTTGGAGCTTGATCCGCGAGATCCGTGTACCGCGATCGCCCGCAGGTCCGCCGTACGCGCCAACTCCCGACGTCGACGAGACCGCGAGGATTCCCCGTGATCAGATTTGAGGGCGCTGCCAAGCGCCACCCGGACGGCACCGTCGCCGTGGAGGGGCTTGACCTGGAGGTGCCTGCCGGACGGACGACCGTGCTGGTCGGGCCGTCGGGCTGCGGCAAGACGACGATCCTGCGCATGGTGAACCGTATGGTCACGCCGACGGCGGGGCGGGTGCTGCTGGACGGCGCCGATGTGGCGGGGCTGGACGCGGCGAAGCTGCGGCGGGGGATCGGGTACGTGATCCAGCAGGCGGGACTGTTTCCGCAGCGGCGGGTGCTGGACAACATAGCCACGGTCCCGTATCTGCTCGGGTGGGACCGCAAACGGGCCCGGGCGAGGGCCGCGGAGATGCTCGAACTGGTGGGCCTGCCACCGGAGACGGGACGGCGCTACCCCTTCCAGCTGTCGGGCGGTCAGCAGCAACGGGTCGGAGTGGCCAGGGCGCTGGCGGCGGACCCGCCGGTGCTGCTGATGGACGAACCCTTCAGCGCGGTGGACCCGGTGGTGAGGGCGGGGTTGCAGGAGGAACTGCTCCGGCTCCAGGCCGAGTTGCACAAGACGGTGCTCTTCGTCACGCACGACATCGACGAGGCGGTACGGCTCGGGGACCAGGTCGTGGTGTTGCGCGACCACGGACACATAGCCCAACGTGCTGATCCGCACACCCTGTTGACCAGCCCGGCCGACCAGGACGTGACCGCCTTCCTCGGCCCCGGGCGCGGCCTGCGCGGGCTGGGGCTGGTGCCCGCGACCGGGGTCGAGCTCGACGGCCTCGGTCGCGCCGACGGCTGGGAGCTGGCCCTGGACGCGGAAGGCCGGCCGACCGGGTGGACCGGCCCCGACGGCCAACTGCAGGGCCCCGCCCCGGTCTTCGTACCGGCCCGGGACAGCCTGCATGCCGCGCTGGACGCCGCCGTGCTCTCCCCGAGCGGCCTGGCCGTCGCCGTCGACGCGGAGACCGGGCGGGCGGTGGGCACGGTCAGCCGGGCAGGCATCCTCGGCGCACTGGCCGCCGGTGCGGCGGCCGCCGGTACATCGACCGGCACGTCGGCCGGTACGGCGAAGGTGCCGGGTGGGCGGCAGCCGTGACGGACGAACCTCTGGTCCGGTGGGGCTGGATCGGCAGCCACCTCGCGTATCTGCGCGACCTCACCCTCGACCACGCCGTGATCGCTCTCGTCCCGGTGCTGATCGCCCTGGTGATCGCGGTGCCGCTGGGGCTGCTCTGCACGCGCTTCCCGAGGCTCTACCAGCCGGTCGCCCTCGTCTTCAACGTGGTGTACGCGCTGCCCGGCGTCGCGGTGTTCGTGGTGCTGATCCCGTACACCGGACTGGCCACCCGCACCACGGTCATGATCCCGCTCACCTGCTACGCCCTGGCGGTCCTGGTGCCGGCCACGGTGGACGGGCTGCGCGCGGTCCCCGAGGCGCTGCGGCAGTCGGCGACCGCGATGGGCTACGGCCCCTGGCGCCGGCTCGCCGCGGTGGAACTCCCCGCCGCCGTCTCGTACGTGGTCGCCGGGCTGCGGGTGGCGGCGGTGTCGAGCATCTCGCTTGCGGCGGTGGGCGCGCTGATCGGGCGGGGCGGCCTCGGCTACCTCTTCATCGACGGCTTCCAGCGCACGTTCCCGACCCCTATCGTGGCCGGCATCGTACTGGTCGCCGCGCTGGCCCTGGTCACCGATCTGGCCCTCGTACTCGCCCTGCGGCTGCTCGCGCCCTGGGCCGCGCATGAGCGCCGGGCCACCCGCCGGCAACGAGGAGCGACCCAGTGAACTGGCTCGACTGGATCAGTGCGTTCGTCAACGACCCTGCCCACCGCAGCGGCCCGGACTCGATCGTCCACCGGGTCGGCGAGCATCTGGCCTTCACCGGCGAAGCGCTGCTGTGGGCAAGCCTGCTGGCGATCCCGGCCGGGCTGCTGATCGGCTACACCGGGCGCGGCGCCTTCGCCGTGACCGCGCTGGCCGGCACCGCCCGCGCCCTGCCCACCCTCGGCCTGGTCACGCTCGCCGTGCTGCTGGCCAAAATCAGCGACCTGACGGTCCTCATCCCGCTGGTCGCGCTCGCCGCGCCGTCCCTGCTGGTGGCCGCCGCCGAGGGGGTGCGCGGTACCGATCCGCAGGTCCGGGACGCCGCGCTGGGTACGGGTCTGACGCATCGTCAAGTCCTGTTCAGGGTCTGCCTCCCGGCCGCTCTCCCGACGCTGCTGGCCGGCCTGCGCACGGCGACCGTCCAGGTGATCGCGACGGCCACGGTCGCCGCGTACGTCGGTCTCGGCGGCCTCGGCCGCTATGTGATCGACGGCCTCGCCACGAAGAACTACCCGACCACGGTGGGCGGCGCCCTGCTGGTCGTCCTGCTCGCCGTGGGCGCCCAACTGCTGTTCGCCCCGCTGATCCGCTACTCGCTGCCGCCAGGTGCGCGCGCGCAGCGCCGATCCCTCACCCCGAAGGAATCCCTGTGACGAAGAACCTGCTCGCCAGACCGTCCGCGGCCGTCACGCTGGCCACCCTCGTCCTGGGCGCGACCGCGTGCGGCGGCTCCGGCAGCGATCCGCTCGCGAACAGTTCGAAATCCTCCGGCGGCGGTGGGACCGTAACAGTCGGCTCCGCGAACTTCCCCGAGAACGTGCTGCTCGCCTCGATCTACTCGCAGGCCCTCCAGGCCAAGGGCATCAAGGTCACGGAGAAGTTCAACATCGGCAGCCGCGAGGTGATCTACGGGCAGGTCAAGAGCGGCAGTCTGACCGTGCTGCCCGAGTACAACGGCTCCCTGCTGACCTACCTGAAGGCGAAAGCCGCGTCGAGCGACGAGGCGGCGGTGAACGCGGCCCTCGCCAAGGCGCTGCCCTCCTCGCTCACCCTCCTGGACTCCTCTGCGGCCGAGGACAAGGACTCGCTCACCGTCAGCAAGGCGGTCGCCGACAAGTACAACCTGAAGAGCATCCCCGACCTCAAGGGCCACGCGGCCGACTTCGTTGTCGGCGGCCCGCCGGAGTTCAAGACGCGCGACGAGCAGCTCTTCAAGGATGTCTACGGGCTGACCTTCAAGGAGTGGAAGGCCACCTCGGACGCCACCGCCAACGCCCTCAAGGACGGCACCGTCCAGGTCGGCGACATCTACACCACCGACCCGCGGATCATCTCCTTGAATCTGGTCTCCCTCGAGGACCCGAAGCACCTCTTCGACGTCCAGAACGTGACCCCGCTGGTCCACAAGGGCGACCTCAGCGACAAGGGCGTCGCCGCGCTCAACGCCGTATCCGCCAAACTGGACACTGCCGGGCTGGTTCAGCTGATGAAGCGGGTCGGCACGGACAAGGAGGACCCGGCGGTCGTGGCGAAGGACTGGCTGTCCTCCAACGGCCTGGCTTGAGCAGCACCCCGTACGGAGGAGTCGTCGTGAGCGTCGTCGCCGCCTTTCCCCTCGGCGCGGCGACGACGCTCGCCGAACTCACCCGTGACCCGCACCCCCGGCTGGCCCTGCTGCGCACGCACGAACCCGTCTCCTGGCTCCCCGAGCTGGGTGGCTGGCTGGTCACCCGGCGCGATCTGGCGCTGAAGGTGATGCGGGACCCCGAGGCCTTCACGGTGGACGACCCCCGGTTCTCCACCGCGCAGGTCGTCGGCCCCAGCATGCTCTCCCTGGACGGCGCCGAACACGCCCGCCACCGCGCGCCGTTCACCGCCCCTTTCAGGCCCCGGGACGTTCACACCGGCTTCGCCGCCCTCATCGAGCAGGAGGCCGACCGCCTGCTCGCGCCCCTGGAGGCGGCCGGCGCCGCCGAACTGCGCCGGGACTTCGCCGGCCCGCTCGCCGCCGCCGTCATGGCGGAGGCCCTCGGTCTGGAGGGGACCGCCGAGGACCTGCTCACCTGGTACGACGCCATCGTCCGGGCGGTTTCGGAGCTCACGGAGGGACGCGACCCGGGACCGGGCGGCGCTCAGGCCTACGCGGAGCTGAAGGCGGCCGTGGCGCGGACCGTCGCCGGAGGCCCTTCGCTCCTGGCTGAAGCGGCGGGCTCGGGCTCCCTCAGCCCCGCCGAGGTGGTGTCCAACGCGGCGGTGCTGATGTTCGGCGGCCTGGAGACCACCGAGGCGATGATCACCAACGCCCTGTTGCACCTCCTGGCCCACCCGGACCAACTCGCCCTCGTACGCGCCGATCCCGGGCTCCTCGACGCCGCGATCGAGGAGTCCCTGCGCCTCGAACCCGGCGCGGCCGTCGTCGACCGCTACGCCACCCGCGACCTCACCCTCGGCCCGGCCGCCCACATCCGCGCCGGCGACCTCGTCACCGTCTCCCTGGCCGGCGCCAACCGCGACCCGGCCTTCTTCACCGACCCCGACCGCTTCGACATCCGCCGCCACAACGCCCGCCTCCACCTGGCCTTCGCCCACGGCCCCCACCACTGCGTCGCCGCCCACCTCGCCCGCCTCGAGACCCGCGTCGCCCTCCACCGCCTCCTCCACCGCCTCCCCGCCCCTCACCTCGACCCCGCCCACCCCACCGCCCCCCAGGGCCTGGTCTTCCGCAAGCCGCTCTCCCTGCGTGTCCGCTGGGGGACCGTACGGTGACCGGCCCCCCCCGGGGGGGTGTCGTGGGGCGAGGCCGCACGGATGCTGGCGCGCTGCTGGGCAGTCCTGGGCTTGGCGTACGCCGTGCTGAGTGTGGTGGGCGAGTCGACGTTTGCGCTGTTCGGGCCGGTCGTGATGATGCTGACCCAGTGGGCCATGGCCCGGCACCCGCACTGGGTTGCGGCGGGCATGGCGACGGTCGTCGGGATCGTTGTCGGCGGAGTGACGGTCGACGGTCTGCGGCCGCATCTGGACCGGCTGGTGGCGGACACGCTGTCGGTGGCGGTGGCCGTGCTGTTCTCCCTGGTCGTCTTCACGCTCGCCTCGCGGACGAGGGCCGGGGCCGGTCGACGCAATGGGATGGGCCGCTGGTCGGAGTAGCGTTAAGGTCTGAGTTTCGGGGTCGTACTGATAACGAGGGGGCGGCCGGGGATGGCGCCGGACGAGGCCGTGGTCGGCTGTACCGGGGTGGTGATCGTCGGGACCCGCGGATCCGCCGGTCCTGGTGAGATCCTGGTGAGTATCCGGGGTGGTTCGGAGGCGTTTCTGGCCTGGTCGGAGCGGCCTCTGCCGAAGGGGGCGCCGGTGTTGGTGGTCGAGTCCCGGGGCGAGCGCCAGGTCGATGTCATCGAGTGGGCAGATCCGTTGGACGCGTTGGCCGGCGATGCCGGCGACGCCGGTTGAGGAGACTGAGGATGTTCGGTTACCGCGTTCCCGCGCCTGATGAGGCGATGCTGATCTCGGGTGGCAGGCGTGGACTGCAGGGTGCGCCGTTCCGCGTGGTGACCGGCCACGGGAAGTTCGTCCTGCCGATATTCCGCAAGACCCGCTTTCTGACGCTCGCGATGTGCGAGGCGGAGGTCGATGAGACGTGCGTGACCCGGCAGGGCATCGTGCTGACGGTGCGGGCGGTGATCGCGTTCAAGGTGGGGAATGACACCGAGAGCATCGTCAACGCGGGCCAGCGATTCCTGTCCGACCAGGACCAGATGTCGGTGCTGACCGGGCGGATCTTCGCGGGGCATCTGCGCTCGATCATCGGTTCGATGACGGTCGAGGAGATCGTCACCGAGCGGCAGAAGCTCGCCACTGAGGTGCTGGAGACCTCGAAGACCGAGATGGCGAAGATCGGTCTGATCGTGGACTCGCTGCAGATCCAGTCGATCGACGACGGGGAGACCGGCTACATCGCCGCGATGGCGGCCCCGCATAAGGCGGCCATCCAACGGCAGGCCCAGATCGCGCAGGCGCAGGCCACCCAGCTGTCGGTCGAGGCCGAGCAGGTGGCGGCGCGGAACCAGGCGGAGTACGCCCGGCAAACCGCGGTGGTGAAGGCGCAGTACTCGGCGGAGGTGGAACGGGCGCAGGCGGAGGCCGCGCAGGCCGGGCCGCTGGCCCAGGCGCACGCCCAGCAGGAGGTGCTGGCGGCGCAGACGGAGCTGGCACAGCGGGCGGCTGAGCTGCGGCAGCAGCAGCTGGTGGCGGAGGTCGTGAAGCCCGCCGAGGCGGAGGCGGAGCGGATCAGGGTGCTGGCCCTGGCCGACGCCGAGCGGATGAAGATCCAGGCGGAGGCGGCGGCTTCGTACGACCGGGTGGCGCTGGACCGGATGCTGATCGACCAGCTCCCGCTGATCGTCAAGGAGGCGGCGGGCGGCCTCGCGGGCGCCAACGTCAACGTGCTCAACGGCGCTGACGGGCTGGGCGAGATCGCGGCGGGCCTGGTCGGCCAGGGCCTGACGATCCTGGACTCGGTCAGGCAGAACCTGGGCTCGCCGCAGAGCCGTGCGGCGGACAAGGACGGGGACCCGAACGGCCGGGCGTCCGGCGGACCGATCGAGATCCAGTAGCGGGGTCCCGGTAGCGGGGCTCCCAGCAGGGGGATCCCAATAGCGGGTTTACGCAAGGCCCCGGCCGCTGACCCGGCCGGGGCCTTCGTGCCGTTCTGTCCCGGTCTCGGCGCCCGGTCCGTAAAACTCCCGCCCAAGGCGAGGCAAAGGCCTTGGGCCGTGGCTGTCCGGCCGGGACAGGGCTCGGATACGTTCTGGCCATCGCTTAGCTCCATCACAGCGGATCCAGAGATCCACTGGGTCTACGCGTGTCAATTGGCATGTCATGCCCATGACATCAGCCCATGTTCAACCGAGGAACCGCGCCCGCACCCGCCGAGAACCCCCACTTCCGGCTCTGGCACCGCGACCGGCCACACCCCGGCCCCGCGCTGCCGGCCTCGATCAGACGGAGGCGCAACCATGCGTCGTGAACGCATCCGAACGCCCAGACCCAGCCTGCGCAAGGCCCTCACCGCCGCCCTGACCACCAGCTGACGCACCACCCCGCGCGGGCCCCGGCCGTCTCCCCACGGCCGGGGCCTTCGTCTGTGGATCCTGATGCGGGTGTGGCACGTCAAACCGGAAAGGAGGCCCACCCATGCGCCGTACGACCCCCCACGCGACCCCTCACCTCACCATCCGCCGCGTCCCGCTCGCCGCCCTCGCAGCGTCCGTGCTCCTGCTGGCAGGCTGCGGCTCACAGACCGTCGGCTCCTCCGCCGGCACCGCGCCGTCGCCGCCGGCCTCGTCCTCGGCCTCGCCGTCCGGCACGAACAGCGGCGGCGGATGCTCGGCCGAAGTGACCCTCGCCGCTGACGACAACGGCCGTACGGTGTGCGTGACCTCGGGCGGAACGATTCGGCTGACCCTGGACGGGACCACCTCACGCCCCTGGGCGGCCGTCGAGGCCACCGGCAGCGCGCTCGAAGCCACCAACGCGGGCATCACCGTCGCGCCCGGCGACGCCGCCTCGGCCTTCCACGCGGTGGCCGCCGGCACGGCGCAGCTCAGCTCCACCCGGCCACTGTGCGCGCAGGCGCCGGGCAAGGTGTCCTGCAAGGGCCTCCAGCTGTGGACCGCCCATGTCACCGTTCGTGCGAGTTGACACGCGACGGACCACCGGCGGGAAGCCCCGCCGGTGGTCCGTCGCCTGCGCGGTTGAGCGCCTACGCTCCTACGACATCGCCGGGAGGCTGTAGACGTGGCCGGGCGTCACGATGCGGGTGATGGCCTGGGCGAGGAGGGTGCTCGGCTCGTACCCCCGGTACAAGGTGTCCGAGTTGGAGAGAATCACCAAGGTCGCCTCGCTCTGCGGCAGGTAGACGACTGCGCTCTGGTAGCCGGGCAGTGAGCCGTTGTGCCCGATCCAGCCGTGGTTGTCGAAGACGCCGACGCCGTAGGCGGTGTCGGGGAAGCCGGTGGATCGGCGACGCCGAAGGAGCGGACGTACTGACCCTTCCCCGGAATCCAGAGCCCGATTGTGACCCCGGGCACTCCGGCCTGGCGCATCACGTCGCTGATCGCCTTGTCGAGCTTCTTGACGGCGGAGGGGCCCAGCTGCCGGTGTGCGGCGGTGGGCGCCGCTGCCACGGGGGCGGCGAGCGCTATGGACAGTGAGGTGGCGGCCAGTGCCGCTGCGATCCTGCGCTTCATGTCTGCGAACGTAGGTTGGGCGGATCACGGCGGCGACCGGTCAGCCCCTGCTTCCGGCCACTCGGGTGACTACCGCCGAGTCGGCGGTGTCCGCCGCCGGCCCATTTCTTTCTGCGTCTCTCGCGCCGCTTCGCGGGCTTTGAGGTGCTGCGCCGACTTCCGGCCGTCCTGCCCGGGTACCGTCTACTCTCCGACACCGCTGGGCGGCTGCCGGTAACGTCTTCGGAAGTTTGCCTTGTCGCTGTGGGGAGTTTGCGTACTCCTGGTGACACTGAGGCCCATGAACGCCATTGACCGTCGCAGATTCATGCAGCTCGCCGGCGGCACCGCCGCCATGTCCGTCCTCTCCACGAGCATCGCCCGGGCCGCCGAAATTCCGGCGAACCGCCGTACCGGCAGCCTGCGGGACGTGGAGCACATCGTTGTCCTGATGCAGGAGAACCGCTCCTTCGACCACTACTTCGGCTCGCTGCGCGGCGTTCGCGGCTTCGGCGACCCGCGCCCGGTGACGCTGCCCAGCGGTAAGCCGGTCTGGTACCAGTCCGACGGCACGAAGGACGTCCTGCCCTTCCACCCGACCGCCAGCAACCTCGGCCTGCAGTTCATACAGGACCTCCCGCATGGCTGGAACGACACCCACGCCGCCTTCAACAACGGCAAGTACGACAAGTGGGTGCCGTCGAAGTCCGCGACGACGATGGCCTACCTGACGCGTGACGACATCCCGTTCCACTACGCGCTGGCCGACGCCTTCACGATCTGCGACGCCTACCACTGCTCCTTCATGGGTTCCACGGACCCGAACCGCTACTACATGTGGACCGGCTACACGGGCAACGACGGCTCCGGCGGGGGCCCGGTGCTCGGCAACGACGAAGCCGGCTACTCGTGGACGACCTATCCCGAGCGCCTGGAGAAGGCCGGGGTCTCCTGGAAGATCTACCAGGACATCGGCGACGGCCTCGACGCGAACGGCTCGTGGGGCTGGATCGACGACGCCTACCGGGGCAACTACGGCGACAACTCGCTGCTGTACTTCGACCAGTACCGCAACGCCAAGCCCGGCGACCCGCTCTACGACAAGGCCCGCACCGGCACGAACGCCAAGGCGGGCGACGGCTTCTTCGACATCCTCAAGGCGGATGTGAAGGCCGGCAAGCTCCCGCAGGTCTCCTGGATCGCGGCCCCCGAGGCCTTCTGCGAGCACCCGAACTGGCCGGCGAACTACGGCGCCTGGTATATCTCGCAGGTTTTGGACGCGCTGACGGCGAACCCCGAGGTGTGGAGCAAGACCGCCCTGTTCATCACGTACGACGAGAACGACGGCTTCTTCGACCACATCGTGCCGCCCCACCCCCAGTCCGGCCGCTCGACCGCCGACCTCACCAACGAGCTCCTCACCCCCTCCGGCTCCGACACCCACGTCGCCGGGCCCTACGGCCTGGGCCAGCGGGTCCCGATGCTCGTCGTGTCCCCGTGGAGCAAGGGCGGCTGGGTGAACTCCCAGGTCTCCGACCACACCTCGATCATCCGCTTCATGGAGAGCCGCTTCGGCGTCCACGAGCCCAACATCTCGGCCTGGCGGCGCGCGGTCTGCGGCGACCTGACCTCGGCCTTCGACTTCGCCAAGACCGACACCAAGGTGCCCGCGCTCCCCGACACCAGCGGCTACCTCCCGCCGGACGGCAACCGCCACCCCGACTACGTCCCGACGCCCCCGGCGAATCCGACGCTGCCCCGGCAGGAAGCGGGCCTCCGCCCCACCCGCCCCCTCCCGTACGATCTCGCCGCCGACGGCGTCGTCACCTCCGCCGGCCACCTGTCGGTCACCTTCACCAACCCCGGCGACGCGGGCGCCACCTTCCACGTCGTCTCCACGACCGACTCCAACGGCCCCTGGACCTACACGGTCGAGCCCGGGCGCCGGCTGTCCGGCGACTGGACCTTCAGCGGGGACTACGACTTCTCCGCGCACGGCCCCAACGGCTTCCTGCGGCAGCTGAAGGGCCACATCCCCGGCCCCGAGGTCTCCGCCCGTCACGAAGGGGACAAGCAGCAGGTCCGCCTGGTTCTCACCAACGCCGGCCCCGCCACCGTTCGCCTCACCATCACCGACGGTTACCGCGAGGAGAGGCCGGCCACTTACCGCCTCCGCCCCGGTGCCCGCGTCGTCCACACCGCGCACACCGACGGCAGCCACGGCTGGTACGACCTCGCGGTGACCTCGGATCACGACACGGCCTTCCTCCGCCGGCTGGCCGGCCACGTCGAGACCGGTCGGCCCGGCGTGAGCGACCCGTCCTTCTGAGCCGCCGGCTCCGAACAGCAGCTCAGCCGGACAGCCCGAGGAGCCTGGGGAGCTCCGCGGCGGCGATTCCGAGGCCCGTCGGACCAGGGATGGTCAGGGCGGGCCTCGGATGGTGCCGGAGCAGGGCGGACTCCTGGTAGCGCCGGCAGTCTCGGTGCCAGTTGAGGATGCCGGCCATCCAGTCCTGCAGCTCCACGACATAGCCGTCGAGGATCCGGCGGGCCTCGGCGCTGAGGTCGAAGTCGTCGTAGAGGACGGGTAGTTCGTTCTCGGCGACGTGCTCGAACTGCCGCATGCGGGAGGTCATGAGGTCGTCGATGATGGCGAGGGCGGTGGGGTAGTCGCAGTCGAAGAAGTTCTGGACGACGAGGATTCCGTTGTGGACCTCGCCCTCGAACTCGATCTCCTTCTGGTACGAGAAGCAGTCGTTGAGCAGGCAGGCGTAGTCGGCGGCGGCATTTTCCAGGGACTGCAGGGGACCGCTGCTGTAGATCTCGTCCGGGACCTGCCGGCCGTGGCCGATCCGGGACAGGCTCATGGTGAGGTCGGAGCCGAAGGTCTTGCGGCGCATCTCGATGTAGTCGACGGGGTCGGGGACGCGGTTCTGGGCCTGGTTGGTGAGCTCCCAGAGCCAGCCCTCGGTCATGTTCTCGACGGCGGTACGGAACGAGCCGCGGGCGCCCTCCTCCATCGGCCCGGCGGTGCGGGTCCAGAGGTCGGCGAGGCCGCGCTCCATCGCGTTCGCCGGGGCGAGGGTGAAGTGGCCGTCGACCGGCATGAAGGCCGACAGGCGGTCGTTGCAGAGCTTCGCCCCGGCCAGGTCGCGGCGGTGGCCGAAGACGACAGGGTAGTAGTCGTCGCCGTACGTGCCCCAGGCCAGCCAGGCCGACGACAGGTCGAGCTCGGCGGGGGTGGCGTCCGGGTCGAGCCCGGCGGAGCAGAGGGGCAGGTCGTAGTCGATGATCTTGCCCTCGTCCCACACCCCCTCTTCGAGAATGCCGACGCCGTGTGCCCAGGCCACCACGTTGTCGCGGGCCTCCTCCAGGTGCGGGCTGAGGGTGACCGGGAAGGGCATGAAGAAGTCGGGCAGCCGGGACGCCCCCACCCGCTGGAACGGCACGTGGGTGAAGCCGCGCAGCCGGGCGGATTCGGCGCGGGCGGTGGTGAGCTTGAGGTTCGCCGCCGAGACGCCGATGCCGCTGGGCCCGGGCAGGGCGGCTCCGGCCCCTCCGCCGTTCATGTACCGGCTGGAGCGCATGTGCCACTCCAGGCCGCCGGACTGCCAGTCCTGCAGTCCCTTGACGTACGCCAGGACATCCGCGCAGGACAGCGGGTCGAGTCCGGTCTCGACGAAGAGCGGGGGCAGTTCGGTGAGCGCGGTGTTCTCGAACTGCTGGAGGCGCGAGGTGCGCAGGTCGTTGACGGCTTCGGCTGCCTGCTGCGTAGTGCAGTCCAGGAAGGTCTCCAGGACGAGTACGCCGTTGCTGTTCTCGCCCTCGTTTTCGACCTCACGCTGGTACGAGAACAGGTCGTTGCACAGGTGGACGCCGTCGGAGAAGGCGTCCCGCAGCACCCGCATCGGCCGGGACGCCGCGATCACGTCGGGGACCTCGGCCCCGACCGCGTACTCGACGAGCCCGGCGGACCAGGGCGCTCCGCCGACCTTGCGGCGCATCTCGATGTACTCCACCGGATTGGGAATCCGGTGCGCATTCATGTTGGACAGCTCCCACAGCGATTCGTTGAGCAGATTCTCGGTGCTCTCGATGAACCGCTCCCGCCATTCCATGGACATCGAGGGCACGGTCCGCGCCCACAGGTCCGCGAGCCCCGCCTCGACCGGATTGGTCGCCTCGGGAATCCCGGCAGCCTCCAGGTCCCTCGGCATGAAGGCGGGCAGCCGGTCGAGATAGGCTTTACCGCCCTCGCGGTCCTGGGTGCGCTTGAAGAGTTCCAGAAAATGGTCGTCGAAGAAGAAGACCCACACATACCAGTCGGTCACGAGCGAGAGCGCGGGACCGTCGCAATCCGGGTGGGTGCAGGAGCAGAGGAGGGCGTAGTCATGGGAATCGAGATCCTTCTCCTCCCAGATGCCCGAGCCTTCGAGCATCCCCATCCCGCGCGCCCATTCCCGGGAATGGGCGCGCGCCTCCTCCAGGTGGGGGTTCAGTCGGGCCGGATACGGCATGTAGAACTCAGGTAGTTCAAAAGGCTGTTGCTGCACAGGTCAGGACTACCCGGGGTTGCAAATGGCTATCCCAGTCCTGAAATGGTCATATCAGTACATAAAAAAGGGAGGCGTGATGGCCAGGACGTTGACGAACTGGGCGGGCAACGTCGAGTTCGAGGCGCGGCGGCTGCACCGCCCGGCCTCGGTGGCCGAGCTGCGCGCCCTCGTCGCCGCGAACGACCGCGTGCGGGCGCTCGGCGCGGGCCACTCCTTCAACCGGATCGCCGACACCTCCGGCGTCCTGGTCAGCCTTGACGACCTGCTGCCGTGTGTCATCGACGTCGATCCCGGTCGCCGTACGGTCCGGGTGGGCGGCGGCGTACGGCTGGCCGAGCTGTGCGCGGAGCTGCGGCGCCACGGGCTGGCGCTGCCCAATCTGCCGTCCACGCCGCACTTCTCCGTCGCCGGCGCGGTCGCCACCGGCACTCACGGCTCGGGGGACGGCAACGGCACGCTGGCCGCCGGCGTCAGCTCCGTGGAGCTGGTCACGGCGGACGGCTCGCAGGTCGTCCTTTCCCGGGGGGAGGACGACCTCGAGGGCGCGGTGACCTCGCTGGGCGCGCTCGGGATCGTCGAGGCGCTCACCTTCGACCTGCGGCCAGGCTTCGAGGTCGAGCAGTACGTGTACGAAGGGCTGCCCTGGTCCGCGCTGGTCGACCACCTCGACGGCATCTACTCGGCCGCGTACAGCGTCAGCGCCTTCACTGACTGGGACGGCTCGCTGCGGCTCTGGGTCAAGCGCCGCACCGGCGATCCGCTCCCCGACCTCACCTGGACCGGCGCCCGGCCCGCCGACGGCCCGCGCCATCCCATCGACGGCATGCCCGTCGCCAACGCCACCGGGCAACTCGGCGTCCCCGGGCCCTGGGACGAACGGCTCCCGCACTTCCGCGCCGGCTTCATGCCCAGCGTCGGCGACGAGCTGCAGTCCGAGTACTTCGTGCCGCGCGCCGACGCGGCCGAGGCCGTGAAGGCGCTGCGCGAGCTGCGGGCGTTCATCTCGCCGGTGCTCCAGGTCGGCGAGATACGCTCCATCGCCGCCGACACCGCCTGGCTCAGCCCCAGCCACGGCCGCGACAGCATCGCCTTCCACTTCACCTGGATCGCCGACCCGTCCGCCGTCGCCCCGGTCCTCCTCCGCATCGAGGCGGCCCTCGCCCCCTTCGGTGTCCGCCCGCACTGGGGCAAGCTCTCCTCCATGGACCCGGGCACGGTGGCGGCGTCGTACGAGCACGGGCACCGCTTCCGCGAGCTGCTGGGGCGCCTCGACGCGGCGGGGAAGTTCCGGAACGAGCTGATCGACAGCTACTTCCCCAGCGACTTGTAGAAGAAGGTGCAGGGCTGCAGCACACCGGCCGGATCCGCCGCGTAGTCCGGCACGACCGCCATCTCGGTCCAGCCCGCCGAGCGGTACAGTCGCTCGGCGGGGCTGCCGGCCTCCGTGTCCAGGAGCAGCAGCTTCACCCCGGCCTCGGCGGCGGCCTGCTCCGCCAGGGCCAGCAGCTCGCGCCCGAGGCCCTGCCCGCGGGCCTGCCGGTGGACGATCAGCTTCGCGATCTGGGCGCGGTGCCACCCGTTGGGCTTGTCCTCGGGGGCCAGGGTCACGGTGCCGGTGAGCCGTGCGCCGCTACGGGCCGCCCAGATCAGCAGCCGGCCCTCGGCGACGGCCGGGGCCAGCTCCTCCCACCAGGAGGCGGCCGCGTCCTGGCCGAAGGGGGAGAGGAAGCCGAGCGAGGAGCCGCTTTCCACGGCGTCCACGAGCAGGTCGGCCAGTTCCTTGGCAGAGGCGAGCAGTTCGGCGGCGGAGAGCCGGCTGATCGTGGGCACGGACGCGGTTCCTTTCACAGCGGCATGACTCACGGCAGTACGACAAAGACCACATAGCGGACCGGCTCCGGCCCCGGGCACTCGAAGCGGGTCCCGCCCCACAGCCGGAACCGCAGGCAGTCCCCCGGCCCCAGCGTGTACGCCTCGCCCTGCACCGTCAGGCCGAGGGACCCCTCCAGCACCCAGACGTGCTGCTCAAGGCCCGGCACGGGCGGCGCGTCGTAACTGATCACCGCCCCCGGCCGCAGCACCCCCTCGACGACCTCGCCCCGCAGCCCCGCGTGCGGCGCGGACACGGAACGCCGTACGAAGCCGGACTCGGCGTCCGTCCACACCATCTGGTCGGCCGCGCACACCAGTTGGGCGGGATGCGCCTCAACCTCGCTGAGCAGGCGCGACATCGTCAGCCCGTACACCGAGCAGAGGCGGCCGAGCAGGGCGGCGGTCGGGCTGATCTCGGCCCGCTCCAGCCTCGACAGCGTCGACCGGCTCACGCCGGTGCGGTGGGCGAGGTCGTCCAGGGACCAGTCGTGCTCCGCGCGGAGCTCCGCGAGGCGGGCGGCAAGGCGCGCGTCGACGTCGTCTCTCATATCCAGGATTCTATCCCGAATATGAGAGACGTCAGGGGTCTTGGTGGTCTCGCTGTCAGAGGGTCAGGCCTGCTGCTGCCGGCTCGTCGGACGCAGCCCCAGCGGCGCGGCGATCTCGGCGGCCATGACCTTGCCGGCCTCCTCGGCCAGCCTCTCTTCGTCGCCGCTGTTGTCGTCCGTGTCGAGGCCATCGAGCGCGTCGAGCGGGCTGTCGAGCCGCACGTGGGCGACCAGTGACTGCAGGGCGCGCAGCGAAGCGGACGCCGTGGGGCCCCAGTTGGAGAGGTACGAGAACTGCCACCACCACAGCGCTTCGGTGACGCGGCCGGCGCGGAAATGGGCCAGGCCGTGCGAGAGATCGGTGACGACATCGGCCAGGTCGTCCGAGATGCGGCAGGCGACCGGCGTCGAGCGCGGGACGTACGGGTCGAAGACCTCGGAGTAGACGTCGATCGGCTCCAGCAGCACCGCCAGGCGCTCGCGCAGCTCGTCGGCATCCGGCTCGGGGCCGATGTCGGGCTCGTAGCGCTCGTCCGGGAGGATGTCCTCGTGCGCGCCGAGACGGCCGCCGGCCAGCAGGAGCTGGGAGATCTCGAGCAGCAGGTAGGGCACCGCACTGTCGGGGTCGTCGCCCTTGGCCACCTCGCGGACCGAGAGGATGAAGCTCTCGATCTGGTCGGAGATCTGGACAGCGAAGTCGTTGGGATCCAGCGCGTTGTCAGACATCAAGCAGTCGCCTTCCTTCAAAGGCCCGACCGAGCGTGACCTCGTCGGCAGCAGCTTCCATTACGCCCCTCGCACCGCTTCGCGGGCTTCGGGTCGCTGCGCCGGACTCCGTCCGGCGAACGTGGCACATGGCGGGCTCACACATCCAGCAGCCGCCTCCCCTCAAAGGCACGCCCCAGAGTGACCTCGTCGGCATACTCAAGGTCGCCACCCACCGGCAGGCCACTGGCGAGGCGGGTGACCTTCAGCCCCATGGGCTTGACCATGCGGGCGAGGTACGTCGCTGTCGCCTCGCCCTCCAGATTCGGGTCGGTGGCCAGGATCAACTCGGTTACGGTGCCGTCGGCGAGCCGGGCCAGCAACTCCCGTATCCGCAGGTCGTCCGGGCCGACGCCCTCGATGGGGCTGATGGCGCCGCCGAGGACGTGGTACTTGCCGCGGAATTCACGGGTGCGCTCGACCGCGACGACGTCCTTGGACTCCTCGACCACGCAGATGACCGCGGGGTCGCGTCGCGGGTCGCGGCAGACCCGGCACAGGTCGGCCTCGGCGACATTGCCGCAGGTCGCGCAGAAACGGACCTTGGCCTTGACCTCGGAGAGGACGTGCGCCAGCCGGCGTACGTCCGCGGGGTCGGCCTGGAGGATGTGGAAGGCGATGCGCTGCGCGCTCTTGGGACCCACGCCGGGCAGCCTGCCCAGTTCGTCGATCAGGTCCTGAACCACGCCTTCGTACACCGTCGGTACGCCTTTCCGGACTTCTTGGGACTTCTCAGAACGGCAGGCCGGGCATGCCGCCCAACCCCTGGGCGAGCGGGCCCAGCTTCTGCTGCTGAAGCTCCTGCGCGCTCGCGTTCGCATTGTGCACGGCGGCGACGACCAGGTCGGCCAGCGTCTCCGTGTCCTCAGGATCGACTGCCTTGGGGTCGATGACCAGCCCCCGGAGCTCACCGGCTCCGGTCACGGTCGCCTTCACCAGGCCGCCGCCCGCGCTTCCCTCGACCTCGGTCTCGGCCAGCTCCTGCTGGGCCGCGGCGAGGTCCTCCTGCATCTTCTGCGCCTGCTTCAGCAGCTGCTGCATGTTGGGCTGGCCACCACCGGGGATCACGGTCTCGCTCCTGCCGTACGACAACGATGTGCGGGTAGGGCGAGCCTACGTGTTCCCAGGCCGGTGCGCCCTACACCCCAAGGAGGAGAACGGAGGTACTAGGACCTGTCCGGCCCTAGTCGTTCGAAATCTCCTCGATCACGGTCGCTCCCAGCTCGCGTACGAACAGGTCGTGGCCGCTCAGCGCGGTGTCGTCGAGGTCGGGGTCGTCGTCCTCCGGGATGTCGTCCTCGATCGGCGGCGGCTCCGGGGTGTCCTGCCGGGGCGCGGCGGCCGCCGCCCGTGGCGCGGGCGGCGGCGGGGCCTGCGCCTGGGGCGGCGGGCTGTACTGCGGCTGCTGCTGGGGCT
>NZ_RJVR01000198.1 GCF_003999195.1 Streptomyces soli
GGGGCGGCCTTGCCGGCCAGGGCGGCCCGGCCGATCGCCCGGGCGGCGAGGCGGCGGTCGCCGACGGCTGTCGCGGCGGCCTCGTCGGCGGTGCGCTCCAGGGCGTAGCCGAGCGGTTCCCGCAGCGCGCGCAGGGCGGGGTGGAGCAGGGCGGCCAGTTCGGCGGCGGCGAGGAGATGGTGATGGCGGCCGCGCAGGTGGGCGCGTTCGTGGGCGAAGAGGGCCTCACGCTCGGCCGGGTCCAGGGCCCGCAGCATGCCGGTGGTCACGACGATCCTGCCGGGACGGCCGGGCAGTGCGTACGCGTCGGGGTGGTCGTCGGACACGACCGCCAGTTCCTCGTCGGCGCCGCCGGCCTGGGACCTGGCGCGGTGCAGATCGGCCCGGTGCCGGCGGACGGCGGTCACGAGAGCGGCCGCGCGCCAGGCCAGCAGCCCCGCGGCGGCGGTGGCGGAGGCGATCACCACGGTGGGCTCGCCCGACGTCAGCGGCCTGACGAGGTCGCCGAGGACGGCCACGACCGGCAGATACGACGCCCCCGGGACGACCAGCAGGGCCAGTGCCGCAGTACTGCAGGCGGCCAGGCCGACCGCGGTCGCGGTGAGCAGCCACACGGCGTGGCGCGGGGACAGCGCGGCCGCGACGCGGCGCGCCGCCGGTGCCGCGATGAAAGGCATGAGCAGCGGCAGCCACACGATGTGGTTCATTCGGCACCTCCCTCCAGAAGGCTACGCAACAACTGCTCGTCCTCGTCGCGGAGCTGGGAGACGAATCGTGCGAGGACGGTGCTGCGGTCCTCGTCCTTCTCCAGCTCGGAGTGCATACGGCGGGCGGTCAGGCCCGCCGCGTCCTCGGTGGGGGTGTACGCGTATCCGCGGCCGGAGCGCCTGCGGGTGACGCTGCCCTTTTCGTACAGGCGGGACAGGATCGTGGTGATCGTCGTACGGGCGAGGGAGGTCCCGAGGGCCTGCTGCACCTGGCCGGGCGTGAGCGGCTTACCAGCGGTCCAGAGGGCAGCCAGGACACTGGATTCCAACTCTCCGGCCGGTCGGCGCTCCGCGCCCGAGTCAGTCATGGGGAACGCTCCTCCCACATTTGGCGTCTACAGTGGAGTAGACCGTCTACTTCACTGTAGTCAATCGGGTTGTCGCACAACGCAACTCGGCACAAAACAACCCTGTCCTGTGTCCGCCCCTGCCCACCATTATGGGAGCAGCCCACCATGCTCGTATCCATGCTCACGGCAACACCGCAGGCCGTGAACGTCCTCGACGCGGGGTCACTGCTCTCCGCGTTCGGCGCCCTCGGCATCGCGGTGGTCCTCTTCGCCGAGACCGGCCTCCTGGTCGGCTTCTTCCTCCCCGGCGACTCCCTGCTCTTCACCGCAGGGCTGCTGTGCGTCCCCGGCGTGCACGGAGCGGTGCACCTCTCCCTTCCCCAGGTTCTCATCGCCGCGGTGGTGGGCGCCCTGCTGGGAGCGCAGGCCGGTTACTGGATCGGCCGGCGGGGCGGCCGGGCACTGCTGGCCCGCAGCCGGGCCCGAAAGCTCCAGGAAGGCGCGGCCCGCGCCGAGGAACTGCTCGAGCGCTACGGCCACGCCAAGGCGATCGTCCTGGCGCGCTTCGTACCGGTGGTACGTACCGTGCTCAACCCGATGGCCGGCGCCCTGAACGTCCCCGCCCGGGTCTTCACCATCTGGCAGATCGTCGGCGGCACGGTCTGGACCGTCGGTCTGGTGCTCGGCGGTTACGCCCTCGGCTCGTCCGTGCCGAACGTCGACCGCTACCTCCTGCCGATGGTGGCCGTGATCGTGGTGATCTCCCTGCTTCCGCTGGTCATCGAAGTCATCCGCTCGCGCCGCGCCCCTGGGGCCCCCAAGGCTTCCGACGTCTCCGAAGCCTCCGAGAGGGCACCGCGCTGATGCAGCTCGCTTTCGCCGGCAGTTCGGTGGACGGCGGCCTTTACACCTGGGTCACCCATCTGGCCCAGCGCTCGCCCGGCTGGCTCGACTCGGCCGTCTCCTTCTTCTCCACCTACGGTCTCGCCATCTTCGCCGCGCTTCTGGTCGCGGCGTGGTGGCGGGCCCGGGCGGCAGGACCTGCGAAGACCGCCATAGCGCTGGCCGCGCCCCTGGTGGTCGTCGTGGCCTTCCTCGCCGACGACGCCTTCAAGTCGGTGGTGAGGGAGCAACGGCCCTGCCAGACCCTGCACACCGTGACGCTGGAGGCATGCCCCTCGCTGGGGGACTGGTCCTTCCCGAGCAACCACGCCGCCATCGCCGGTGCTGTTGCCGTCGCCATCCTGTTCGCCGACCGACGGCTGGCGGCCGTCGCCGGCATCGCGGCGGTGCTGATGGCGGTGTCCCGCGTGTGGGTCGGCGTGCACTACCCGCACGACGCCCTTACGGGCCTGGTCGTGGGCGCGGCCGTCGCCTGGCCGCTCATGGTGGCGGCCCGGCGCGGCGCTCCCCTGGTGGAGCGGCTCGCCGACACCCGCCTGCGCCCGCTGGTGGCGGCCCGGTGAGCCGGCCGGCGCCGGAACTCGTCAGGGCCCGCCGCGTGTCGCCGCAGGTTCTGACCGCCGCGACCTGCGCGGTGCTCTTCACCGTCCTGGCGGTGATCATCGCAAGCCGGAACGGCGCGCCGTTCGGCTTCGACCACTCGGCGAACCTCTGGGCGGCGGACCACCGCCTGCACGCCGCCACGACGGTGGCCAGAGCGGTGACCGCGACCGGCACCGGGGTCTTCCCCTACGTGTGCGCCGTCGTCGCCGGGGTCATCGCCGCCGGCCGCGATCTGCGGCGGCGGCTGTGGGCGGCGCTGATCGCGCTGGTCGTCCTCGGTCTCGGCCAGGCCATCCGCTACAGCCTCATGCACGCGATCGGCCGCCCCCGCCCGCCGATCGCGGACTGGGCCACGTACGCCTCCGGCTTCGCCTTCCCTTCCGGCCACAGCACCACGTCGGCGCTCGCGGCCGGGCTGCTGATCTGGGCCGTCGTCCACGCGGTCCGGCCGGGCGCGACCCGTAACGCCGTCGTCGTGGTGCTGGTCTGCTGGGCTGTCGCCGTCGGGCTGAGCCGGATCTACCTCGGGGTGCACTGGGTGACCGACGTGCTCGGCGGATGGCTGTTCGCCGCGGCCTGGGTATGCCTGTGCGCCGCCGTGGTGCCCCGCCTTCTGGCGCTGCGCGGGCAGCCCGGCAGCACTGGTCAACGTGACGACGGGCAGTAGCGTGATGCCGTGGCACGCATCGTGATCGTCGAGGACGACGTCGCCATCGGGAGTCGGCTCGCCGCGACGCTGCGCGGGCTGGGCCACGACACCGACTGGTGCCGCGACGGGGCGGAGGCGCTGGACCGCGTGGCCCGCGAGCCGGCCGAGCTGGTGCTGCTGGACCTCGGGCTGCCGGACACCGACGGCTTCGAGCTGTGCCGGCGCGTGCGGGAGCGGCTGCCCGGCGCGGTGCTGGTGGTGCTGACCGCCCGCACCGACGAGATGGACGTCATCCAGGCACTGGAGTCGGGCGCCGACGACTATCTGACCAAGCCGTTCCGCCTCGCCGAGCTCCAGGCCCGGATCGCCGCCCACCTGCGCCGGGCCCGCCCCGCTGGCAAGGGCGCCTCCGTACGGATCCGCCACGGCGCCCTGCTCATCGACCGGGCGGCCAGGCGCTGCTTCGGCCCGGAGGGCGAGGTGGAACTGCGGCCCCGCGAGTTCGACCTGCTGTCCCGGCTGGCGGCCGCCCCCGGCCAGGCGGTCAGCCGCGAGGACCTGATGAACGAGGTCTGGGACGAGAACTGGTTCGGCCCAACCAAGACCCTGGACGTCCACGTCGCGGCCCTGCGCCGCAAGCTGGGCGACCGGCTGCGCATCACCACCCTGCGGCACTTCGGCTACCGCCTCGAACCGCCCCCGGAGCACTGACCGTGCGCCGCCGGATCCTGCGGGCGACCCTCGTCGCGGCGGTCTGCGCGGTGCTGCTGTTCGCCGTACCGCTGGGTGTGGCGACACTGCGGCTCTACCAACAGGACGAGCTGCGGGAGCTGCAAGAGCTCGCCGACCGGGTGGCGGTGAGCGTCCCGGCGGGCGTACACGCCTCGGGTGACCCCGTGGAGCTGCCGCCCGTCGAGTCCGACACCGTCGTCGCGGTCTACGACGCCGGGGCCCACCGCGTCACCGGCACCGGCCCCGCCACGGGCGACGGCCCGGTGCGTACCGCCGTCGGCGGCGCGGGGTCCTCGCGCCGGATCGGCGGTCGCCTGGTCGTCGCGGTGCCGGTGGGTTCCGGCGAGCAGGTACGGGCGGCGGTACGCGTCAGCGCCCCGTCGGGCCAGCCCCTGCACCGGGCGGCGCTCACCTGGGCCGGCATGCTCGGCCTGGCGGCGGTCGCCGTCGGGGTCGCCGTGCTCCTCTCCGTACGGTCCAGCCGCCGCCTCGCCCGTCCCCTGGAAGCACTCGCGGCGACCGCCGTACGCCTCGAAACCGGCGACCTCGAAGCCCGGGCGGCCCCCTCCGGCCTCCCCGAGGCCGACGAGGTCGCCACCGCGCTCAACCGCGCCGCCGAACGCATCGACCACCTCATGCGCCGCGAGCGCGCCTTCAGCACGGACGCCTCCCACCAACTGCGGACCGCGCTGACGCGCGTACGGCTCGAGCTGGAGAGCGCGCCGTCGGACCCCGATCCGTACGAGGCCATCCGCGCCGCGCTCGAGTCGCTGAACCACATGGAGGCCACCCTCGCCGATCTGCTTGCTCTCGCTCGCGACGTACCCGAAGGGGCGCCGCTCGACATCGGCGCCCTTCTCGCCGAGACCGAGAGCCGCTGGCACGGCGAGCTGGCCGCCGGGGGGCGCCCCCTGCGGATCGTCGCGGACGACGGCCTGCCCGAGGCGGTCGGCTCCGCTCGGGCCGCCCGCCAAGTGCTCGACGTCCTGCTTGCCAATGCCGCCGTCCACGGCCAGGGCGCCGTCACCATCCGCGCCCGCGACGCCGCCGGGGTCCTGGCCGTCGACGTCGAGGACGAGGGCCCCGGCCTCCCCGACGACCGCGACCTCTTCGACCGCCGAAGCCCCGTCCCCGGCAGCGCCAACGGCCACGGCATCGGCCTCGCCCTCGCCCGCTCCCTCGTCGAAGCGGAGGGCGGCCGCCTGTTCGTCTCCCGGCGCGCTCCGCGTCCGCGCTTCACGTGGCTCGTGGCGAGCGAGAGCGAACCGCGTCACTGACCTGGGTTGTTTCCCCCACCCCGCCTCTGCCCGATTGTGGACGCCGCCCTCGCACTGCTCGGCCCCAGGGGGCCTCACAGGCTTCGGGACGGCTGCGCCGAACTCTCCCCCTCCGCCGTGCCGGGGGCGCCGGTCTGTGGGGCTGGGGTTGTTTCCCACACCCCGCCCCTTCCCGAAACCAGGGCGCTGCCCTGGGCCCGCTGGGGGAGTGCCCGGCTGAATACACGGACGGCCTACCCCCAACCCGGGGGTAGGCCGTCCTTGGGATGGTCCCCTTACAACTCGCGGAGTTCCGTGAGTGGGGGGCGCCGGGCGTGCCGGGCGGCGGCCCAGGCGGCCGCGGCGAGGGCGGCGGCGACGGCGACGGCGAGGGAGACGAGGTAGGTCCAGGGGACGGCCAGATGGGCGGGGGGTGGGTCGAAGACGCCGGAGAGGACCTTGACGAGCATCTGGGACAGGGCCCACCCCAGGACCGCACCGGCGGCCGCACCGGCGACGGCGACCAGGGCGGCCTCGCTCCAGACGAAGCCGGACAGTTGCCGCCCCCGGGCGCCCAGGACGGAGGCCAGGGCGAGGGTGCGGCGCCGTTCGGCGAGGCCGAGGGCGAGGACGAGGCCGCCGGCCGCCGCGCCGATGACGAGGGCGAAGCCCAGCTCGACCCGGGTGAGGCCGCCGAGGTCGACGGCGGTGAGGCTGGAGCCGACGACTGTGCGGGTGGAGGTGAGGTCGGTGACGTGGGCGGTCGGGCCGAGGGTGGACCGGACGTGCGCGGCCACCGTCTTCTGCCCGGTGCCGCCGGTGTCGACGAGGAGCGCGCCGATGGCGTTGTCGCCGGTCGCCTTGGCGACGTACGACGAGTTGGCGACGAGGAAGCTGTCCTTCGGCGCGGTCGGGAACTCCTTCACCACGCCCGTGAAGTGGAAGGAGACGGGCTCCAGTTGGTGGGTGCGGGCGTTCTGGAGACGCAGGCGGACCTGGTCGCCGGGGTGGAGCTGGAAGTCCTTCGCGGTCTCGGCGCTGACCAGCAGTCCGTCCGGCTGGCCGGCCAGCCGGTTCATGAGCTGCTGGGCGGTGCCGCCGGAGAAGTAGGCGTCCTGGAGGCGCCCGGCTGCGACGACGCTGGAGGGCTGGACCCCGTACAGGTCCTGGAGGTCGGCGCCGACGTACGCGAAGCGGTGCTGCAGTGGCTCGACGTGCTTGACGCCGGGCAGGGCGGCGACCTTGGCCGCGTCGGCGGGGCCGCTCGCGGAGCCGGCCGCCTCGGTGACGGTGACGTCGGCGCCGTTGGTGAGCACTGCGTCCGCCAGGGACTGCTGGCTGTACGTGGAGTTGAAGACCGCCGTGGAGGCCGCGAAGGCCGCCGCGAGGCCGAGCAGCACCACCGCCCGAACCACCGTGCCGCGTTGCCGCGACAGGCTGGCTGCGACGGTGCCGGACAGGGCGCCCGCAGCCGGGCGCAGCAGCCGGGCCAGGACGGGCCGGCCGCGCCGCAGCAACAGGTCGACCAGGAGCCAGGCCACCAGGGCGCCGCCCAGCCAGAGCAGGGCGGGGCCGGCGAAGGCCCAGTAGTCCACCGACAGGGCGGGGGTGCCTTCGGGGGCGAGGACGAGGGCGTAGTTGGTCCCGCTGGTGATCCGGAAGACGATCAGGGAGACCGCCAGCATTCCGGCCGCCAGGGCCCACCAGGCCGTCCGGGGCACGTGGCGGCGTTCCACCGCCGTCCGCCCGGACACGATGGTGGCGCTCTTGAGGTCCCGCCGGGCGGGCACCAGGACGGTCGCGCCCGCGATGACCGCGCCCACGACGAGTGCGGCGGGCGCCCAGCCGGCGGCGAAGCTCCCGGACGAGCCGAACGCCGTACGCGACAGCACTGCCGCCAGGCCGAGACCCACGGCGCCGCCGACGGCGGCCACGACGACCGCCTCCACGGCCGCGAGGCCCAGCAGCCGGCCGGCGGTCGCGCCACGGGTACGCAGCAGCGACTGCTCCCGGCGCCGGCGTGCGGCCCCGGCTCCGGCGACGGCCGCGGTGAGTGCCCCGGCCAGCAGAGCGCCGGGCACGCCGAGGAAGAGGAAGAGCAACTGGGCGTAGAGCGCGTCGGAACGGGCCGCGCCCAGCACCGCCCCGAGGTTGTCGCCGATCTGGCCCGCGCCGGTCAGCTTCACCTCGGTGTTGTGCGCGCTGCCGGTGGCCACGCTGTACGCGGCGGCCGGGTCGTGCGGCTGCGCGTGGCTGCGCAGCGCGTGGACCTGGTAGCTGACGAGGTCAGGGCGGGCCTTGGCGAGCGAAGCGAGATGGGGGTACCCCCGGACGGAGTCCGGGGGAGGGTCGAAGGCCGCGTGCCAGTTGGCCTGCGGCAGCAGTACGACGTTGTCCGGGGGCGCGGACGCCTGTGACTGCGAGGGTGCGCCGACCTTCTGGAAGAGCGAGTCGGCGAACGGCAGGTCCACTACGCCGTCCACCTTCACCTGGACCGGCGGCAGTCCGCCCGCCCGCCCGATGGTCACGGTGTCGCCGGGGGCTGCGTGCAGGTTGGCGGCGGTCTGCTGGGCCAGCAGTACGCCGTTGGCGCTGCCGGCCAGCACCCGGATCTCGCCGGGGAAGGCCGACTGGTATCCGGCCGGGATGCCCAGCACCTTGCCGGGCCCGGTGGCCTGTGAGGTGCCGCCGGTGGTCGCGCTCAGGCCGCTGGTGTCGGCGTACCCGACCGGCAGCGCGGCCCGGGTGCCCGAGGTGTGCTGGACGGTGTTGAGGACCGACCGCGCGTCGGCGCCGGTCGCCACCTGCACCTGCCAGTCCACCGAGACCCCGCGTACGGACTGTGCGGTCATGGTCGCCCGGGTCGTGCCGAGGAAGCCCCCGAGCGCGGCCAGCAGCGCCACGGCCATGGCCACTCCGAGCGCGGTTCCGAGCAGTCTGCCGCCGCGCCGCCGTAGCAGCCCGGCCAGCCAGATCCTGAGCATCACGCTCCCCTTTCCGGGACCAGGCGCCCGTCGGCCATGTACCAGCGGACGTCCAGCTCGCGGGCGACCCGTGGATCGTGTGTGGTCAGTACAACCGCGGCGCCCAGCTCCTCGGCGGCGGCCAGCAGTACGGCCAGCACCTGGCGGCCGGTCTCGCGGTCGAGCTGTCCGGTCGGTTCGTCGGCGAGCACCAGGCGGGGCCCACGGGCCAGCACCCTTGCCACGGCGACGCGTTGGGCCTGCCCGGCCGACAGCTCGTCGGGCAGTCGGTCGGCCAGGGCGCCGAGGCCGAGGGTGTCCAGGGCTGCCAGGGCGCGGGCGTCGGCCTCGCTGTCGGGTACGCCGTCGATGCGCAGCGGAAGCGCCACGTTCTCGGCGGCGGTCAGCGGCGGCAGCAGGCTGGGGCCCTGGAAGATGACCCCGATGTGCCGGGCGAGGATGCCCTCCGGAAGCCCCGGGTGGGTCACCTGGCCGGCGGTCGGGCGGTCCAGGCCCGCCATCAGGTGCAGCAGCGTGGACTTGCCGGACCCGGAGGGCCCGACCACGGCGATCCGTGCCGCGGGCGGCACCGCGCAGCTCAGGCCGTGGATGGCGACGACCGCCCCCGTCCCCTTGCCGTACGTACGGGCCGCGTCCTCGCATCGGACGAGGGATTCGGCCATCACACCCACCGCCCGTCACGCAGTCGCAGTACCCGGTCGGCGGCGGCTGCCACCGCCCGGCTGTGGGTGACCACGACGATCGCTGTCCCGTCGTCGGCGCGCTCGCGCAGCAGCACCAGCAGCCGCCGCTCGGTCTCCCGGTCGACCTCGCCGGTCGGTTCGTCGGCGAGCAGTACCTCCGGCGCGTTGGCCAGGGCCACGGCGAGCCCGGCCCGGGCCGCTTCACCGCCGGAGAGCTGACGCGGCAGGGCGCCCGCGCGGCCTGCGATGCCGACCCGTTCCAGCAGCTCTTCCGGCGGGGAGGTGGCGGTCTGCCGTGCCAGGCGCTGGACCAGCGCGATGTTGTCCCGCACCGTCAGGTGCTCCAGCAGATTGCCCGACTGGAACAGCACCCCGATGTGCCGGGCCCGCACCATGCCGCGCTCCCGCTCGGCCCGGTGGCTCAGCCGCTCACCGGCGATCCGGACCGCCCCGCCGTCGGGCTCGTCGAGCCCCGCCAGGCAGTTCAGCAGCGTGGTCTTGCCCGACCCGGACGGCCCGGTCACGGCCACGATCTCGCCGCGCTGCACCTCCATGCTCACGCCCTGCAGGGCGAAGGTCTCCTCGTCCCCGGCCCGGAAGAACCGGTACAGGGTCTGCGCGCTCAGTGCCGCGGTCACCGGGGGCGCCGGGGCCGTTGCGGTATCCATCACGACCACCGGAAGGAGTCGGTGACGGTACGCCACGGGTCGACGTTGTCCGCGTTCGAGGCACCGGACAGGGTCAGCACGACCTCGCCCTTCCCGAGCTTGTAGAACACGTACCGCTGCACATCCAGGGTCACGCTCTTACCCGTGACCTGGTCGGGCGGCGAATCGGCGTGGTACTCGGCCAGCACCGCGCTCCCGCCCATGCGCTGCACGACGCTCACGTTGACCAGGCTGAAGCCCTTGCTCTTCGCCTGAATCGCCGGGATGTCGGTCGTACGGACGGACTGGACCGTCGGCACCGACGTGGCCGCGACCTGTTCGACGCGCACGCTGTTGTACTTGTCCGCGAACACCGTCGCCGAGCCCTGTGTCGTACGCGACCAGCCCTCGGGCACCTTCACCGTGTACCCGCCGCCGGACGGCGACCACGGGACGTACACCTGCGTATCCGGGATGTCCCCCGGTGGATTCGTCTCCTTCGGCACCCCCGACGGTGACGGTGACGGTGATGAGGACGAGGACGAAGTTGATGACGAGGACGACGAGCAGGCCGCGGCTCCGGCTCCGGCTCCGGCGACCAGGACAAGCCCGGCCGCGGCGGAAGCGAGTGCACGACGCATCGGACGCCACCTCCCAAGACGTGGGCGGTGTGGGCACCGCCGCTGTCTCCGACGCTAGAAACCGGCCGAACAGCGCCGGCCCTGCGTGAGGTAAGCGCGCGGTTAACAGCAGGTCATGGAGATCAACAGCTGGCAAAGGGGCATAGGCCGCACAGAGTTTGCTGTGGAAGGGTGCGTGCCATGGCAACAGGTCAACTCCACCAGCACGGCACGCACCGAATCGTCCGGCACGCGGCGAGCAAGGTCCCCGAAGTCACCGTCTACTTCTGGATCATCAAAGTACTGACGACCGGCATGGGCGAAACGGCCTCGGACTTCCTCGCCCACCTGCTCGGCCCCGTCCCCGCGGTCGGGCTGGGTGGCGTGGGGCTGGTGGCGGCCCTGGTGCTTCAGCTGTCCATGCGGCGGTACGTGGCGTGGATCTACTGGACGGCCGTCGTCATGGTCAGCGTCTTCGGCACCATGGCCGCCGACATCCTGCACGTCGGCCTGGGCGTGCCGTATCTGGTGTCCACCCCGTTCTTCCTGGTGGCGCTGGCCGTGGTCTTCGCGGCCTGGTACGCGAGCGAGAAGACTCTCTCCATCCACAGCATCCACACCCGCCGCCGCGAGCTCTTCTACTGGGCCGCCGTCCTAACCACGTTCGCCCTCGGCACTGCCGCCGGCGACCTCACCGCCATCACCCTCGGCCTCGGCTACTTCGGCTCCGGCGTCATGTTCGCCGTCGTCATCGCCGTCCCGGCCCTGGCCCACTGGCGTTTCTCCCTCAACGCCATCCCCGCCTTCTGGTTCGCCTACATCGTCACCCGCCCCCTCGGCGCCTCCTTCGCCGACTGGATGGGCGTCTCCTCCCAGCGCGGCGGCCTCGCCCTCGGCCTGGGCCCCGTCACGCTGTACTGGACGATCGCCATCCTCGGCTTCGTCGCCTACCTGGCGGTGTCCCGCAAGGACGTGGCGACCGCGGAGTCTTGACGTCCTCCCCCGCCTGAAGGGGGGATTCCCTCCCTGGCGTCCGCTGGCGGCTCGCCTTGAGTCGGGTTCCTGTTTCATCGGGTGATGCCCTCCGCTTGCGCGGAGGGTCTTACTTACCCTCCGCAGGCGTTTTGGGTCTCCGCACGTCCTGCGGCGACCTTGTGTCCTTCGGTCTTGATGTTGCGCGCGGCGTTCACATCGCGGTCGTGGGTGGTACCGCAGCTGGTGCAGGTCCATTCCCGGACGTTGAGGGGCTTGGGGCCGTCCTTGAATCCGCAGGCGGCGCACAGTTGCGAGGAGGGAAAGAACCGGTCTACGCGGGCGAAGGCGGTTGCTGCTGCCCCTGGCCTTGCGGCTCAGGTCCTGCTGCGCCTTGCGGAGCTTCTTCTCCGCGCGGCGGAGGAACTTCGGGGACGCGATCTTGCGGCCGTCGGACAGGACCGCGAAGTGGGTCAGCCCCAGGTCGATGCCCACCTGGTCCGTGGTCTCCGGCAGTACCTCGGAGCCGTCCGTCTCGATGATGAACGACGCGAAATACCGCCCGGCCGCGTCCTTGATGACCGTGACCGACGACGGTACGGAGGGCAGGGAGGCGCCCCACCGTCGACCGTCCGGCAGTACATCGAGCAGCAGAACCGTCCGCTCCAGTCCGCGGGGCAGAGCAATTCTCAGAATCGCTTCACCGCCGGGCCCGGTGCACTGCGATTAATCCCGGTAGCGGGTCGTGGACAGCAGACGAGGCCTTCCACCCAGGGGTGGAAGGCCTCGTCTCGAACAGCTCGGTCGGGTCGGCCCGGCTTACGAGGTGATCGCGACCGGAGCGTCCCAGGCGCTGCGGTCGACGGTGATGGTGTAGCCGCCGCGGGTCTCCTTGCTGTTGACCAGGTACTGGTGGCCGCGCTGGTGGTGGACCCACCATGTCGACTTGTACGGCCAGTCGGTGGTCGTGGTGTTGACCTTGTCGTAGTACGCGTACCAGATGGCGTCCGGCAGGCTCGTACGGTCCGGGTCGTTGGCGACGGCGGAGGCGCTGGTGCTCTTGAAGCCGTAGAACCCGGCGTAGTAGTTCTTCGCCTTGACGGCCTTGTTCCAGGCGTGGACGTAGGTCAGGACGGCGTTGACGCATGAGGTGTTGGTGATGTCGTACGCCTCCATGTCCAGGTAGACGGGGCTGCCGGCCTTCATGCCGAGCGCGGACGCCTTCGCCACCGCGTCCGCGCCGTCCGTGGCGCCCAGCGATGCCGCGGTGGACGCGGTGAGCTTCTCCGGGCTGCTGCTGGTCTGGCAGGGCGGCTGAGCGCCCACGTACAGCGGTATGAGCTTCCAGCCGGCGGTGCTGACCGACTTCACCCACGCCGACGTCAGGTTCGGCTGCGAGCAGCCCCGGTTCTTGCCGCCGACGTAGACGGCCGCCGCGCCGTAGAAGTTCGAGGACTTCCAGGCCTTCATCGCCGACAGCGACGGGGCTGTGCAGGCGTCGAAGGCGCGCCCGGAGTACGTCACCGCTGCCGGCCTCCCCGTCGTCGTGGTGGCGGCCTGGGCCGTCAGCGCGCCTCCTACCAGCAGGGTCGCGCCCGCGACCGACCACGCGACATACCGCTGCCGCTTCGACAACCGATGACGGGACATCCCCACCCCTTACAGGAAAACGAGCTCCGGCTCCGGAGCAGACGCACCCTAGCCGAGCCCGGGATCATCCCCGCAGCCGGGGCCGTGGAAATGACAGGATGCTGTGCTATGACCGACGACATACGTGATCCGGAGCTGCCGGGCCGACTGCTGCTGACCGAGCGCGACGCCCTGATGCCGCTGCTCCGCGACACTCCGGACGATGCCTTCACCCTCCGTACGGCCTGCCCGGACTGGAACGTACGGCAGGTGCTCGCGCACTGCGGTGCGGCCCTCATCCGTATCGTCGAAGGCCGGCTGGAGCGGGGTGTCTTCTCTCCCGACTCCAATGCCGCCGATGTCGCCGAACGCGACAACTGGCCGCTCGGCCGCGTCCTGGACGAGCTGGAGCGCGGCTTCACGGAGGCCGGGCCGGTCATCGCCGCGCGCAGCGACGGGCTGCTGGACCTGGTCGCGCTCGGGGAGTGGGTGCACGCGGGCGACGTACGGGAGGCGTTCGGGGTGCCCGGTGCCTATGCGGGGGAGTCCGCGGACGCGGCCCTCGCCCTGCTCGCCGTCGCCGGCCGCAGGCGCAAGACGCCGCTGCTGCACGTCTTTCTCCCCGACCGGAGCGCGCCGCTGGCCATCGGGACCGCGCGCGACGGGCGGCCCGCTGCCCGGCTCACGACGGACGTACCGACCTTGATCCGGCTCTTCGCCGACCGGCCGCTCGTCGGCGCACGCTACGAGCTGACCGGAGCGGAGAGGACGGAGCTGCACACCTTCGGCTGAGGGCAGGCCGAGGGCAACAGGGCTTGTGCGAGACTTCGATGATGCCTTCAGAGACGATCACCGCGGCTGCCGCGGGCACCTGGAAACTCGGCGGCCTGACCGTCAACCGCGTTGGATTCGGCGCGATGCGCCTGACGGGCAGTGCCGCCTTCGACCTCGGCACGCCGAGCAACCGGGAGCGGTCGATCAGCGTGCTCCGGCGCGCGCTCGAACTGGGCGTCAATCACATCGACACCGCCGCGTTCTACTTCTCGTCGCTGCGCTCCGCCAACGAGCTGATCAACCGGGCACTGGCCCCGTACGCGGACGATCTGGTGATCACCACCAAGGTCGGTCCGGGCCGCGATCCGTCGGGTAAGTGGTGGTGGGCCACGCCGGAGCAGCTGCGCGGCCAGGTCGAGGAGAACCTGCGCCAGCTCGGCCGCGACCACCTCGACGTGGTGAACCTGCGGACCGACGGAAGGGGTTCGATCGCCGAGCACTTCGGTGCGCTGGCCGACCTGCGCGACGCCGGCCTCATCCGTCACCTGGGCGTTTCCGGGATCAAGGCCGGACACCTCGCCGAGGCACAGGCCATCGCGCCGGTGGTCTGCGTGCAGAACCGGTACGGCATCGGTGACCTGCAGCCCGACTCCGAGGACATTCTGCGGGCCTGCGGTGAACAGGGCATCGCCTTCGTGCCGTTCTTCGCGATCGCCGGCGAAGGACGCCTAGCGGGCGCGAGCGGCACCGACAGCGACGACGTGCTCGCCATTGCCCGCGCGCACGACGCGTCGGCGGCGCAGATCCGGCTGGCGTGGACGCTGCACCGCGGGCCGCACATGCTGGCCATCCCGGGCACCGGCAATCCGGACCACCTCGTCGAGAACGTGGCCGCGGGCGCGATCCGGCTCACGGACGACGAACTGGTTCGCCTCGAAGCCCTTCACCGGGGTCAGGCCGGATAGGCGTGCGTCTGGGCGGCCTTGACGGTGGCCCAGACGGAGGCGCCGGTGTGAAGCCCGAGTTCGGCGACGGCGGCGGTGGTGAGGTCGGCGGTGAGGGGGAGTTCGCCGGTGAGGTCGACGCGGATCTGGTCGCCGTGGGATTCCAGGCCGGTGATCTCGCCCTGCCAGGCGTTACGGGCGCTGGAGTCGGGGCGGTCGCGGTGCAGGGTGACGGCGCTGGGCGGGAAGGCCACGAAGACCGGGCCGGTGAGGTCCTCGGTGGTGGTGATGTGCGGGCCGGCGTCAAGGCGGACCGCGTGGCCGTCGGCCCGGCCCTGGTAGAGGTTGAGGCCCACGAGGCTGGCGATGTAGTCCGTACGCGGATGACGGGCGATGTCGGCCGGGGTGCCCTCCTGCACGACCCGGCCGCCCTCCACGACGACGAGCCGGTCGGCGAGCACCATGGCGTCCAGCGGGTCGTGGGTGACCAGGACGGCGACGGCCTCGAAGGCGGCGAGGTGGCGGCGGAGTTCGGCCCGTACGTCAAGGCGGGTGCGGGCGTCCAGGGCGGCCAGCGGCTCGTCCAGGAGCAGCAGCCGGGGGTGCGTGGCCAGGGCGCGGGCGAGGGCGACGCGTTGGGCCTGACCGCCGGACAGCCGCCGGGGCTTGGCGCCCGCGTGGTCGGCCAGGCCCATGCGGTTCAGCCAGTCGGCGGCGTGGGCGCGGGCGGCGGCCTTCGGCATGCCGTGGCAGCGGGGGCCGAAGGCGACGTTGTCTAGGGCGGTCAGGTGCGGGAAGAGCAGGTAGTCCTGGAAGACGACGCCCACGGGGCGCGCCTCGGGCGGGGTGCCGTCCAACTCAGCCCCGTCCAGGCACAGATGGCCGGCGCTCAGTGGCGTGAGACCGGCCAGCGCACGCAGCGCGGTGGTCTTGCCGGCGCCGTTCGGCCCGAGCAGGGCCACGACATCGCCGGGGGCGGCGGCAAGGCACAGGTCCAGGTTGAAGCCGCCCCGGTCGACGACGAGGTGGGCGTCCAGACCGGTCGTGGGCGTCGTCGGCGTCGTGGCCGTCATGGCGCGGCCATCCAGCGGTCGCGCAGCCCGGCCAGTACGGCGATGGAGACGGCCAGCAGCACCAGGCTCAGCGCGATGGCGGCGGCCGGGTCGCTCTGCAGGGCGAGGTAGACCGACAGCGGCATCGTCTGCGTACGGCCCGGGAAGTTGCCGGCGAAGGTGATGGTCGCGCCGAACTCGCCCAGCGCCCGCGCCCAGGCCAGTACGGCCCCGGCGGCGACGCCCGGCGCGATCAGCGGCAGCGTGACCCGCCGGAAGGCGGTGAACCGGGAGGCCCCCAGGGTCGCGGCGGCCTCCTCGTACCGCGCGTCGGCGGCCCGCAGCGTGCCCTCGACACTGATGACCAGGAAGGGCATCGCCACGAACGCCTCCGCGACGACCACGCCCGCCGTGGTGAACGGCAGGGTGATCCCGAACGCCGAGTCCAGCCAGCGCCCGACGACCCCGTTGCGGCCCAGCGCCAGCAGCAGCGCCACGCCGCCGACCACCGGCGGCAGCACCAGCGGCAGCGTGACCAGCGCGCGGACCATGCGGCGCCCGGGGAAGCTGGTGCGGGCCAGCAGCCAGGCCAGCGGCACCCCCAGCACCAGCGACACGGCGGTCGCCGCCGTGGCACAGACCAGCGACAGCCGCAGCGCCTGCCAGACCTCGGTGCTGGTCAGCTGCTGCGGCAGGCTGCGCCACGGGGCGCGTACCAGCAGGGCGACCAGCGGCACCAGCAGAAAGGCCAGGCCCAGCAGGGCGGGCAAGAGCAGCGGCAGCGGGGCCCGGCCCCGGCCCCGTCCCCGCCCGCGCGCACGCGAGCGGGGACGGCTCTCCACGACCTCCGCCGTCACGGGTTTCACGGCTTGAGGAAGCCTGCCGTGGTGAGCACCTTCTGGCCCTCGGCGGACTCCACCAGCCCGATGAACGCCTGGGCCGCCGTGGCGTTGGGGGCGTTCTTGAGCGCCACGATCGGGTAGTCGTTGATGACCTTGGACGACTCGGCGAACTCGACACCGGCGACCTTGCCGGCCGCGGCCTTCACATCGGTCTTGTAGACGATGGACGCGTCGACCTCCTTCAGCTCCACCTTCGTCAGCGCGGACTTCACGTCCTGCTCGTACGAGACCGGCGTGAGCTTGAGACCCGCCGCGGTCAGCGCATTCTGCGCGGCGGCGCCGCAAGGCACCGTCTTCGCGCACAGCGCGACCTTCAGCCCGGACTTGGTGAGGTCCTTGAGCGAGCTGATCTTCTTGGGGTTGCCCGGCAGAGCCGCGATCTCCAGCTGGTTGCGTACGAAGGTGACCGGGGTGCCCGTCGCGTCCTTGGCGTCCGTCACGATCTTCATCGTCTTCGGGCTCGCGGCGGCGAAGACGTCGGCCGGGGCGCCGGAGGTGATGCTCGCCGCCAGCACGTCGCTGCCGCCGAAGTTGAACTCGACCTTCGTACCCGGGTACGCGGCCTCGAACTCCTTGCCCAGGGTGGTGAAACTCTCCTGGAGCGAGGCGGCGGCGAAGACCGTCACCGTCCCGGAGAGCTTCGTCGACGGGGACGCCGAGGGGGAGTCCGAGGCGCCGGCCGGGGTGTCGGAGGAGGACGAGGAGGAGCAGGCGCTGAGCGTCAGCAGCACCGCAGTGCCCCCGACGGCCAGCTGCAGGGTCCGGCGGCGCGCGGAACGGATCATCACAGGGTCTCTCCCTATCTGCCGCGCCAGATGCGCGGATTCGCGGTTCTTCCACGACCTGTCCGGTACGTGCCCGTGTGACGATCATAGTGTCGCATCTGCAAGTACCGAGTCTGTTGTCACATTGCATAAGCCCAACGGTTCGAGGAAGGCACATCGCTTGTGCCTTCCTCCGAGTAAATCCATGCCAGGGTGAAGCATCTGCGCCCTGGAATTGCCTGGATGGATGGCATATGCGCAATGCTGGTCATATTTTCCTTGCTCATGCGGCATGACTGACCGCCGTAGAGGGAATCACCGAGAGGCCGGCAGGAAGCACCTTCGGAGGTGGAGCCCGTGAGCAGTCCCCTCGCAGGACTTGTCCTGGCCGGTGACATCGCCCATCCCGCCCGGCTCACCGTCCGGGATCCTTGGTAACCCAGCGGCCGCCACGTTTCGCCGTGCGTGTGCGACCTGGCCTGGGTCGTCGGGCAGGCGTAGAAGCTGGTCTCCCACCACCTGCGGCAGTTGCCCACCGCCGGACTGGCCGCCTCTCGCCGGGACGGGCGGCTGGTGATGTACGGGCTCACCGACCGCGGCCGGGCACTGACCGGCGTCGCCCTCGCGCCGGCCGCCGCCGCATCTCCTTGGGATCCGGAACGCAACACGACCACAACCGGGCAGGCCGCCCACAAGAAGGCGGGATCGGCGCCCCTGAACATCTGGCGCTGCTCGGCGATGGAGCCGACGACGGTCTGCAGCAACGAGCCCTTGTAATCGGCTCCGAAGGTCCCTTCCTCGATCTCGCGCACGACCTGCTCGATCCCGCGCCGGATGGACCGGAAGTTCTTGACCCGCTCCTCCCGCAGGAACCAAGAGCGGTACGTGCTGCTCGGGTCGGCCCGCCAGCGCTCAATGAGCGCCTGCACAGCGTCATGGTCCAGATTGAGCACGGCGGCGGGAGCGGCTGACGAGGAGGAGACTGTCCCAGGTACGAATTGGGGCATCGGACTTCGCGGTTCGCCCCGGCGACGAGGGTCTGGTCACCAGCCTGCTGGACCACCGCCTTCCCCGCCCATCAACTGGCCACGGCCTATCACCAGCTGCTGGCCGGTCTTATTTGCCGGTGCCCGCCTCGTCCGTCGTGCCGGCGAAAGGCACGGTGAGACAGGCGAGCCGCGCCCCAGCCATTCCTGCCTTGCCGTGCTTCGTCGCCGTCCCGTGCTCGTGGATGACCACGGACCGCGCCGCGCCCGGCCGGAAGCGCCAGTCGTGCCGGGATTCGGCGGTGGCATGGCCCCGGACGTCGGTCGTGAAGTCCAGCCACACCTCGTTCTCGGAGTTCGCGTAGGCGGGGTCGGTGGAAGGCTGGTGCGGGTCCTTGACGTTCTGGTAGTGCGGCCCCGAGGCATCCGGGGTGCGGCCACACTGCTTGGTGTGCACATGCGCGCCATACATACGGTTCGGGAGCAGCCCGCTCACCTGGAGCCGAACGCTGGTGGTCGCGCCGCCGACGCGCCCGCCCACATGCTCGACAACGGAGATGCGAGCGCCCACGGGCACCTTCTTCGAGTCGTACGTCAGCGGTTTCGACGGATGGAACGGCGAAGGCGGCACGAACCGCCCCTCCGCCTTCACCGTGCGGGAGCCGTCATACGCGAATGCCGCTGTGGTCGGCACCGCGAGCATTGCTGTGACGGCGAGGGCAGACGCTTTGCGAAGAATCCTCATGAGCGGTCTCCTTCGACGAAGGTGATGGAGGAGTCCAGCGTGGTGGAGGGTGGCGGTCCCACCGTACCGGCCGGCGATTCCGCGCCACGTTTTCAAGGCGTCCGTTGGAGTGAAGCGGTCGAGCAGGCGCCCTCCCCTACATCCCTACAGCGGCTGGCGCACCGGTGACGCCGGCCGAAGCGTTGTGCCCTGGAATCCTGAAGCCCTTCCGGATCCGGCCGACCGGACGTACACAGTCACCGGCGGCAACGCTGGCACCGGCTGTCTCATCTCCGAGCAGGGCCGGTAGTCGTTGTGAGCAGGGGCGGCGGCGGTGGCCGCCGTACCGGACAGGACCGCCAGCGAGACGACCGCGGCGGCCAGGGCCTTCTTGAAGCGTGACTCTTCATGATTCTCCCTCTCCAGTGCCGGAATTTTTTCAGGCATTCAATTTCAGCCGCAATTCAGTGGCCATGGAAACCGTCGAGGAGAGTCAATCAATAGATGCCCGGGAGTATTTCGCTGGCGCACCGCCTGTGCGATCACCGCACAGTCCTATGGTATCAATTTTGCCGCGAATGAATCGCCGGTTTTCCGTCCAATGGGTGCGGGAATGCTCGAGGGGACAAACTCCACGAACGCATCGTTCGCCATACAGAAGGGGGCGGGGATCAATGGGTCACCAGGATTCCAGAGATACGCACGCAGAAGACGGAGGCGAGGCCCGTGTCGTGCACGTGCCCCGAAAAGCCGGCTGCGAGCAGCCGTGGCTGACGCCGGAGGACGTGCGGGGGCAGGTGTTCACCACGGTGCGCCTGCGCGAGGGCTACGACCTGGGCGAGGTCGACAGCTTCATGGGGCGGGTGGAGTCCGTCATGTCGGCGCTCGTGCGGGAGAACGCGGGGCTGCGCGAGCAACGGGAAGCGGCTGTGCGCGCTGCCCAGCAGACGCTGCCATCCCGCAACGGCAGCGCGGAACGCCTTATGGCCATTGCGCAGAAGGTGGCCGACGAAGCGGTCGCCGAGGCGTCTGAGAGGGCCGAGCAGATCGTGAAGGAGGCCGAGGCCCGCGCCTCCTCGATCGAACGCCAGGTCAGGGACCACACGGCCGGGATCCAGCGTGAGGTCGGCGGCCTGCACGAGTTCGCGGCAGAGTTCTTCGGTCGGCTGCGGGCGCGCCTGTACGAACAGCACCAGGCCATCGAAGCGGAGCTGAGCCGCCTCGACGCCGGCCGCCAAAGCCCCGACGCGGAACCGGGCCTTGGAGAGGCGACGGTGCCGCCGCAGATGTCTCATCCCGGTGTCTGGCGCAGTGCGCCCGTCGACGGGCACCGGGTAGTCAGCGAGAACTGGGCCTGACCCTCCGCGGCCCCACCGTATTCCACGCCCCAAAAACATCGCAAAAGACGACTGGATGGTTCACTCATTCATTCCGTCGCGCAGTCGGTGATTATTCCCAGTCAGTCCACGGCAGGAGAATGAGAAATGGTGGCCACGGTACTGGATATCGGATTTCCTGCAGGGGGGTATTCCTTCACTCTGGCCGGAGAGTCCCTGGAAGGGAATTCTCCCGGACCTGGCGCCTGGATTGCGGTTGCGCTGATCAGCGCCGCGACGCTGGCCGGGGCATGGCTTGCCCGCCGGAATGCGGAGAAGAGCGGGCTGTGGCTGTCCCTCGCATCCGCGATCATGCTGGCCACCGCGATGACGGACATCATCCCGGATGTCTGGAGGGAGTCGGTAACAACAGGGCTGCCGCTGTGGGTGGCCGGAGCCTCCGGCGCGTTCGGCTTCCTGGTGGTCACCTACTTCACACGCAAGGGCTGCGCACACGGGCACGAGGACGAGTCCCCTCGGCCTGGTCGGCACGCCCCAGGACGCCACCGCCGCGTCAAGGAGGCGGTGCAGGCGGTCGCCTTCGGCGGCATGGGCACGGCCGCCGCACTGACCACGCACCGGGTCATCGAAGGCGCGACGCTGGCGCTGATCGTCTCCTTGCCCATCATCCTGGCCCTGGCCATCCACTCCGCCAGCGAGGGCGTGACCCTGGCCGCCATGCTCGGCGAGGCCAAGCAGCGGCTGTTTCCGTGGCTGGTGACCTCCGCGGTCAGCCCCGCGGTCGGCGTCATCATCGCCACTTTCCGACCCCTGCCGGTGATCCTCGTCCCGGTACTGCTCGCCCTGGTCGGCGGCGTCCTGCTGCGCACCGCGGTCGTCGGGATGAAACTCGCGGCGAGCAAACGCAAGTCCGGTGAGCTGGGCCGCCGGCACATGGCGGCCTCCATCGCCGTGGCATCCGCTCTCGGAACCCTCATGGTCCTGGCGCACTGACACCACGCGCCATACCCCCCAACCAGCCGCAGCGGTAAGGAACGGCCATGCCTTCGGGGCCGCTGAGGAAGGTGACGCCGTGCCCCATCGGGTGCGGTGCCAACGAAGAGCACGACCACAGAAAGGCTGAAGGCCATGAGCGCTGAGTGCCGCGGCGAAACGACAAGCCTCCAGGACCAGGAGTCCCGCCAGACCGGTCACCACCACCACGCCGGCGATGCGCACCTGCACACCGGTGAGGACCACGACCACAAGGACGAGTGCGACCACGAGGCCGAGCAGGCGTGCGCCGGAAAGGGCGCCGTACGCAACGCCGACAACGACTGACCCCCAGCCGATGCCGGCCGGGGCGTCATCCGTACGCGGACAACGCCGGACTCCCCTTTGCCCGACTCGAATATCGGAGGCTGCACCATGGACGACAATCACCATGATCACTCGGGGCACAGCCATGCGTTGAGCCCCGAAGCGGACCGCCGCTACCTCACGGCGGCGCTCGTCCTGATCGCCGGCTTCATGGCCGTCGAAGTCGTCATCGGCGTCATCGCCGGATCGATGGCCCTGATCTCCGATGCCGGGCACATGCTCACCGATGCGGTGTCCCTGGTCCTCGCCCTGATCGCGATGCGACTCGCCGCCCGCCCGGCCCGCGGGCACCTGACGTACGGGCTCAAGCGGGCCGAGATCCTCTCCGCTCAGGTCAACGGCATCACGCTGCTGCTGCTCGGCGCGATCCTCGGCTACGAGTCCGTACGCCGCCTGATCACACCGCCCGAGGTGGAGGGCGGACTGGTGCTGGGAACCGCACTGGCCGGTATCGCCGTCAACATCGTCGCCGTCTGGCTGATCGGCAAGGCCAACCGTTCCAGTCTCAATGTCGAGGGTGCCTTCCAGCATCTCCTCAACGACCTCTGGGCGTTCATCGGCACCGCGGTGGCCGGCCTGGTCGTGCTGCTCACCGGCTTCATGCGAGCCGATGCCCTGGCGTCGCTCGTCGTGGTGGTCCTGATGCTGAAGGCCGGGTACGGCCTCGTCCGGGCATCCTGCAAGATCTTGCTCGAGGCAGCACCGGCGTCCCTCGATCCCGAACGCATCGGCCGGGAACTCGCCGCCTGGCCCGGGGTCGCAGAGGTCCACGACCTCCACATCTGGACCATCACCTCCGGCTATCCGGCGCTGTCGGCGCACGTCCTGGTCCACAAGGACCTTGACTGCCACAACACCCGCACCCTGCTCCAGCATCACCTGTCGGCCGAGTACGGCATCCAGCACGCCACCCTGCAGACGGATCACGTCCTCGATGCCCCCGAGCAAGCCTCCGCCGAGGCGCACTGCGCCGATCCCCACGGCCCTGTCCACCGCGCACTGGCATGACCACCTGGGGGATGTAATGACAACCTACGAACCGGAAAGCCCCGTCATAGCCGTCGATGCTGCCGCACTCGCCCGGGTGGGCACCGCGCTGGCCGACGAGAGCCGTCGCCAGCTCCTCCTCGCCCTGCTGGAAGCACCCGCTTACCCCGCGGACCTGGCGGACCGTCTCGGCATGACGCGCGGCAACGTATCCAACCACCTGTCCTGTCTGCGAGGTTGCGGTCTGGTGACCGCCATACCCGCAGGCCGGCGAGTGAGCTACCAGCTGGCCGACCCCAAGCTCGCCCACGCGCTCGCCGATCTGGCGGCACTGGTACTGATCGTCGACCACTCCGACCCAGCGGAACTCCATGACCGACTCCCGCTGCCCAATTGGCGGGATCGAGCAGCTTACCCAGCCCGCTGAGACCGGGACATGAGGCTGGCCTCCGGCCTGGTCAGAACGTCCCACCGAGCCCGGACACGAGATCAACCCGGCGGCCATCGTCGCGATGAGCGAGCGCAGCATCGACATCTCCCGCGAGTTCGCCAAGCCCTGGACCGACGAAATCGTCCGGGCTGCCGATGTCGTCGTTTCCCTGTTGCGGGAGCCTAAGCAGCACGTGGTGGAAGCCCAGGTCGAGATGTTTTGCGAGAGCGACGGCTTCGACGAGGGCCCGCACGATGAGGACGTCCTCTAGCTAGGGCCAGCACGCAACCCATGAGGGGCGGGGGCGTGCTGGCGTGGTCGCCGAGGCTGGTGTTCGCCTTCGCGTCGCGGTCGGCTTGGGTCGCCGGAACCTTGTCACCGCACAGATGCTTTCGCATCCGGCCTCGCCATGCGGCTGCGGCCATAACGCTGTCGGCGTGGGGCCACCAACTCGGCGTCAGCGATGCCACGTCGCTATTCTGGCCTGCGTGCCGGCCATGTCGCGGGCGCAAGGTTCCGGGCGCGCCGGGCCAGTGAACCGCCCGGCGTGAGATGGCGGCCGGGGGAAGAGCCGCAGCAGCAGCGGGACACGTGCCTGCCTGGGAGTGTGGCGGAACTGATCAGGACCCGGCCGGCCCCGCCGATCCGGCTTGTCGCCCCGACCGCCCAGGTGGTGCCCGCCTGAGCGGTCTTGGGGCAGAAGGTACACGCTTTCTTGAATTCAGAATTTCCTGTACGGTTCTTGGTGTGCTGACTACCATCGCCACGGACATCGATGCGCTCACGCGGTTCGGCCGCGCGCTGGCCGACCCGATCCGCTGCCGCCTGCTGATCGCCCTGAACGAGGCCCCCGCCCATCCGGCCGACCTGGCCGACGCCCTCGGCATCTCCCGGACCCGGCTGTCGAACCACCTTGCCTGCCTGCGCGACTGCGGCCTGGTCGTCGCCGTCCCCGTAGGCCGGCGGGTGCGGTACGAGCTGGCCGACGCCCGGCTCGGCCACGCCCTGGACCACCTGCACAACGCGGTGCTGGCCGTCGAGGCCGACCGTACGTGCGTGGACGCCGAGAAGGGCTGCTGCCCGTGACTGCGGCAACCCTCGGCTCCGCCCCGGACCGCCGCGAGGTGCTGACCCGGCGGATCCGGCTGCTGGTCGCCGCCACCATCACCTACAACGTCATCGAAGCAGTCGTCGCCATCACCGCAGGCACGATCGCATCCTCCACTGCGCTCGTCGGCTTCGGCCTGGACTCGGTCATCGAGGTCTCCTCCGCCGCCGCGGTCGCCTGGCAGTTCTCCGCCGCCGACCACGCGGTGCGCGAGGCACGGGAAAAGACCGCGCTGCGCATCATCGCGCTCTCCTTCTTCGCCCTGGCCGCCTACGTCACTGTCGACTCCGTCCGCGCCCTGACCGGGACCGGCGAAGCCGGACACTCCACGCCCGGCATCGTGCTGGCCGCCGTGTCGCTGGCGGTGATGCCGTTCCTGTCCGCCGCCCAGCGCCGGGCCGGGCGCGAACTCGGCTCCGCCTCCGCGGTCGCGGACTCCAAGCAGACGCTGCTGTGTACGTACCTGTCCGCCGTCCTGCTGGCAGGACTACTGGCCAACACCTTCCTCGGATGGGCCTGGGCCGACCCGATCGCCGCCCTGGTCATCGCCGCCGTCGCCGTCAAGGAAGGCCGGGAGGCGTGGCGTGGCGAGAGTTGCTGCGCCGTTCCGGTCGGTGCCGTGGCGGGGTCCGAGACGGCCGCGACAGAGGACGGATGCGGGTGCAGTCCGGGCTGCACGTGCTGCGGCCCGACCGAAGCCGGGGAGTGAGCGGACGATGACCGCCCGGGCGCTGGCCGCGCTGGCGCAGTACGCGGTGCGGACAGGGACAGCCTTCGGGCTGCGCGCACCGTCGTGAGCGAGCCGGGGCGCTGACTCCAACTCCCCGGCTCGCCCGACCTACGCTTCGGTGCCACCGCCACGGCGCTTGACCCACAGCACGGCGCCGACCAAGGCGATGACGGCAGCGCCGACGATGGCTGCGACGACGCCGATCCCCTTCGCGCGTCACTGCTCTGCGTGGCCTCGTCGGCGACCGGGCTCGGCTCGTCCGACGCCGGCGAGGACGACGGTGGGGACGCGGAGGGCAGTGTGCTCGGCACCGTACTCGCGCTCGGGCTGATCGGGGTGGCGCCCGCCGCGGCGGGCTTGAGCTCTAGGACGGGCGCGGGGTTGTCCGGTTCGTGCTGCCCGGCCTGGGGCACCTCGATCCAACGGGAAATGCGGAATGGCCGTAGGCGTCGAGTTCCTCGACGGTGCCGCCGAGTTTGGCACGGAGGGTCTCGTGTACGCCTTGGACTTCGCTGAGAGCAGCCAGCGGTTGCCGACCAGGTAGAGCCCGCTGTACGGCTGGGAGTAGTCCAGCCAGGCGCGCTGTCCGGCGGTGATGTCGAAGTCGAGAAACACGTAGTTGGCCTCGTCGGTCGTGCATTGCGCCTGTCGGTAGTCGGCGGCCTTTGACGTGATCCGGCCTTACAGCCGACGGCGGCGGCCAACTGCTGCACGGTGAAGGGCCGGGAGGCCTTGGCACTCGTACTCGTACTCACCTGTGGGCGGGACGAGGTGCTGCCAGTCGCCACCACGTGCGGTTCGACCCGGTCCTCGCCCTCACCCGCCCCGGCAGCGACGGCACCGACACCCCATCGCACTGCGACGACGCCCACGGCCCGGCCCGCCGCGACGGACCCCACGACCACTGAGACACCCGCCCGACCGGGGGTCACGACCACCAGTGAAGGGACTGGCATGGAAGTGACGGCAGGACGAACGCTCACCGGGCGGCCCCGCGACCAGCGAACACAGCGGCCAGCTGGGCGACGATCCTCGGGCCCTGCCACGCCGTGGACGGCCGCCGTCCGCAGCGCGTACACGCCGCACACCCCGTGCGACACCGTCGCAGTCGACTGCACATGCTGGCCTCCGTCCGGAGTACTGACCAGAATTGCTTTCCAGGGTGTGCCCCGAGCCCTGACACAGTCCACAGTTCGGCGGACCCGAATCGAACCGGAACGCCCCTGCTGGCCACCAACAGCCCGGCCGCACCACTTCCGCACCAGTCAGGGCGGTATCCCACGGGCGGCAAGGGGCAACAGCGGGAGCAGGCCCTCCCACCAACCGATCAGGCGCAGATACCGGCTGACCTGCGCATACACACCGGGAGGCGCCCGAGATTCCCAAGCTCAGAGCGCGGGTTCGATTCCCGTCACCCGCTCCACGCTTGAGCCCCAGGTCAGAGGCATGGGGCTTGCTTGTTGTCTAGACCAATTCCGTCCCGTCGTGCCCTTCGCGTGCCCTAACTCCGGAAAACCGTGCGGCCAGAGGCCAGTTAATGGGAAACGATTTGGTTCTACCGACTGGTTGTCTCGAATGACGAGACCCATTTTCTGTGACCTGGACCACTCAGGGCGTCGTTGCGGCCGCTACCGATCGTCCTGACGGATGGCCACCGGAGCCGGCGTGATTGCCGGAGCCGCCCCAGTGCCTGGGGTCGCCGTAGTATCCGCCGCGAACAACGGATGCGGCTGGCATGGCTCCTGGGCTGCTGTGACTGAAATCGGAGCCCGAGACCTCCCCGACCTTTCCACCATGACTCCCGGTCCATGCCGGAGGAGACCGAACCCGCCGTCGAGGTTCACGCCGAGAGTGCCTGGTCACCGAAGTCGCTGTCCTGCACGCAGGCAGCAGCCAATTCATCCAGGGACACCTCCAGCGCTGCGGCCAGGGCCGACACGGTGAAGAACGCCGGTGTCGGCGCCCGACCGGTCTCGATCTTGCGCAGCGTCTCCGCCGACACCCCCGCCGCCGCAGCGATCTCCACCATGCTGCGATCGCCGCGTGCCTGACGCAGCAGCGCACCGAACCGCTCTCCGCGCTGCCGTTCCCACGGAGTCAAAGGAGTTCTCACCATGTCCGTGATACTAATACCGGTATAAGAATTGGATGCCGGTGCGTGAGACAGGGAGTCGCAGGACATGGTAGAGATCAAGACCGACGCGGCGCTGGACGCGATGCGGGAAGCCGGGCGTGTCGTGGCCCAGGCCCTCGCCGCCGTCCGGGAAGCGGCAGGCGTCGGGGTGTCCCTACAGGAACTGGACGAAGCGGCCCGCACCGTCTTGACCAAGGCCCGGGCCCGCTCGCCCTTCCTCGGCTACCGGCCCTCCTTCGCCCCCACGCCCTTCCCGGCCGTGATCTGCACCTCGGTCAACGACGCCATCGTCCACGGCATCCCCACCGGCTACCACCTGCGTGACGGCGACCTGGTCAGCATCGACTGCGGCGCAGAACTCGACGGCTGGACCGGCGACGCCGCCATCACCTTCACCGTCGGCAACCCCCGCCCAGCCGACCTGGACCTGATCACCGCCACCCAGCGCGCTCTCGACGCCGGCATCGCCGCAGCCACCCCCCGCAACCGCATCGGCGACATCTCCCACGCCATCGGCACCGTCGCCCGATCCGCACGCTGTGGCATGCCCGCCGACTTCGGCGGCCACGGCATCGGCCGCCGCATGCACGAAGACCCCCACGTCCCCAACCGAGGACGCCCCCGCCGCGGCTTCCCCCTCCGCCACGGCCTGACCCTCGCCATCGAACCCATGCTCATGGCCGGCGGCCGCGACGACTACCGCACCGGCACCGACGGCTGGACCCTCCACACCATCGACGGCAGCCGAGCAGCCCACATCGAGCACACCGTCGCCATCACCGAAGAAGGCCCCCGCATCCTGACCCTGCCCTGACCGGATCGGATCGGATCGGGGCCTTCACGCCCCACGCCACCCTTGTGTTCGACACGAAACCCACAGATCCGAAGAACGCGGTGCCGGGAGAACGCGAGGCGCAGAACACGCCCCCTCCACTCTCCTGGGGAAGCAGGCCCATGACCGCGTCCTTCATCCTCTCGACCGCGTCGAAGGTGAACCGGCTGTCCTCGACGAACGCCGAAAAGCGAAGGGCTGCGGCAGTCGGCACTGGCCCGCGGGGATCGGAGAAGTCGAAGAACTGCTCACTCGCGCTCTTCTCACGCCGCCAGGTCAGATCAGCGGGAAAGCCCGGCGAAAGCCGCCCGCAAACGGGAGCCGAGGAAACTCTCGCCGCATGCGCGCTACCGCTTCGTCCGGACGGACAGAAGTCTGCGGATCAGGGCCCGGCGTCGGGCACCAGTGGACGGTAGACCGTGTCGAGGTTCTTGTGTACGGGTCGAGGTCGTCGACCTTGATTGTGCGTTTACCTGTCTATTGCCCCTCCTTGAGCAACGTCTCTGATGAGCTGTCGGAGACATGACCGACGGGGGTCAGGATGGCAATCGAGCTGCCGGGTGAGGTGGTGTCGTTC
>NZ_RJVR01000309.1 GCF_003999195.1 Streptomyces soli
CTGCCGGAGCTGCCACCCGAGCCGGCCGCGCCGGCCGGCCCGCTGCCGCCCGCGCCCCCCGCCGCCCCAATGCCGGAGCCGGCCGAGCTGACCGCCTACAACCACAACACCCTGCGCTCCCTCCTCGGCGCCTGGGCACTGACCGCCTGCTCCCGCGACGAGGCCGCCGCCGTCGAGATGCACCTCGGCGACTGCGCCTCCTGCGCGGGCGAGGCTCTGCGGCTGCGCGACGCCGTCGGCCTGCTGCACCAGGAGGAGTCCCTCGAGCTCGATCCGCTGCTACGGGCCCGGGTCCTGGAGAACTGCCTCGGCCGCCGCCCGGCGCGGATCCCCGTCCCCGAGTGGGCCGCGCCCTACGACGCCGAAACCGCCCGGCTCGACGCACTCCTCGGCGACCTCGGCATCCCCGAGTGGGAAGTGCCGATCAAGCTCACCTGGGCCCGCGGCGAACGCACCCTCACACTGTGCGGAGTGCTGGCCCACCTCGGCTCGGTGGACGGCATCGTCGCCACCTCCCTCGGCCTGGACGACCCGCTCGGATCCGGCGCGCCCCGCACGATGCTGGACCGTACGAACGCGGCGGTCGACCGGTGCAGGGAACACCCGAAGGACTTCGTACGGAACAAGTGGCGCAACCAGACCCGCAACATCGTGCGGACGCTGTCCTTCGCGGGCTCCTCGACCGGCGGACTGCCCGTCGGCTTCACCGAGTTCGACGTGCCGATGCGCGACGCGCTCATCGACCGGGCCTTCGAGTGCTGGATCCATGCCGAGGACATCGCCAACGCCCTCGACTACCCGGAGTACGGACCGCCGGCCCCGCGCCACCTCAACCGGATGATCGATCTCGCCGCCCGCATGCTGCCCACGGCGATAGCCGAACGGCGCCGGGCGGGACTCGCCGCCTCAGCCACCCGCCTGGTCGCCGCGGGCTCCCCGGGCCGGGCACTGCATCTCCATGTCGAGGGCCCCGGCGGCGGCCACTGGAACATCTCACTCGACTCCCCGGGCGCAATGGCCTCCGAGGAGAACATCGTCGCGGAAATCGCCGTCGACCAGTTGGACTTCTGCCAGCTCACCGCCGGCCATCTCGCACCCGAGCGGATCGCCGCAGGCCAGCAGGGCGATCGGGCCGCGATCCGGGACGTGCTGTTCGCCGCGGCGAACCTGTCGCGGCTCTGAGCAGCAGGCCCTAAGCGAAGACGACCGTACGGCGGCCGTTGAGCAGCACGCGGTGCTCGCTGTGCCACTTCACGGCCCGCGCCAGCGCCTGGCACTCGACGTCGCGGCCGACGGCGACCAGCTGCTCGGGCGTGACCTCGTGCCCGACGCGCTCGACCTCCTGCTCGATGATCGGGCCCTCGTCGAGGTCGGCGGTGACGTAGTGCGCGGTGGCGCCGATCAGCTTCACACCGCGAGCGTGCGCCTGGTGGTAGGGCTTGGCGCCCTTGAAGCTCGGCAGGAAGGAGTGGTGGATGTTGATGATCTTGCCCGACAGCTCCTTGCAGAGGTGGTCCGAGAGCACCTGCATGTAGCGGGCGAGCACGACCATTTCGACGCGCTCCGCCTCCACCAGCGCGAGCAGCTCCGCCTCCGCCTCCGCCTTGTTCTCCTTCGTCACGGGGATGTGGCGGAAGGGAACACCGTAGGAGCCGACCAGCTCCTCGAAGTCCGTGTGGTTGGAGACCACCGCGGCGATCTCGATCGGCAGCGCGCCGATCCTGGTGCGGAACAGCAGATCATTCAGGCAGTGCCCGAACTTGCTGACCATGAGGACGACCCGCATCCGCTCCTCGGCGAGGTGGATCTGCCAGTCCATGTGATACGAGTCACCGATCGCCGCGAAGCTGGCCCGCAGCTTGTCCGCGGTCACCGGAGCATCGGCCGAGAAGTGCACCCGCATAAAGAACAGACCCGTGTCGTGGTCCCCGAATTGCTGGCTGTCCTCGATATTGCAGCCGGTCATGAAGAGGTAGCTCGACACGGCGTGCACGATGCCCTTCTTGTCGGGGCAGGACAAGGTCAGGACGTACTGCTCGGGCTTGGGCTGCGACTCGTTCACGAAGCTAGCGTCGCATACCGCGTGTGCCCCGGACCAAGCCGTCCGTCAGGCGGAACGTGTATAGATCTTCAGCACGTCCAGCGAACGCGGCGGCGTGTCCGGGTCCTCCCCGTCGGCCGTCGCGAGGCGTACGTGGGCCTCGCGCGCGGCCCGCACGGCCTCCGGCCACGCGTGATGCTCCAGGTATGTGGCGACCGGGGCGTCGGCGCCGACCTGGTGCAGGATCTTCAGCACACGCAGCACCGCGAGATCGACCAGCGCGGCCTCCTGCGAGTCACGGAAGATCGTCCCGACGTATTTCTCGGCGGACCAGTTGTCGAGCCAGGTGTCCTCGACGAGCCGGTAGACCGCGTCCGTGACGTCCCCGTAGCCCGGCAGGCCGGCCAGCCAGCACTCCTGCTGGAAAACCAGGTCGCTGATCATGTGCAGCGCCGAGCGCACATTGCTGCGCCAGCGCCACCAGGGCATGTCATTGAGGGGCATGCCACCCATCGTGGATGAGCGGGCGCCTCGACGGGAAGACTTTTGCGGACTCTGCACGATGCACGATCGTACGTGCCTGTGGATCCGGCCCCGCAGGCACAGCCTGTTCACCGGAAGGTGACCCTCTGTTCCCCTCCACTCACCCAAGCGTTGAGTCCGGCGCGGAATCTTCACTTGCCAGGGGCGACAGGCGCGAGGGGCGCGACCGCCGTAAGCGCAAGGCCGTACTGCTCGGCATCGCCATGGCCAGTGCCGCGCTACTCAGCGGCTGTGGTGTGGTCCCGGGGGGCGCGGGGGGCTCCCCGGCGCCAATCACCGCCCTGGCCCCCGGGCCAGGGGCCAGGGCCCTGGGCTCAGAGCTGGGTGTACGAGCGCTGGGTCAGGCCGTACTTCTTGGCGATGGTGTTCCAGAGCCGGACGGCGGTCTTCTTGTTCTGCGAGGCGGTGCCGCTGGCCTTGGTGCCGGCGGAGGTCTGGCCGGTGTTGCGGGCCGAGCCGTGCTTGCAGTACTTCTTGCCGTCGTTCGCGACCTGGTCGCCCCAGGCCGCGTAGTGGGTGTCGGCCTCGGCGGAGGCGTTCCACGCCTTGGTGAGGGCGTCGGTGAGCGCCTGGTGGTTCGGGAGCTGGTCGACCGAAAGGGTGCCGAGCTGGGTGACCAGGCTCTTACGCTGGGTAGCGGCCGACCGCAGGTCGGAGGCGGCCGTGCCGGCGTTCTGGCAGGACTGAATGCTCGCCACGGCGCTGATCACGGACGCCCGGCTGCTGCCGCTCGTCTTGAGCAGCGCGTCCAGCTTCTTCGCCTGCTCCTCCGCGGCGCTCGCGCCGCTGCCCGAGTCCGCCGCCGTGGACGTGCTCGCCGCCGCCGACGGTGAGCCTGTCGGCGTCGCCTGCGCGCCGCCCCCGCCGCCGCTGAGCAGGGCGCCGGCCAGGAGGCCCGCGACAGCGCAGCCGGCCACCACGATGCCGATCACCGCGGCCGGGGACAGCTTCTTGCGGCCGGCCGGCGGCGGGGCATACGGGGGCTCGTAGGACTGCTGCTCGTAGGACTGCTGCTGGTACGGCTCCTGGTAGGGCGCCGCCTGGGGAGCGGGGGGCGCCGGCGGGGCACCGTCCTGCCGGTAGAGGTGCGCGAAGGCGTCCTGGGGCTGAGGCTGGGCCTGCTGGGGCTGGGCCTGAGGCCCCCCGTAGCCGTAGTCGTCGAAGCGCGGCAGGTGCTGGGTCGGCTCCGCGTCGCCGGGCGCACCCGGCCGTATCGCGAACGGCGCCGCCTCCGGAGGCAGCTCCGCCGGCACCGGCCGCAGGATCTGCGTGGCGTCCGCCACGGGAGGCATGGTCTGCGGCATGCCCTGCGGGTACGGAGGCAGCATCTGCGTCGCGTCCGCCGCCACGTGCGCCGGCGCCGGGGCCTGCGGATAGGGCGGGAAGAGCTGCGTGGCGTCGCTGTCCGGCAGCGGCGGCGGGGACTGCGGCTGCGGGGGGTACAGGGGCTGCGGCTGCTGTACGTAGCCGCCGTCGAAGGGCGAGTACGAACCCTGCGGCAGCTGCTGCGGCGGCTGGCCCCAGGGCTGGCCGCCTACCGGCGCCACGTCCCACGGCTCGCTCTGCGCGGGCAGCACCACACCCTCACGCACCTCCGGCGTCTCCTCGTCGCGCCCGTTGTGCATCACCGGAACTCCTGCCTCAACCCCACGTACGGAATCGTCAGCTCACGCTACCCGGTGCCGTTCGCGCCCGACCACGCCGCATGGTGAGGGTGGGACGGCGTGCGTCCCGATCGCTCTGCATATCCGCCCAATTGGGCTGGCCGGGGCGCCGCGACGCCCCGGTGTCGGTCCCGTAACGATTCCGGATGACTAGGCCGCTGCGTCCAGTTCCTCCAGCCGGGAGCCGAATTCGCGGACGACGGGCTCCCGGGCGTAGGGCTCGAGGCGCTGGCGGAAGTCGTCGAGATATTCGGCGCCGCGGGTGGAGCGGAGGCCGGAGAGGAGTTCGACGGCCTGGGTGCCGGAGTGGCAGGCCTGCTCGATCTCGCGTTGCTGAACCTGGGCCTGGGCGAGGACCAGGAGGCCGATGGCGCGGCGCCGCGCCTTCGTGGGGCCGTGACCGGCTAGGGCTTCCTCGGCGCGGCGGACGGCGAGGGCGGACTGGGCGAGATCGCGGTGGCAGTGGGCGAGTTCGTCGGCGAGGTAGGCCTGGTTGAAGTGGGCGATCCAGTCGGGGTCGTCGTCGGGGGTGGCGCGTTCCAGGGCCTCGACTGCCTGGCCGGCGACGGCGGTACAGGCACGGGCATCGCCGAGCAGCGCATGGCCGCGGGCCTCGGCGGCGTAGAACATGGCCTGGGCGGTGGGAGTTACCTGCCCTCGGGTGCCTTCCTGGGCGGCACGGGCGAGTTGGGCGATCTCCCGCGGATTGCCGAGCTGGGCGGCGAGGTGACTCATCCCGGCGGCGAGCACGTATCCGCCGTAGGCGCGGTCGCCGGCGGCCTGGGCGAGGCGGAGGGCCTGGATGTAGTAGCGCTGGGCCAGGCCGGGTTGGCCGGTGTCGACGGCCATGTAACCGGCGAGTTCGGTCAGGCGCGCGACGGCGCCGAAGAGTTGACGGCCCGTCGACTCACGGTAGGAGCCGGCGAGCAGCCCGGAGACGACACTGTTGAGGTAGTGCACGACGACGGGCCGCACATGGCCGCTGCCGAAACGGTGGTCGAGGTCGGTCAGGGCCTGGGTGGTGGCCTGCACGGCGGCGACGTCCGACATGCCGACCCGCGGCCCGCCGGTGCGGGCGACAGCCGCGTCGGTACGGGTGATCAGCCAGTCCCGGCTGGGCTCGACGAGGGCGGAGGAGGCGACGGTCGAGCCGGTGAGGAAGTCACGGCGGCCAACGTCGCTGCGCCAGAGCTCGCAGACCTGCTCGATCGCGCCGAGCACGGTCGGCGCGAAGTGCAGGCCGACGCCGGTGGCAAGGTTCTTGCCGTTGGCCATGCCGATCTCGTCGATGGTCACCGTACGGCCCAGCTTGCGACCGATCGCCTCGGCGATGACGGCCGGGGCGCGCCCGCGCGGCTGCTGGCCGCGCAGCCAGCGGGCTACGGAGGTCTTGTCGTAGCGGAGGTCGAGGCCGTGCTCCGCGCCGCACATGTTGACCCGGCGGGCCAGTCCGGCGTTGGAGCAGCCTGCCTCCTGGATCAGCGCCTGCAGCCGTTCGTTCGGCTGCCGGGCCACGAGTGGACGTGCGGCCATGGGATCCCCCTCATCACTGCCGCGGCTGGCATCTTCAAGATCCATGCCCGGTGCGCGGCATCCCAATTCGCCATAATCGCGTTTATTTGCGGCTGGATGTACGTCTACGCACCCAAGGGTGATTACCCGGATCACGGGGCCAAGCCTCACGCGCGCCCCCGTTCGTGCATCCGTGCGCCCGCCATGAGACCGGAAGTTCGCCGCGCATCGGCGCGTAGCTGCCCGTAACCCATGCTGTACGCCGGAGTTGTGAAGGTCGTGGACGACACCATCACGACCGGCGGCCAACTGCTCGACGCGGCGGTCCGATACGCCGAGGAGCGGCACTGGGACGTGCTCCCCGGCGCCTGGCTCGAAGACGGCCCCGGCACCGGCGCGCTCTGCTCCTGCGGCGAGCCGCGCTGCGGGGCGCCCGGCGCACACCCCAACCGCCCGGACTGGGCCAGGCAAGCGGGCGGCAGCGTGATGGCCGTGCGCCGGATGTGGACCAGGGAACCGCGCGCCTCGATCCTGCTGCCCACCGGGCGGACCTTCGACGCGATCGATGTGCCCGAGGTCGCGGGCTGCCTGGCGCTGGCGCGGATGGAACGGATGGACCTGCCACTCGGCCCCGTCCTGGGCACCCCCGCCCGCCGGCTGATCTTCCTCGTCCTCCCCGGCGCGTCGGTCAAGGTCCCCGACCTCCTGCGCCGCCTCGGCTGGCCGCCCGCGTCCCTCGACCTCACGGTGCACGGCGAGGGCGGCTACGTACCGGCCCCGCCGACCCGGCTGGCGGGCGGGGCCTCGGTTCAGTGGGCGCGCCGGCCGACCGCCCTCAACCGCTGGCTGCCGGACGTGGAGGAGCTGCTCAGCCCGCTGGCGTACGCGTGCGGGCGCGAGGCGGCGGGAGCGCGCGGCCGGTAACGACCACCGGCAGTCGGCTTGGTCATACGGCAGTCGTACGCTGGGCGCGTGTCTGACGATGTGGTGGCGGAGGCGGACCCTGCGGTCCGGGTGCACGGGCTGTGGAAGCGGTTCGGGCAGCAGGTAGCGGTGGCCGGGATCGACCTGACGCTGCCCGCCGGGCGCTTCGTCGGCCTGGTCGGTCCCAACGGTGCCGGGAAGACCACGACCCTGTCGATGGTCACCGGGCTGCTCCGCCCGGACGACGGCACCGTCGAGGTCCGGGGCACGGACGTGTGGCGGGATCCGGTGGCGGTGAAGGCGCGGATCGGCGTACTGCCCGAAGGGCTGCGGCTGTTCGAACGGCTCAGCGGCCGCGAGCTGCTCGCGTACACCGGCAGGCTGCGCGGCATCCCCGGCGCGGAGACCGACCGCCGCGCCGCCCAGCTGCTCGACGTACTCGACCTGACGGCGGACCGGCACAAGCTGGTGGTCGACTACTCGACCGGCATGCGCAAGAAGATCGGCCTCGCGGCGGCGCTGCTCCACAACCCCGAAGTGCTGTTCCTGGACGAGCCGTTCGAAGGTGTCGACCCGGTCTCGGCGCAGGTCATCCGGGGTGTACTCGAACGCTATACGCAGTCCGGGGCGACCGTCGTCTTCTCCTCGCACGTCATGGAGTTGGTGGAGAGCCTCTGCGACTGGGTCGCGGTGATGGCGGCCGGCCGGATCGTCGCGCAGGGCCCGCTCGCGGAGGTACGCGGTGCCGCGCCGAGCCTGCAGGACGCCTTCCTGACCCTGGTCGGCGCGACCGGACGCGGCAGCGGCCAGGACCTGGACTGGCTCGGCAGCGGGGGCGTCAACGGCGGAGGCAACGGCGGCCGACCGAGCGGAGCGAAGTGACCGGCACCTTCGTCCGGCTGAAGCTGGCCATCATCCGCAACGGCCTGCGCCAGTCCACCGGCCGCACCGTCGGCTGGGTCCTCGGCACGGTCTTCTCGCTGCTCTACGCACTCGGCGCGGCCGCCGGGATGATCGTGCTGCGCGGCAACGACCACGCGCCGTCCGTCGCCGTCGGTCTCGCCGTCGTCCTCGTCCTCGGCTGGGCGGTGATGCCGCTGTTCCTCTTCGGCGGCGACGACACCCTCGACCCGACGCGCCTGGCCATGCTGCCGCTGCGCCCTCGCCCGCTGGTCACCGCCCTGCTGGTGTCGTCGCTGGTCGGCGTCGGCCCGCTGGTCACGCTGCTGGTGACGGTGGGCGCGGCCGTCGCCCTCACGGGCGGTGCGGCGTCGGTGGTGGTGGCGGTGGTGTCCGTACCGCTGGTGCTGGTGCTGTGCGTCGCGCTGTCCCGGGCCGTGGCGGCGGCCAATACGCGGCTGCTCACCAGTCGCAGGGGCCGCGATCTGGCCATCCTCAGCGGGCTGTTCGTCGCAGTCGGCGTGCAGCTGGTCAACCTCGCCGTGTCCTCGTTGTCCTCCTCCGGCGGCCTGGACCGGGTCGCCTCCATCGCCTCGGTGCTGCGCTGGGTCCCGCCGGCCCCGGCGCTGGACGCCGTGCGGACGGCGGCGCACGGCTCGTACGGGGAGGCTGTGGCCCAACTCGCGTACGTGGGCGTGGTGCTGGGTGCCGTGCTGGTGTGGTGGTACCGCAGCCTCTACCGGCTGATGGTCGTGCCGGACGCCTCGACGCTGCCGGCCGCCGAGGGACGGGACCGGTCCGGCCGCTCGACCGGGCTGCACCGGCTGCTGCCCGCCGGGCGCACCGGCACCGTGATGGAGCGGCAGTTCCGCTACGCCTGGCGTGACCCCCGCTCCAAGGCCGCCTGGGCGTCCGCCCAAGCGGTGGGACTGCTGCTGCCGGTGGTATCCGCCGTGCAGCACGGCAGCGTCTACTCCTCCTGCTGGGCGGCCGGGCTGCTCGGCCTGCAGATGTACAACCAGTTCGGCGTCGACGGCTCAGCCTTCTGGACCGTCGCGGCGACCGTCGCCACGCGCGACGACGCCCGGGCCGAGCTGCGTGGGCGGGCGGCCGTCATCGCGTCCGTCGCCGTCCCGTACGTGGTGCTGGTGACCGTCGGCGCGGCCCTGCTGCTGCATCGCGCCGCCGCCGTTCCCGAGGTGCTGGGGCTTTCGTTCGCGCTGCTGGGCGCGCTGATCGGCACCGGTGCGTACGCGAGCGTCCGCTTCCCGTACTCCATGCCGCAGGAGACCCGCTTCGGCGGCGGCTCGGCGGCCCCCGGCCAGGGCGGACTGGCCGCGCTCAGCCTCTTCGGCGGCGGCCTGCTGGGCGCCGCGCTGATCGTGCCCGTACTGGTGCTCGTCGTCGCCCTGCATGTCACCGGGCGGTACGGACTGCTGTGGCTGGTCCTCCCGGCCGGCCTGGCTTACGGCGCCGGGCTCGCGGCGGCCGGGCTGCGCTTCGCCGCGCCCCGGCTGACCCGTCGGCTGCCGGAGATCCTGACCGCGGTCAGCCGGGGCTGAGCCCGGCCGTCTCGGCGAGGAAGCGCTCGACCACCTCGTACCAGGCCTCGGGCTGGTCCCAGGGCACGAGATGCCCGGCGTCGGGGATCTCGGCGTACGAACCCCGGGGCAGCACGCGGACCATCTCCTGGGCCTCGGCGCGGCCGAGTTCGCCGTCCCAGCCACGGACGACGAGGGCGGGGCAGCGGACCTGGGACAGCTCCTCCCAGTGCGAATCGGAGACCCAGGGCTCGCGGGAGCGGAGCATGTGGCGGCGGGCGAAGACGGGACGCCAGCCGTCGCCGCGCTCCTCCATCAGCTCGGCGAAGAAGGCACCGCGCGTGGGCCGGGGCTGTTCGAGCACCCAGGCGTCGTCCTCGGCGAACCAGCGGCGTACGTCGTCGAGCGAGGCGAAGGGCAGCGGCCAGCTCTTGAACCAGGCCTCCCAGGCGCGCTGGCTCTCCTCGCCCAGCGCCGAGGCCCGCATGTCGCAGATGACCACCGCACTGACCAGGTCGGGCCGGCGGGCGGCGAGCTGCCAGGCGGTGAGGGCACCCATGGAGTGGCCGATAAGGACGGCGGGGCCGAGGCCCAGCTGTTCGATTACCGCCTCGGCATCCGAGACGTACGCCTCGCGCGAGTACGGCCCCTCGGGCTTGCCGCTGGCGCCGTGGCCGCGCTGGTCGAGGGCGACGGCGCGGTAGCGGGGGGCGAGCCGGCGAACGATGCCGGCCCAGTGCGAGGCGCGGCCCATCAGGCCATGCAGGAAAAGGACTCCGGGCAGGTCGGAGAGGGTCCCGGGGGCTGGCTGAGGGGGCACCGGGGCGGCGGTGTGATCCCACGTGACCAGCGGAACGGCGCCCGCTCCGGTGACCTCGACGCGCCTGGCCATGTGCCGCACCCCCTTCATGACGTTCTAGGCTGTCACGTTATCGAACTCAGGTTCGAGACTCCTCTTCACACACGCAACACCGCTCTTTCGAGTGACAACGCTCAAGGATTGGCAGCCTGCGCCGAGGGGAGGACTCCAGCGGGACGCAGCCCGGCGGGGAAGACGGGCAGCGGGGAGCCACCCGGAAAGCTCGGGGTTCCGGGTGCCTCCTGGGGAGCACCAAGGGGGGCAGGGGGAGGAGGGCCCCGGCGCCGAAAAGCGCCGGGGCCCTCAACCCCGATGGAGGCCATCGAGCCGTGCCGCCCCCGGTCCCTGCCTACCGCTTGGCCACGAACACGTGCGAGGCGACCCCCGAGCTCAACTCCGCCGCCTCTCCCCCGCTGCCGACCAGCACACCACCGGCCGACTGCGTCACGCTCACCACCGCGCCCGGCTGCACACCGGCCCGCCGCAGCGTGTACATCAACTGCGCGTCCGTCTGAATCGGCTCCCCGATCCGCCGAACGACGACGCTCGATCCGGCCGGCCCCGGGTCCAGCTCGGACAGGCTGACCATGCCCTCGTCCAGGAAGGGATCGGCGCCGTCCTTCTCGCCCAGCTCCTCCAGGCCCGGGATCGGGTTCCCGTACGGCGACTCGGTCGGGTGCCGGAGCAACTCGAGGACGCGGCGCTCGACCGCCTCGCTCATCACGTGCTCCCAGCGACACGCCTCGGCGTGCACCTGTTCCCATTCCAGGCCGATCACGTCGACCAGGAGGCATTCGGCCAACCTGTGCTTACGCATCACCCGCGTCGCGATCCGGCGCCCCTCATCCGTCAGCTCCAGATGGCGGTCGCCCGCGACGTGCACAAGCCCGTCACGCTCCATCCGCGCAACCGTCTGGCTGACCGTCGGGCCGCTCTGATCCAGCCGCTCGGCGATTCGGGCGCGCATGGGGACCACACCCTCCTCCTCCAGCTCCAGGATGGTGCGGAGATACATCTCCGTAGTGTCAATGAGTCCTGACATGCGTGCCCCTCGATGGCTGGTGCGTGGCCCTGCCCCAATTCTGACGCATCGCGCGGACAACCGGCCCCAGCATGGTTGACAGCGGGCCCGGCAGCCCTTCATGGTCCTCGGCATGAGCGATCCGGCAGGGCACTTCGCAGGGCGGTACCTCGACGCCGCCATCACCTTGCTCCAGCGTGTACGGGACGAGGAGGGCGGCCCCATCGCCGCCGCCGGCGCCGCCATCGCCGACACCGTGGCCGCCGGTGGACGGATCTTCGCCTACGGCGCCGGCCACTCCTCGCTGGCCGCGCAGGATCTCGTCTACCGCGCGGGCGGGCTGGCTCTGGTCAACCTGCTCGTCGTCCCCGGCACCGTCGGCGTCGACGTCATGCCCGCCACCCTCGGCTCCGCCCTGGAACGGGTCGACGGCCTCGCCCGCGTCTGCCTCGACGCGTCACCGGCCCGGGCCGGTGACCTGCTCATCGTCATCTCCCTGTCGGGCCGCAACGCCCTGCCGGTGGAGATGGCCCAGCACGCACGGACCCTCGGGCTCACGGTCATCGGCGTCACCTCGGCCGCGTACGCGAAGGAGACGACGCCGCGCAATCCCTCCGGGACCTTCCTGAAGGACCACTGCCACGTCGTGCTGGATTCCAAGATCGCCCTCGGCGACGCGGAGCTCACGGCGCCGGAGATCCCGGCGCCGTTCGCCCCCGCGTCGACGGTCGTGACGTCCGCCCTGCTCCAGGCCGTCATGGCGACCGCCGCGGTCAGCCTCGCGGAGCGTGGTTTCGCGCCGCCCATGCTGCGCTCCGGCAACGTGGAGGGCGGCCTCGAGTGGAACGCGGAAATCGTCGAGCGGTACGCGGACCGCGTGTTCTGGCGGCAGTGATACGCGGCGAGTAGGTCGGCTTCCGGCCGACGGCGGTTACCCGCCGACGGCCGGATCAGCCCCGATTCAGCCGGATCAGCCCGATCAGTGCTTGATATCGCCGAAGCCCTCAACATCGCGCGGGCTGCGCGACCCGGGGCCGATGTAACGGGCCGACGGCCGTACGAGGCGACCGGTGCGCTTCTGCTCCAGGATGTGCGCGGACCAGCCGGCGGTCCGCGCACAGGTGAACATGGAGGTGAACATGTGCGCCGGGACCTCCGCGAAGTCCAGGACGATGGCCGCCCAGAACTCGACGTTCGTCGCCAGCACCCGGTCCGGGCGGCGGGCGTGCAACTCGTCCAGGGCCGCCTTCTCCAGGGCCTCGGCCACCTCGAAGCGGGGGGCGCCCAGCTCCTTGGCCGTACGGCGCAGCACGCGCGCCCGGGGGTCCTCGGCGCGGTAGACGCGGTGGCCGAAGCCCATCAGGCGCTCGCCCTTGTCGAGCGCCTGCTTGACGTACGCGACCGCGTCGCCGGTGCGCTCGATGTCCTCGATCATGCCCAGCACCCGCGAGGGCGCCCCGCCGTGCAGCGGCCCCGACATCGCGCCCACGGCGCCCGAGAGAGCGGCCGCGACGTCGGCGCCGGTGGAGGCGATGACGCGGGCGGTGAAGGTGGAGGCGTTCATGCCGTGCTCGGCCGCCGACGTCCAGTAGGCGTCCACCGCCGCGACATGCTTCGGGTCGGGCTCGCCGCGCCACCGCACCATGAAGCGCTCGACGATCGAGTGGGCCTTGTCGATCTCGCCCTGCGGCACCATCGGCAGCCCCTGCCCGCGCGCGGACTGGGCGACGTACGAAAGTGCCATCACAGCCGCCCGCGCCAGATCGTCGCGGGCCTGCTCGGCATCGATGTCGAGCAGCGGTTTCAGGCCCCACACCGGCGCGAGCATGGCCAGCGCGGACTGCACGTCCACCCGGATGTCACCGGAGTGCACCGGGATCGGGAAGGGCTCGGCAGGCGGCAGGCCGGGGTTGAAGGCGCCGTCCACGAGAAGGCCCCAGACGTTCCCGAAGGAGACGTGCCCCACAAGCTCCTCGATATCGACGCCTCGATAGCGGAGGGAGCCGGCTTCCTTGTCGGGTTCGGCGATCTCCGTTTCGAACGCGACGACTCCTTCGAGTCCGGGTACGAAGTCGGACATCAGGCGGCTCCTCTTGATGCGGTCGACGTGCCTGGCCTTCCGGGTGATGCCCCGCGGGAGTGAAGGTCACCCTGCTCCATCCGGGCCAGGATCCGGGGAAGAAACGATATCTCTTGATGTCAAGAGTCAATAGGGCAAGATGGCCGGGTGCAGCACCTCCGTGATGAAGCCCACGACCCCGCCGCCATGCGCAAGCAGTACCGCGCCCAGGGCCTGGCCGAGGCAGACCTCGCCGCCGATCCGTACACGCAGTTCGCGCACTGGTTCGCCGACGCGGTCAACGGCGGCATCACCGAGCCGAACGCCATGGTCGTCTCCACCGCGGACCCCGACGGCCGGCCCAGCTCGCGCACCGTGCTCCTCAAGAGCTACGACCACCGCGGGTTCGTCTTCTACACCAACTACGAGTCCCGGAAGGGCCGGGAACTCGAGGCCAACCCGTACGCCTCGCTGCTCTTCCCCTGGCACCCCATCGCCCGCCAGGTGATCGCCTGCGGCCCCGTGGAGCGCGTCTCCCGCGAGGAGACCGAGGCTTACTTCCGCAGCCGCCCCCACGGCTCCCGCCTGGGCGCCTGGGCCAGCGCCCAGTCCCGCCGCGTCGCCCGCGAGGAGCTGGAGCGGGCGTACGAGGAGCTGGCCGCGCGCTACCCGGATGGCTCGGACGTGCCGGTGCCGCCGCACTGGGGCGGCTTCCGGGTCCGGGCGGACCGCGTGGAGTTCTGGCAGGGGCGGGAGAACCGGCTGCACGACCGGCTGCGGTACGAGAACGGCGACGGAAGCTGGTCCGTACAGCGGCTGGCTCCGTAACAGGCCTCCAGTACGCCTCCAGAAATACTCATCCGGAACGCAGACGACCCGCGGGCTGCTCCCCGGAGCGACGAGCGCTCCGAGCACCGGCCGAACGAATCCGGCGAGCCCGCGGGTCGGATGACTGCGTTGGATTTGGCCCGTCGCGCACAGCGCCACAGGCAAGGTGCGCGGCCTTAGCCCGCAGCCACCTCACGCGTCCGAGTGCTACTCATTCTCGGGACCACCTCCTTTCGTGTGTGCTCGACAGCCTAAGAAGGTGTCCCGCGCATCACAAGCGATTTAAGCCACCCGTCACCAATAGGCATCGATTTTCCCGAAGGACGTGTGTCCTGGGTCACATCGGAGTTGAATGGTTCGACGTGCAGTCATTCGATGCGACGCCGCTCAGTGACGGCGGCGAGCAGCTGCTCGCCGCCCTCCTCGACGGTATGGAGGCCGGTCTGTGCGCCTTCGACCGCGACGGGGTCATCACGCACTGGAACTCCGAGGCCGCCCGCATCCTGGGCTGGTCCGCCGAGGAGGCCGTCGGCCGCCACGGCTTCTCCGGCTGGGCCGCGCGCAGTGCCGACGCGACCGAGGTCCAGGAGCGGTTGCTGGGCGTCATGGACGGGCCCGGGCGTCAGGTCCATGAGTTCGCCCTGCTGACCAAGGACGGTCGGCGGGTCCTCGTACGGACCCAGTCCGCGGCCGTCCAGTCGGCCGGGGGACAGCCGGTCGGCGTCTACTGCGCCTTCTCCGAGGTGCACGCCCAGATCGACCTGGAACGGTCCATCGCGCTCAGCGAGGCGCTCTTCGACGACGCCTCGTCGGGGGTCGTACTGATCGACGCCGACCTACGGCCCGCCGTCGTCAACGCCTACGCCGCCCGCGTCCTGCACAGCAGCCGTGACGCCCTGCTCGGGCGGCCGCTCGGCGACCTCCTCGACCAGGGCGTCGAGGAACTGGAGACCGTCCTCCAGCACGTCCTGGCCGAGGGCGCCCCGCCCGCCCCCTCCGACCTGTGGATCAGCCTGCGCGGCGACGACGGGGGCCACCGCTACTGCTGGCGCAGCGGCTTCGTACGCCTCGGCTCCCCTCTTGGTGAGGAGCCGGTGCCCTTGGGGGTCGGCTGGCTCTTCCACGACATCACCGACGCGAAGCTCGCCGAGCAGGAGGCGTCGCTGCTGCGCTTCCGTACGAACCAGCTGCAGCGCGCGGCCCGGGCCGCCGCCGAGTGCGCGGTGCCGATGGAGGCGGCGACGACCTACGTCGACTTCGCGCTGGCCGGCTTCGCCGAGCACGCTCTGCTCGACATGGTCTCCGCCTCCGACTCCGGCAAGCTCGTACGCATCGCCGCCACCCCCACCGGCGGTGCGGCCGGCCCCTGCCTCCCCGTCCCCGGCGCCATCCCCGTCCGCTACACCGAGGGCCACCCCGCCCTCCAGGCGGTCGAACGCTGCGGCGCGATCCGCGCCAGCTTCGGCGCCGAACCCCCCACCTCCCCCGCCCAGGTCGACGCCTGGGCCGCCGCCCGCCGCTGGCCCGACGGCACCATGCACGGCCTCTGCGTCGTCCTCCGCAGCCGCGGCCGCACCCTGGGCGCCCTCACCTTCCTTCGGGGCGCCGGACGCCGCCAGTTCGACCGGGGCGACGCCGCCTTCGCCGAGGACGTGGCCCTGCGGGTGTCCGCTGCGCTCGACCTGGGCGAGGCGACCCGTGCCTCATGAGACGGCCCTGCACCCGACACGTCTCATCGGGTGGACCCCGCCTCGAAACCCGCCCGTAACGGATTAGGCTGCGGCCGTGGCCGATATCCAGATCCCCGCTGACATCAAGCCCGCCGACGGTCGCTTCGGCTCGGGTCCCTCCAAGGTGCGGCCGGAGTCGCTGAGCGCGCTCGCCGCAACCGGTACGTCCCTGCTCGGCACGTCCCACCGCCAGGCCCCGGTGAAGAACCTGGTGGGCCAGGTGCGGGACGGCATCCGGCAGCTCTTCTCCCTCCCCGAGGGATACGAGGTGGTGCTCGGCAACGGCGGTTCGACCGCGTTCTGGGACATCGCGACGCACGGTCTCATCCAGCAGAAGTCCCAGCACCTCTCCTTCGGTGAGTTCTCGTCGAAGTTCGCCAAGGCGGCCAAGCTCGCGCCCTGGCTGGACGAGCCGACCGTGATCTCCTCCGACCCGGGTTCGCACCCGGAGCCGACCGCCGAGGCGGGCGTGGACGTCTACGGACTCACCCACAACGAGACCTCGACCGGTGTCGCGCTGCCCATCAAGCGCGTCGCCGGAGCCGACGAGGGCTCGCTGGTCCTGGTCGACGCCACCTCCGGCGCCGGCGGCCTGCCGGTCGACATCACCGAGACCGACGTCTACTACTTCGCCCCGCAGAAGTCCTTCGCGGCGGACGGCGGCCTCTGGATCGCCGTCTTCTCCCCGGCAGCGCTGGAGCGGGCCGAGGCGATCGCCGCCTCCGGCCGCCACATCCCGGCGTTCTTCGACCTGCCGACCGCGATCGACAACTCGAAGAAGAACCAGACGTACAACACCCCCGCGCTGGCGACCCTCTTCCTGCTCAACGACCAGCTGGAGTGGATCAACGGCCAGGGCGGCCTGGACTGGGCGGTCTCCCGCACCGCCGACTCCTCCTCGCGCCTCTACAACTGGGCCGAGAAGTCCGAGCACGCCACGCCCTTCGTCACCGACCCTGCCAAGCGCTCGCAGGTCGTCGGCACGATCGACTTCGCCGAGGGCATCGACGCCGCCGCCGTCGCCAAGGTGCTGCGCGCCAACGGCATCGTCGACACCGAGCCGTACCGCAAGCTGGGCCGCAACCAGCTGCGCGTCGCGATGTTCCCGGCCGTCGACCCGGCGGACGTCGAGGCGCTGACGGCGTCGGTCGACTACGTCATCGACCGCCTCTGACACAGACGTACGCCTCCGGCCGAGGGGCCCGGCACGCGCACGACGCGCGTACCGGGCCCCTGGCCACTCAGAGCCTGTCGGATGACCTCTGATCGGGCGGCCACGCCTCCCCCAGCCTGGCGGCTGGGTGGGGGTACCCCCGGCCGAAGGCTGGTGGGGGCACCTCCCAGACGGAGTCTGGGGGAGAGTGCCCCCAGGCACGCACGCTTCCCGCGTTGCCGAAATGCCCTAGTAGCTCTCCCCCAGTGCCTTGGAATCGCACGCACCAGACCGCGTACGCTCTCCGATCGAAGGTCACCCGACAGGCTCTCAGCGGCCCCGCCGCAACCGCCGCGCCGCCACCAACACCGCCACAACCGCCGCCAGGGTGACCGCGCCGACCGTGAAGTTCCGGGTCGACGTGCCGTCGGAGGCCGACGGCTGGGACGGCGACGATCCGGACGCGCCCGTACCGGCAGGAGCCGATGCCGAGGCCGACGTCACGGAGTCCGGCAGGTCGTCCCCGCTCAGGTTCTTCCGCGTCACGTCGCTGTCCTTGCCCTCGCTGCCGTACATCAGCGCGCGGCCGTCCGGCGTGAAGGACACCGACTCGCCCTGCTGCTGGATGGGCACGTCCAGGTCGTCGATCTTGTGCGGGGCGCCGCCCGACCAGCGGTACATCAGCCCGCCGAAGTAGCCGCGCACCGCCAGCCGGGTGCCGTCCGGCGAGAAGGCGGCGTCGGTCGCCCACAGCGGGATGTCGGCGATCCGGCGGAAGATGTTGACCCCGCTGGCGCTGAGCTTCTGTGGTCCGGCGTACAGGCCGCCGCCGTTCTCGTTCTTGCTGATGATGTAGGCCCGGCCGGTCTTGGGGTCGATCATCAGCGACTCGGCGTTGCGCGCGCCGTCCTGGTAGCGGACGACGTACTGCGTGGCGGTGACCGTCATGTCCTTGAGCTGGGACGGCTCCGGGAAGCGGTAGATCCAGACGTGGTCCCAGGCGCCGTCCAGGTTGTCGCCGATGTCGCCGACGTAGATCTGGTCGTCCGGGCCGATGGAGATCGCCTCGACGTCGCGCGGGGTGCCGACGCCGCGCATGGTGACGGTCGCGACGGTCTTGCCGGTCGCCGAATCGACGGCGTAGATGTACGGGCCGTCGCCGCTGTCGTTGTGCGTCCAGTAGACGCCCTTGTGGAGGTGGCTGGCGGCGAGCCCGCTCGATTCCTTGATCCGCGAGTCGGTGATCGTAAAGGAGGACGGCGAACCGTCGTCGGCCATGGCCGGACCCGCGACGAAGCAGGCCATGAAGAGGGCGACGGCAACGGCCGTAAGGTGGCGCATGGGCCAAGCCTGCCATCAAGCGCTGAGGATACGGCCGTCGGCGGGGGCCGTGGCGGACCTCACGCCGCGCCGCGTGGCCCGGGGGCGTTCGGATCCGCGATGATGCAACGTGCTCCGGGCACCGGTCCCGGCGGATGGTCGACCCGGACCCGGAGGCAACACCGTGCGTTTCATGTTTGTCGGCGACAGCATGACGATCGGCGCCGCCGGGGACTTCACCTGGCGCTACCGCATGTGGCAGCACCTTCGCGGCAGCCTCGGCGAGCCCTTCGCCATCGTCGGCCCGCGCACCACCCTGCACGACGAGGCGGCCGACGCCCCGGTGTCGTACGACTACGCCGACCCGTCCTTCCCCGAGCGCGCCCGGCGCCACCTCGCCGGCTGGGGCGAGGGATGGCAGCACATGGCGCCGGTGATCGCGGACGAGGTGCGGGCACACCGGCCGGACATCCTGCTGGTCTCCCTCGGCCTGATCGACCTCGGATTCTACACCAACGCCGGGCAGACGGACGCCAATCTGCGGGCCTTCATCGAGCAGGCCCGTACCGCCAACCCGGACATCGCCGCCGTCCTGCTGCCCGTCATCCCCAACACCCGGGCGGACCTCGACCCGGACTTCGCCGGTGAGTGCGACGAGCTCAACACCCGCATGGCCAAGGCCGTCGCCGACCTCGACACCCCCGCCTCGCCGCTGCTGCTCGCCTCCCGCCCGGCGGATTACGACATCCTGCTCGACACGTACGACGGCACCCACCCCAACGCCTCGGGCGAGCACCGGCTGGCCGCCGCATTCGCGGACGCGATGCACCAGGCGTGGGGGATCGGCACGCCATACGACGCGGGAGCTTGATCCCTCCTGATCTGGGACCTCTTGATTCGAGTGCACTCCAAGCGGTTGGCTTGTGAACCATGGAGTACACACAACTCGGACGCACCGGTCTCAAGGTCAGCCGACTCGTACTGGGGACCATGAACTTCGGTCCGCAGACGAACGAGGACGACAGCCACTCGATCATGGACTCGGCGATCGACGCCGGCGTCAACTTCTTCGACACCGCCAATGTCTACGGCTTCGGTGAGAACAAGGGGCGCACCGAGGAGATCATCGGCAGCTGGTTCGCCAAGGGCGGCGGCCGACGCGAGAAGACTGTCCTGGCGACCAAGGTCTACGGCAACATGAGCGCCGAGGGCTCGTCCTGGCCCAACGAGGACAAGCTGTCCGCCCTCAACATCCGCCGGGCCGCCGACGCCTCGCTCAAGCGCCTGGGCACGGACTACATCGACCTCTACCAGTTCCACCACATCGACCGGGCCACGCCCTGGGACGAGATCTGGCAGGCGATCGACGTCCTGATCCAGCAGGGCAAGATTCTCTACGCGGGATCTTCCAACTTCAACGGCTGGGGCATCGCCCGCGCCAACGAGGCGGCCGCCCGCCGCAACTCCCTCGGCCTGGTCAGCGAGCAGTGCCTCTACAACCTCGCCGAGCGCCGCGCCGAGCAGGAGGTCATCCCGGCCGCCCAGGTCTACGGCCTGGGCGTCATCCCCTGGTCCCCGCTGCACGGCGGCCTCCTCGGCGGCGCGCTGCGCAAGGAGCGCGAGGGCGGCGGCGCCCGCTCGACCTCCGGCCGCAGCGCCGACGCGCTCAAGGACACCGCCCTGCGCAAGCAGGTCCAGGCGTACGAGGACCTGGTCGACAAGCACGGCCTGGAGCCCGGTGACGTGGCCCTGGCCTGGCTGCTGGCCCAGCCCGGCGTGACCGGCCCGATCGTCGGCCCGCGTACGCAGGAGCAGCTGGACTCGGCCCTGCGGGCGGTGGAGTTGAAGCTGTCGGAGGAGTTCCTGGCCTCCCTGGACGAGATCTTCCCCGGCACCGGTCCGTCCCCGGAGTCCTTCGCCTGGTGAGTGAGAACGCCGAGATAACCATCCGCCAGGGTGACGAGGACGACCTCCCCGTCATCCTGGCGATGCTCGATGGCGCCGTGGAATGGCTGGTCGCCAACGGCCACGAGGGCCAGTGGGGCACCGAGCCCTGGTCCGCGCGGCCGAAGGCTGCCGCACGCGTGCTGGAGCTGGTGCGGACCGGGACGCCGTGGATCGCGGAGATCGACGGCGTCCCCGCCGGGACCGGCTAGCGGCTAGCGGAAGACCGACGCGATCACCACGACTGCCAGCAACAGCACCAGCGCGGCGGTCATCACTCGGGTACGGGTCTTCGGGTCCACGTACCGAGACTAACCGCAGGGCGTCGGCGTCCCGTCAGCGCCCCAGCGGGCAGGTCCGCAGCGCCTCGTAGCGCGGTTGAGCCCCCGGCACCCCGGGGGCCGGGGGGTGGCTGCGTACGAGAGTGATCGCGCCCGCCGTCCACGGCGTGCCGGCGAAGCCGCTGAGCTCGTCCGCGAACGGCCGCAGCGCGACGCTGCCGTGCGGGCGCTGCCGGGCCAGCGTGAGGTGGGCGTGGAAGCCGTGCTCGGCGGTGATCTCCACTCCGGCCTTCCGGGCCGCCGCCCCCGCCGAACCGGCCAGCCGACGCAGATCGCCGCCGGTCAGCCCGGCCCAGAGCGTACGGTCGCCGAACCTCCCGCCGCCGGCCAGCCCGAGGTCGTACGGCTCGTGGCGGCGGGCCGCGCGGTCCAGGCGCTCGCCCAGCTCGGGGAGCAGCGCCTCCGGCACCTCGCCGAGGAAGGCGAGGGTGAGGTGCCACCCCGCCCGCTCCGTCCAGCGCAGCTCGTCGGCGCCGGGCAGCCCGCGCAGCCCGCGTGCGGCCTGCTCCAGCTCGCGCAGGGCGTCCTCCGGCGGCACCACTGCCACGAACAGCCTCAACGCTGCGACCGCAGCGTGAGGTGGTGCCCGGGGTGGAGAGCCTGCCGCTGCACCCGGCGCCCGAAGCCGGACAGCAGCGGCGTCACCTTGACCCGGGACAGCACCACTTCCTGGCGCCCGGCCGACGCAAGCGCCACCGTGCCCTGGTCGAAGGTCGCCACCAGGGAGCCGTTCTCCGCGAACGCCAGGTTGTTCAGCGTGTGCACGCGAGCGGCCGGGTCGTCGAGCGCCGCGTGTGCGGCATTGGGGTCGGCACCCTTCCGGTGCATCAGCGCCGTCTCCACCATCTCCGCGAACCGGTCCGCTGACCCCTCCGCGATCATCCCGAGGGCCGGCACCACCCTGCCGGTCCTGCCGTCGTACCAGAAGGTGGCCAGCGTCATGCCGTCCGTGGCCGCCGTCTCGTCCAGCGCCGTGGTCTGCACCCCGATCACCTCCCCCGCGGCCACCAGAAAGTCGAAGCTGACGTTCAGCCCGGAGTCCCCCGCACCGCCCGAACCGCAGTCCGCGTCGAAAGACCTGCGCCGCGCCTCCACGTCATGCCGCACGGCCTCCGTGAGCGCTTTCGCCACCGGGATGGACGGATAGCTCGTCGTCCAGCGGCATGCCTTGCCGCCGCTGGACCGGACGACCCGCAGCCCGCCGATCCACGTCGGTAGTACCGTCCTGACGTTGCCGGATGCCCTGGTGGGCACACTGCCGCTCACAGCCGCTTCACCGCTCGAGTCGCAAGCGGCGGCGAGCAGCGCGGTGGCGGCGGCAAGCCCGATGGCAATACGGCGTTTCATGAGAGGGACATTAAGCGGACCACAGGACAATCGTTCATCCCTGGAAGCAGCCACCACACATTTGTTACGGAACGGCGACTCGGTCCGTCCTAGTCCCCCCGGACCTCGCTGGCCACCACGTCGAACTCCTCGAGTCCGGTCACGGTCACATGCGCCTTCGCCGAGCCTTCGTGCCGCGCCGACGCCTGTCCCGCGCGTGACGCCGCGAGGGCCTTGCGGTCGGTGAAGATCACGCCCACCAGACCCCGGCCCTGCGCCTTGTCGAGCATGAGGGTCGCCCTGGCGATCCCCGGCAGCGTCTCCAGCTTCGGCAGCACCGTGCCCCCGAAGGTGTCGGCGAACAGCTCAGCGTCCGACGGGTCGAACTCCACCTGGGTCATCCGCATCGCCGCGCCGGTGCCCGGCTGCTGGGCCTCGTGGAAGACCACGGCCTCGTAGTTGTCCACCGCCACCGTCGCCGCGAACGGCTCGAGGATCTCCGCGCGCCGCTGCCGCAGCCGCTCGTTGCTGCCCTCCCTGGCGTCCTCGGTCTCCCACCAGGTCGACACCAGCAGCTTCCCGAGATCCCGGTCCACGAAGATCCCGAACCCCCGGTACCCCGGCTGGTCCGCCAGCAGCCGCCGGCCCTCGGTGTTCAGCCCTTCGGCGGCCTTGTCGATCTTTCCCGGGTCACCCGTCGCGTAGACGATGCGTACGAACATGACGCCTCCCAGAAGCGGGCGCGTACAAACCTGACAACGGCCAGTCTTCTACCGGGTACAAACCGGAGCAATAGGGCCTGGATGTCCCGTTCTAGGCCGCCGGAGCCAGCTCGCCTTCAATCTTCTCCTCGCGGGGGACGAAGGTGATGAAGCGTCGGTCTTTTCCCCGGTGCAGGTCGATCTTCAGACGCAGGCCGCCGACGTGGGCCAGGACCAGGGCGACGCCGAGCGAGGCCGCCGCGGCGATCAGGCCGCCGCTGAGGAAGCCGACGCGGGCGCCGTAGGTGTCGGTGACCCAGCCCATGATCGGGCCGCCGATCGGGGTGCCGCCCACGAAGACCATCATGAACAGGCTCATGACGCGGCCGCGCATGATCGGGTCGGTGGCGAGCTGGACGCTGGCGTTGGCGGTCGTGTTGAAGGTCAGGCCGAAGATGCCGATCGGGGCGAGCAGCAGCACGAACATCCAGTACGCGGGCGCCAGTGCGGCCACGGCCTCCAGCATCCCGAAGGCGAACGCGGCGGCGACGAGCAGCCGCAGCCGGGTCTTGCCGCGGCGGGCGGCCAGCAGCGCGCCGACGACCGAGCCGACGGCCATGAGGGTGTTGAAGAGGCCGTACATGCCGGCGTCGCCGTGGAAGACGTTGGAGACGAAGGCGGAGAGCCAGATCGGGAAGTTGAAGGCGAAGGTGCCGACGAAGCCGACCAGGACGATCGGCCAGATGAGCTCGGGGCGTCCGGCGACGTAGCGCAGGCCTTCGCGCAGCTGGCCCTTGCCGCGCGGGGCGCGTTCGACGACGTGCAGTTCGGAGGCGCGCATGAGCAGCAGGCCGGCCAGCGGAGCGAGGAAGGACAGACCGTTGAAGAGGAAGGCCCAGCCGCTACCGACCGCAGTGATCAGCACACCGGCGACGGCGGGACCGATGAGCCGGGCGGACTGGAAGTTGGCGGAGTTCAGCGAGACCGCGTTGCGGACGTCGGACGGGCCGACCATCTCGACCACGAAGGCCTGGCGGGTCGGGTTGTCGACGACGGTGACCATGCCGAGCCCGAAGGCGATGGCGTAGACGTGCCACACCTGGACCTGACCGCTCAGCGTCAGGACGGCCAGGATGAGTCCAAGGGCGCCCATGACGGCCTGGGTGAAGAGCAGGAGCGTCCGCTTCGGGTAGCGGTCGGCGATGACGCCTCCGTACAGCCCGAAGAGCAGCATCGGCAGGAACTGCAGAGCGGTGGTGATGCCGACCGCGAACGACGAGTGCGTAAGACTCAGCACCAGCCAGTCCTGGGCGATACGGGACATCCAGGTGCCGGTATTGGATATGAGGCCGCCCATGGCGAAGAGACGGTAGTTACGGTTCTTCAGCGAGCTGAAGGTCCCTCTACGACTTGGGGTGGCCTGGGCGGTGTTCGGTTCGGGTGCGGCGTCTGATGCGGCTGCCGAACTCAATCGGGGTTCGCCTCCTCGGGAGGGACGCTCGTGGGGGAACGTCGGGGGTCTTCCTTACAGTTGTGCGAGCTTCTCCAGGACGGGCGCGGCCTCGCGAAGCACCGCGCGCTCCTCATCGCTGAGGCGCTCGGTGAGCTGTGCCAGCCAGGCGTTCCGTTTGCGGCGGCTCTCGCTCAGCATGGCCTCGGCCTGCTCGGTCTGCCTTACGACGACCTGGCGACGGTCGTCCGGATGAGGGTCCCGGCGGACCAGGCCCTTGGCTTCGAGCATGGCCACGATGCGGGTCATCGACGGCGGCTGCACGTGCTCCTTGCGGGCCAGCTCCCCGGGGGTGGCGGAGCCGCAGCGGGCGAGGGTGCCCAGCACCGACATCTCGGTCGGGCTGAGCGATTCGTCCACTCGCTGGTGGCGCAGTCGTCGCGACAGCCGCATCACGGCGGAGCGCAGTGAGTTCACTGCGGCGCGGTCGTCCTCGGACAGTTCAGTCACGATAGTTAGCATAGCTCATTACCTACCCTAAGTAAACCGCTCGGAGCAGCGGCTCAGCAGTGGCGCCGTGACCCAAACGCATCTGTGCCCGAACTCACCCGTCCGAGTGATTTCGCCCTGGAAAGAGCCGCACGGTGGGGTATGGGGGTCGGACTCTGGCTCCATGGCTACGAGAGTGCTCAGCGTGCGCATCGACGGGGAGCTGCTGGACCGGCTCCGTACACACGCCGCCAAACGCGGAATGAGCGTCCAGGACTACATAGTCCGGACGCTCATCCGCGATGACTTCGACGAGCGGCTCAAGGCCTCGGTCGACGAGACGGAACGTTTCTACGAGGAGGTCTACGAGGCCAGGCCCAGCGCCGGCATCAGGTAGTAGAAGGCGAAGACCGCCGCCACCGCGTAGAGCGCCACCGGCACCTCGCGGCCCCGCCCGGCGGCCAGCCGCAGCACGCAGAAGACGATGAAGCCGATACCGATGCCATTGGTGATCGAGTACGTGAACGGCATCAGCAGCATGGTCAGGAACGCCGGGATGGCGATCGTGAAGTCGCTCCAGTCGATGTCCCGGATGCCGCCCGCCAGGATCAGGAAGCCCACCGCGACCAGAGCCGGCGTCGCCGCCTGGGCCGGGACCATGGTGGCCACCGGCGTGAGGAACAGCGCGACCACGAACAGCAGCCCGGTGACGATCGAAGCCAGGCCGGTGCGCGCACCCTCGCCCGCCCCGGCCGTGGACTCGGCGAAGCAGGTGTTGGCGGAGCTGGAGGTGAAGCCGCCGGCGGCGGTCGCGATGCCGTCCACCATCAGCACCTTGCTCATGCCGGGCAGGTCACCGTTCTTGTCCAGCAGATGCGCCTCGTCACTGACGCCGAGGATCGTGCCCATCGCGTCGAAGAAGCAGCTCAGCAGCACCGTGAAGACGAACAGCACCCCGGTCAGGAAGCCGACCTGATGGAAGCCGCCGAAGAGGCTGACCTTGCCGATGAGCCCGAAGTCCGGCGACGAGACCGGGTTGCCCGGCCACTGCGGCACCGTGAGGCCCCACGCGGCGGGCTTGATGTCAGCGAGCGTGTTGATGATCAGCGCCAGCACGGTCATCGAGACGATGCTGATCAGGATCGCTCCCGACACCTTGCGGATGATCAGGATCAGGGTCAGCAGCGTGCCCAGGATGAAGATCAGCACCGGCCAGCCGGTGAGGTGACCGTCCGACCCGAGCTGCACCGGGACGGTGGTGTGCGCGGCGTCCGGCATCCGGCTGACGAAGCCGCCGTCGACCAGGCCGATCAGCATGATGAACAGGCCGATCCCGATCGCGATCGCCTTCCGCAGGCCCAGGGGCACGGCGCTCATCACTCGCTCCCGCAGCCCCGTGGCCACCAGGACCATGATCGCGAAGCCGGCCAGTACGACCATCCCCATCGCGTCCGGCCAGCTCATCTTCGGCGCGAGCTGCAGCGCGACCACGCTGTTCACGCCAAGACCGGCGGCGAGCGCGATCGGGACGTTGCCGATCACGCCCATCAGCAGCGTGGTGAACGCGGCGGTGATGACGGTGGCCGTCACCAGCTGGCCGTTGTTGAGGTGGTGACCGAACTTGTCGGTGCCCGAGCTGAGGATGATCGGGTTCAGCACGATGATGTAGGCCATCGCGAAGAAGGTCGCCAGGCCGCCGCGGACCTCCCGGGCGACGGAGGATCCGCGCTCGGAGATCTTGAAGTAGCCGTCGAGGGCGTTCTTCGGCGGCTTGGAGGGCAGCTTGGCAGCGTCGACCGACGCGGTGGCCGAGGGGGACATTACGGGTCCTTGCGGGTGCGGGTTCAGATGTTTCTACGAATGATTCCGGTCAGACCCGGAGCGTTTCAGTATGAACATATGAACGGCTTAAACGCTATCTCCGCGCGTAGATGACTGGCTGGAGCGCATACCCTGTGCACATGCGACTGAGCCAGTGGACGACGCCGGAGCGCGAGGCGCCCGAGCCCTTGGAGGCGAACGACGTCGCGACCGTCACGATCGGCACGATCGTGTGGTTCGCCCTCTTCGTCGTCCAGGTGCCCTTCTACGGCTGGTACGCCGCCCACGGCCACGCCTGGTGGATCTGGACCTGCCTCGCCGGCGCCGGCCTCGGCCTCATCGGCCTGCGCTACGTACGCGCCCGGCGCGACGCACTACGCCGCGCGGCTGCCAAGGACGACACCTCGGATCAGCCTCAGGAATGACACCGACCCCGAGATCTCCCGCACAGCAGGGGGCTCGGAAGGTGCCGGGGCGATTCCGCACGTACCGTCGAATTCATGACGGATCGCGTGGAGCTCGAGGTCATTCCACAAGCCGGGCTGAACGCGGCGCAGGTCGCGGAGCGGGTCGCGCGTGGGGAGGTCAACGACGTACCGGTGCGTTCGTCGCGCTCGCTGGCGGAGATCGTACGGTCCAACGTCTTCACGCGGTTCAACGCGATCATCGGTGTGCTGTTCCTGATCATTCTGGCCGTGGGGCCGATCCAGGACGGTCTGTTCGGCTTCGTCATCGTCGCCAACACCGCGATCGGCATCATCCAGGAGTGGCGCGCCAAGCAGACCCTCGACAGCCTCGCCGTCATCGGCGAGGCGAAACCCACGGTCCGCAGGGACGGGGTCGCCGCGCCCGTGGCGACCTCCGAGATCGTCCTCGACGACGTCATCGAGCTCGGCGCGGGCGACAAGGTCGTGGTCGACGGTGAGGTCGTGGAGGCGGAGAGCCTCGAGATCGACGAATCCCTGCTCACCGGCGAGGCGGACCCGGTCGTCAAACGCCCCGGCGACAGCGTGATGTCGGGCAGCTTCGTGGTCGCCGGCAGCGGCGCCTTCAGGGCCACCAGGGTCGGCCGGGAGGCGTACGCCGCACAGCTCGCCGAAGAGGCAGCCCGGTTCACGCTGGTCCACTCCGAGCTGCGCAGCGGTATCAGCCAGATCCTGAAGTACGTGACCTGGATGATGGTGCCAACCGCCATCGGGCTCATCGTCAGCCAGCTCGTCGTCGAGCGGCACAACTGGCGCGAGGCCGTCCTGCGCATGGTCGGCGGCATCGTGCCGATGGTCCCGGAAGGACTGGTCCTGCTCACCTCGGTCGCCTTCGCGATCGGCGTCATCCGGCTCGGCCGCAAGCAGGTCCTGGTGCAGGAGCTGCCCGCCATCGAGGGGCTGGCCCGGGTCGACGTGGTCTGCCTGGACAAGACCGGCACCCTGACCGAGGGCGGCATGGACGTCACCGACCTGCGGCTGCTCAGCGGCGCCGACGAGGAGTACGTCAAGCGGGTCCTCGGCGCCCTCGGGGCCGCCGACCCGCGCCCCAACGCCAGCCTGCGGGCGATCATCGCCACCTACCCGGACCCCTACTGGCGCTACACCGAATCGCTGCCCTTCTCCTCCGCCCGCAAATACAGCGGCGCCACCTTCAACGACCCCGACGGCGACACCAGTACGTGGCTGCTCGGCGCCCCCGACATCCTCCTGCCGGCCGGCGATCCGGCACTGCGCGAGGTCGATGAGCTCAACGACCAGGGCCTGCGCGTCCTCCTCCTCGCCCGCGTCCACAACAGCCCAGGCCGCATCGAGCTGTTCGACCCGGCGGTCGCGAACGGCGCCACGCCGACTGTCCTGGTCGTCCTGGAGCAGCGGCTGCGCCCCGACGCCGCCGACACGCTGCGCTACTTCGCCGAGCAGGACGTCCACGCCAAGGTCATCTCCGGTGACAACGCGGTCTCCGTCGGCGCCGTCGCCGCCAAACTCGGCCTCCCCGGAGCCGAACAGCCGGTAGACGCACGCCAGTTGCCCGCCGACCCGCACACCATGGCGGCGGAACTCGACAAGGCCGCCGTCTTCGGCCGAGTGAGCCCGCAGCAGAAGCGGGAGATGGTGGGCGCGCTCCAGACCCGTGGCCACACGGTCGCGATGACCGGCGACGGCGTCAACGACGTACTGGCCCTGAAGGACGCCGACATCGGCGTCGCGATGGGCTCCGGCAGCGAGGCGACCCGGGCCGTGGCCCAGATCGTCCTGCTCGACAACAGCTTCGCCACCCTGCCGTCGGTCGTCGCCGAGGGCCGCCGCGTCATCGGCAACATCACGCGCGTCGCGACCCTCTTCCTGACCAAGACCGTCTACTCGGTGCTGCTCGCCATCCTCGTCGCCATCTGCCAGGTGCCCTACCCCTTCCTGCCCCGCCATCTGACGCTGCTCTCCACGCTCACCATCGGCGTGCCCGCCTTCTTCCTGGCCCTGGCCCCCAACAAGGAGCGCGCCCAGCCCCACTTCGTACGCCGCGTGATGCGCTACTCCATGCCGGCCGGCGTGATCGCGGGCGCCGCGACCTTCGTGACCTACCTGCTGGCCCGCCACCACTACCAGGGCCCCGGCGCCCTCGACGCCGAGACGAGCGCGGCCACCCTGACCCTCTTCCTGGTCTCGATGTGGGTCCTGGCCATCGTGGCCCGCCCCTACACCTGGTGGCGGATCCTCCTGGTCCTGGCCATGGGCGCCGCCTTCCTCGTTGTCCTCGCCACACCCGGGCTGCAGACCTTCTTCGCGCTCAAGCTGGTCGGCACGCAGGGGCCCTGGACCGCCGTGGCGGTGGCGGCGGCCGCGTCCGTCCTCCTGGAGGTCGCGTGGCGCCGGGCCGCCGTGGCAGACGGCAACCCGGCGCGGAGCGCGTGAACTTACGTGAATTACCGAACATCGACGAAGTCGCCGGCCGTTGTCTTCGCCGCCGTGGTCGACGTGCCCGCGAAGCTCCAGCGCCAGTAGCGGTCGGCGGGAGCAGTGACGTTGGTCTTCAGCGCCCCCGTGCTGCTGGACTTCACCGTCTTGACGGTGCTGTACGTCGAGCTGCCCTTCTTGCGGAACTGCAGCTTCACGTCTCGCTTGCCGTAGGGCGTGTACTTGTTGGTGCCGGACCAGCTCGCGCGGGTCAGCTTGCCCTTGACGGTGAGGGTCCGGCCCTTCTTCACCGGCTCCGGCGAGGCATCGACGCCCAGCTTCGTCGCGCGCTTCATCTTGACGGTGCCGTAGTAGTCGCCGTAGATGTCACCGTCCTTGCCCGTGGCCTGGGCGTGGACCTTCCAGTCGTCCGCGTATGCGTTCTTGAAGACCTCCTCCCGGGGGTCGATGGTGATCGTCGCCTTGCAGGTGTACCTATGACTGCCGGCGGAAGTGCACGTCGCCGCGTGCCAGTAGTAACAAGCCGGGGCTACCGCACGACGACGTAGTCGCCCGTCGGATTCGCTTGTCAGTCGAACCAACGGTCCCGCGCCAGCTCCTCGGTCCGGGTCGGATCCTCCAGCAGCGCGGCGACCTCGAAGCGCCGCTGCCACTGCCCGGCCGCCCACGCCAGACCGGCCGCGACGCCCTCCAGGGTGGCGGCGTGGAGGACGCCGTCGACCCAGCGCCAGTCGAGTTCGATGTCGCCTTCAACCAGCAGTTCTTCGTGCTCGATGTACGTGAGCGGGGCGCCCGGCAGCAACTCCCTGACGGAGTCCGGGACATCGCGCGGTTCGCCCTGGGACGTGACCGGTGCGGCGTAGGCCTCGCTGAGCCGGCTCACCTGGAAGAGCTCGGCCAGCTCGGCCGCGCGGAAGGGCGGGACGGGGAGGAGGGGGCGGCCGGTGGCGAGGGGAAGGAGGTCGGGGGCGTCGGCGACGAGGGCGTCGGGGGCGTCGACGACGGTCACGTTTCGGCCATCGACGACGGCCCGGAGCTCGTCGGGGAGGGTGACCTGCTCGGGGTCGAGGGCGGCCAGCTCCGCGTAGAGCCGGTGCAACTGGGCCGGGGTGACCGGGCGGTCGGGGTCGGCGAGGCGGGCCAGCACCTCGGCGGCGCCGCCGGGCTCGTCGAGGAGGGCGGCGACGGAGGTGCGTACACCGAGAGCGCGCAGGACCTGCTCGTCGGCGGCGCCCGCCTCGACCTCGTCGTACAGCCCGGCGAGCAGCGAGTCCCCGCCGGCCGCGCGGAGACCGACGGGGTGACGGCCGTCGAGGACGGGGTGGTCGCGCAGCCACCAGGCGGCGTAGGAGCGTACGGATTCGGTGGTGCCGTCGGGCAGCAGGACGCGCAGCGGCTGGGTGATCGCGTCGCGCAGCGGCGGCCGGGACAGCATGGCCAGGGCTTCCGGCCAGGCGTCGTCGTCGACCAGGTCGAGGTCGCGGACGGCGATGATCTCGGTGGCGACGGGCGGCACGTCGGTCTCCGGGAGGTGGTCCAGGACGTCCTCGCACCACACGTCGACGGCGTCCAGCAGACCCACGTCGTCCGGCTCTGCCCAGTCGCTCTCGCGCGGCTCCAGCTCGTCCGGGTCGAGGACCACATCGGCGGCACGGACGAGCGCGAAGGTGGCCAGGACGCCGACGGCGGTCAGCGGCTGCTCGCCCCAGCGGTCGGCCAGGTCGGCGTCCACGGCGCCGAGTTCACCCTCGCGGATGACCCGTTCGAAGGCGCTGCCGGGCAGGACCAGCTCACCGGCGGGGGCCAACTCGCCCTCGTCGTCGGGAAGGGCCAGGGCGCCGAGCCAGGGCTCGTCACCGGGGGCGAGGTTGGCGGCCCGTACGAGACCGAGCACGACCTCGGCCAGTTCCTCGGCGTCCAGGGCGGCGCCCCCGGCGTCGCCGTCGTCCCAGGACTCGTCGGCGTCCAGCGAGCCGGCGACGGCCGCCCGCACCTGCGGGGTGGTCAGCACGGCCCGGGGGGTCGCCGGGGTGGCGCCCAGCTTTTCGAGCAGGGGGTGCGCGGCCTCGGGGTGCGCCACCTTCAGGCCGAGCCGGGCCAGTTCGGCGGCGGCGGGCAGCGCGTCACGGGCGGCGGGGTCGGAGTCCCCGTACACCGTGTCCATCTCGGGCAGCGGAAGCAGGATCTGGCGGGGCCCGACCACGGTCCGGCCGTCGGCGAGCGGCACGGGGAGCCCGCTGAGCCGGTCGGGGTCGGTGCCGGCGAGGGAGTCGTAGAGCCGCCGCCACCAGGGCGCGGGGCGCTCGGCCCCGCCCAGGCGGTCGATCGCCTCGCCCAGCGGCAGCCGCGCCACGCCGAGGACGCGCAGTTCGGGGCGCCGCTCGAGCCCGGAGGGCAGCAGGGTCGGGAAGACCTCTGCCAGCACCTCCACGGTCGCCGCGCTCGCGCCCTCCAGCACCTCGGCCTCGACCGGCCGCAGCGCCTCCGGGTCGCCCTCCTCCGCCGCCACCGCCCGGGGCAGGAACGCGGTGCGGGGCAGCGCGGCGACCACGTGCCGGCGCAACTCCGCGTCCAACTCGCCCTTGCCCAGCGGCCCGGGAACCAGATCCACGATGCCTGGGCCGACCGGCCGCCATTCGCGCAGCAGCTTCACGTAGGCCTCGGCGGCCCGCTCGATCAGGAAGTCGGTGAGCGGGCCCGGCGCGGCGTGGCGCCGGGTCGGGTCCAGCGGCAGCGAGGCGATCAGCAGGGCGGGCAGGCCGAGCGGCTCGTCCGTCGGCGTCGGTGCGTGCACGACCGGCGTCGTCCGGGGGCGCTCCGGCGCACCCTCCGCCGCCACCGGCACCGCCCAGGTCAGCGACCACACCGGCCGCAGCCGCTCCTCCACCGGCCGGTCGGCCAGCAGCGCCGCGTCGAGCCGGCCGGCCTCGGTGACGGTGCGCCAGCGGGTCGTACCGCTCGCGCTGTCCTCGATGACGACCGCCTCGTCGTCCTGGCGGCGGGTCAGCGTCCGTACACCCTCCGGCGTGTCGACGACCACCTCGTCCAGGCCGGTGAGCGTCAGCAGCAGCGCGTCGTCGATCCCGGCGAGCAGATGCTGTACGAGATCCTCGGCCGCGCCGTCGCGCAGCGGCAGCACGACCACGGTGTCGTACCCCTCCGGCGCGGTGCCCTCGGCGGGCAGCGGCAGGCGCAGGAGCGGGACATGGCCGTCACGGCGCCGCAGCTCGTCCTCGAGCGCCGGGACATGCGCGGCCAGATCGCGGGCCTCGGCCAGGGACCAGCGCACGCCGCCGGTACGGCTCACAACGGCGGGCTCGTCACTGACGGCCAGTACAGCGGAGAAGCCGACGCCGAAGCGGCCGACCGTCTCCTCGGTGTCCTCCCGCTTGGCGCTCGCGCGCAAGGTCGAGAGCGACTCCACGGCTGCCGCGTCGAGCGGTGCGCCGGTGTTGGCGGCGGCGAGCACGCCCTCACGGAACGTCAGCCGCAGCCGGCCCGGCGTCTTGGCCCGTACGGCGGCATCTGCCGCGTTCTGGGCCAGCTCGATGACCAGCCGGTCCCGGTAGCCGCCCAGCGCGAGGTCCTCCTCGGCGTTCGCGTCCTCCCGGAACCTCGCCGGCGACGCACCCCACGCGTCCAGCACGCCCCGACGCAGCCGCGCGGTCCCGAACGGATCAGCCCCGCCCTCCGGCTCCCGCCGCACCACTCCCGTGCCGCTCACGTCGTCTCTCCCTCTGCGAATGTTCTGCCGAACCCTTGTCCGGCGAAGGTACCCCGCGCACGCGGGCCGCCGCCCCGGGGCCTTTTCGCCCACCCACCCTCCCGTTACCGGGTTGTGGGAGAACGTTCCGCTGGGGGTGGGGGCACTCTCCCCCAGACTCCGTCCGGGGGGACCCCCACCAGCCTTCGGGCGGTGGGGGCACTCCCCCAGCCTTCGGCCGGGGGGACCCCCACCCAGCCGCCAGGCTGGGGGAGGACCCCCACCCAAAGGAAGCTTTGGGGGGCTGACACAACCCGGCCACCGGCGGAAAGCCGCCGACGCACCCGCAACCGTCCAACTGCCCAAGCGCACCGGGCGAAGCCCGAAAGGCTCTCGGGGGCTGGGGCCGAACCGAGTGCGGACGGCGCCGCAGGCTAGGAGTGGCCCAACTCCTCCGCCGGCCCGCCGTCCTCGACGGAGCCGTGGCGGTCGGGGTGAAGAGGAAGCGGCTCGACGGCGGTCTCGTCGAGAACGGGCGGCGCCGGCCGCGGAGGCTTCGGCATGACCGCCGCCTCCGAGTGCCCCCCGCAGCCGTACGCGAGCGAGACGACGTGCCCGTCGGCCGGCGAGAACTCGTTCGCGCAGACACCGAAGGCCTGCCGCAGGGAGCCCGCCAGGGGGACGAGGAAGCCGCAGGTGATGCAGGGCGCCGGGGCGGCCTGGGCCATGGCGGTCTTGGGGCCGAACTTCTCCTCCCAGCGGTCGGCGGCGGCGTGCAGCCCGTAGCGCGAGAGGACCCGGGGCCGGCCCATGCCGATTTCCAGGGCGACCGCCCCGATCGTGCCGACGGCCGGCAGATCGGTGGATTCGAGGGCGACGTCGTCCTCGCCGACCGTCTCCGCGAGCTCGGCGACGACGGAGTTCGGCGGCGGGGTGTCCTCGCCGGTCCAGCCAGGTTCCAGCCGAAGATCCTCGGCCTCGGTCGGCAGAAGATCGCCGGGGCCCATGTCACCCGGACGGAGTCGCTCGCTCCAGGGAACCCACTCGGGCGCGAGCACCGCCTCGGGGCCGGGCAGCAGGACGGTCTCGTCCAGGGTGACCGCCTTGGCGCGCGCCGCGCGGGTGATTGTCACCGCCCAGCGCCACCCCCGGTAGGCCGGCTCACGGCACTCGAACAGGTGCGTGACGACGCGTTCTCCCTCGGCCACCGCCCCGAGGTGGTCCCCGACCGCGTCGGCCCCGAAGGCCTCCTCGGCCGCCGAGAGAGCGACATCGACGGCCTCGGCGCACAGGCGGTCAGGGGTACGGCTTCGCATCGCAGCACTCACAAGAATCGATTCTCTCCTACGCCGTTTCACGCGTGCGCCGACCGGAGGGCGGGCGGTGGCGGAGCGGACCGTAGGACCGCGTCGACGCCACCTTCCGGACAACCTCGGGCGCACCTGTTGACACTATTCTGCGGGATCGCACGCTATCGGTGCGCACCGCATGCGCAAAGGATGGGGTGTGGATCGGGTAGAGATGCCGTCCCGTGGGGCAGTATGGCCTGCGTGGCACGCACGGTGACGTCCGGACCCGGACCGATTCGCAAAGCGGGGCTTGCCGTCGCGCGCGCCGCGCACCGCAGCGGTAGCGCGACGCGCCACCGCATCCGCCGCCATACCCACGCGGGCGGCGCGGGCGAGTCCGGCCTGGCGAAACTCATCGAGCTGCACGCAGTGAACTCCGCCGGTGACATGCTGATCACGATCGCGCTCGCCAGCACGATCTTCTTTTCGGTCCCGACCGGTGAGGCCCGCGGCCGAGTCGCCCTGTACCTGCTCGTGACGATGGCCCCCTTCGCGCTGCTCGCGCCCGTGGTCGGTCCGCTGCTCGACCGGATCCCGCACGGTCGGCGCGCCGCGATGGCGGTGTCCATGCTGGTCCGGGCGATCCTCGCCTGGACGATGGCGAGTGTCGTGTCAACGGCCGGCTTGGAGCTGTATCCGGCCGCGCTGGGCGTGCTGGTCGGGTCGAAGGCGTACGGAGTCGTACGGAGCGCGGTCGTGCCGCGGCTGCTCCCGGCCCGTACGACCCTGGTGAAGGCCAATTCCCGGGTCACCCTGGCCGGGCTGCTGGCGACGGCGGTCGCGGCGCCGTTGGGCGGCCTGCTGCATCTGATCTCGCCGGGTGCGCCGCTCTACGGGGCGTTCGTGATCTTCGTGGGCGGCACGCTGCTGTCCTTCTCGCTGCCGCACAAGGTCGACTCCTCGAAGGGCGAGGCCCGGGCGGAGCTCAGCTCCGGTGAGTATCTGGGCGCCGACGGCCCGGCGAAGGGGCTGCGGAGTGTCGGACCGGCGGTCCTCAGCGCGCTCGGGGCGAATGCGGCGCTGCGGTTTCTGTCGGGGTTCCTGACGCTGTTCCTGGCGTTTCTGCTGCGCGAGCACCCGCTGGGCGGGCTGAGTGCGGCCTTCTCGCTGGGTGTCGTGGTCGTGGCGGCCGGGGTCGGCAATGCCTTCGGCACGGCGCTCGGCTCGTGGCTGCGGGCCCGCCTCCCCGAGAAGATCATCGCCACGGCGCTGTTCTGCGCGCTGACCGCCGCCGCCGCGGCCGCCGCTTGGTACGGGACGCTGACCATCGCTCTGGTCGCCGCCGTGGCGGGCATCTCCCAGGCCCTCAGCAAGCTCTCGCTGGACTCCACCATCCAGCGCGACGTTCCCGAGCAGTCCCGCACCTCCGCCTTCGCCCGCTCCGAGACCGCCCTCCAGCTCGCCTGGGTCATCGGCGGCGCCCTCGGCATCGTCCTCCCCCTCAACGGCACGGTCGGCATGTCGGTCGCCGCCACCGTCGTCGCCCTCGGCTTCGTCGTCGCTCTGCGCGGCCTGAGCGGCCCGACCCGCGCGCCCCATACCCGCGCGGCGTAGGGCCTGTCCGGCCGATCTCCGCGGCGTCGCGTGCCTCCCCCAGCCTGGCGGCTGGGTGGGGGTCCTCCCCCTGGCTTCGCCGGGGGCACCCCCACCGGCCGAAGGCTGGTGGGGGTCCCCCCGGACGGAGTCTGGGGGAGAGTGCCCCCACCGCCTTGCGATCGCAGGCGCCAGTCCCCGCTCCTTCTCCCACGGAGATCCGCCGGACAGGCCCTGGGCGGGAGGCGTCGAAACCGGAACACGCGCACCCGGGCGCGGGCGGGCGGTGGCCGCCGGGTAGCCTCACCACCATGAGCATTCGCCGCCGTGCCGCCGTCATCGGTGCCGTGTCCCTCGGGCTGGTCGCCCTCTCCGCGTGTGAGAAGCCGACCCCGCTGGCGACCGTCACCGTGGGCGACAAGACAGTGACCACCGAGGCCAACACCAAGTGCTACGGCAATGGCAAGGACCTCACCACCACCGCCTTGACCGCTTGCCTGAACATGGTCAAGCCCACCAAGACGATCACCGTTGGCGCGGGTGACGAGGTGCATATCGGCGTCGACCCGGCCGTCGCCAAAAAGGGCTGGCTGGTGGCCGCGGGGCTGACGCCGAAGACGAACGTGCTGACAAACAAGACCTACTGGTCGCTCGGTGAGCAGGACGCGCTGTTCACCGACGCGTCGACCGGCGCCAGCACCAACAGCGTCACCCTGAACATCATCGAGACAGCCGGGGCGAACGCCAAGGCCTACCTCGGCGTCTGGCAGGTCAAGCTCGTCAAGAAGGACTAGTGCCCATCCGCGTGCTCATCGTGACCGCCGTGGCGGCGGAGGCCGACGCCGTCGCCACCGGGCTGTTGCGCACGCTCGCGCCGGTCCAGGCCCCGGACCTGCCGGGATACGTCCTGAAGCGCGCCGCGTACCTCGGCCCGCCGCCCGGCAGCCGCTCCGGGTCGGCCGGCCAGGGCTGCGTATCGGCCGCCGACATCCTCGCCGCCGGGGTCGGCCCGGCAGCCGCCGCGGCCGGTACCGCCACCGCGCTGGCGATCGCGGCGGCCGAGGACCGGCCGTACGGGCTGGTGATATCGGCCGGAATCGGCGGCGGCTTCCCGTCGGCCGCGCCCGTCGGGTCGGTCGTCGTCGCGGACGCGATCGTCGCCGCCGACCTGGGCGCGGAGACGCCGGAGGGCTTTCTGCCCATCGACGAACTCGGCTTCGGGCGTGCGACCCACCTCCCGCCCGAGAAGCTGTCGCGGACGATCGCCGAGGCCCTCGGGGCCGCGTACGCCCCCGTCCTCACCGTCTCCACCGTGACCGGCACCGCCGCCCGCGCCGCCGAGCTGACGGTACGTCACCCACGGGCGGCCGCCGAGGCGATGGAGGGCTTCGGAGTCGCCGAGGCCGCGGCCGCCCACGGCATCCCGGTCCTCGAGATCCGCGCGATCTCGAACCCGGTCGGGCCCCGCGACCGCTCGGCATGGCAGATCGGCCGCGCCCTGACCGAGCTGGCGCACGCGTTCCGTGCCGCCGCCCCCGTACTCGACGCCTGGGAGGCTCAACCGTGACCGAGGCACTGCGGATGGCACACTCCCCGTGCCCCAACGACACGTTCGCCTTCCACGCGTGGTCGCACGGCCTGGTGCCCGGCGCGCCCGAAATCGACGTGACGTTCGCGGACGTCGACATCACCAACGGCATGGCCGAGCGCGGCGAGTTCGACATCCTCAAGGTGTCGTACGCGGTCCTGCCGTACGTCCTCGACGAGTGGACGCTGCTGCCCTGCGGCGGAGCCCTCGGCCGTGGCTGCGGCCCGCTCGTACTCACCTGCGAGCCGGGGACGGCGGACGACCTCGCCGGGAAGACGGTCGCCGTGCCGAGCGAGCGCTCGACCGCGTACCTCCTCTTCCGCCTCTGGGCGGCGGCCTCCGTCGGCCCCCTCCCTTCGGCGGTGGGGGTGCCCCCGGCGAAGCCAGGGGGAGGACCCCCAGCCGGGATCGGCAAGATCGAGGTGCTGCCGTTCGACGAGATCATGCCGGCGGTCCGCGACGGCCACGTGGACGCGGGACTGGTCATTCACGAGGCCCGCTTCACCTACCAGAACTACGGCCTCCACAAGCTGGCCGACATGGGCGAGCACTGGGAGGCCACGACCGGGCTGCCGATCCCGCTCGGCGCGATCATCGCGAAGCGCTCGCTCGGCGAGGCCCGGCTACATGATCTCGCGGCGGCGGCCCGGCAATCCGTACTGATGGCGTGGGACGAGCCCGAGGCTTCGCGCTCGTACGTCCTCGACCACGCCCAGGAGATGGACCCGGCCGTCGCGGACCAGCACATCGGGCTGTACGTCAACGAGTTCACCGCCGCCCTCGGGGACGACGGCTACGCGGCGGTGCGCGGGCTGCTCACACGTGCGGCGGCCGAGGGACTGGTACCGCCCCTCGGCCCGCACGCACTCGAATTCTGACGCCCGACCGGACGTCCCAGGGCTACACGTCCAACTGGTCGGCGACCACCCTCAGCACGGAAGCGATCTTGTTGCCGTGGGCCTTGTCGGGATAGCGGCCGCGCTGCAGCGAGCGCGCGACGTCCTCGAGGAGCGTCGTCAGATCCTGGACGATCGGGAGCAACTCGTCCGGCTTGCGGCGCTGCGCGGCCGCGACCGAGGGTGCCGGGTCGAGGAGGGTCACCGAGAGTGCCTGGTCGCCGCGCTGGCCGGCGACGACGCCGAACTCCACGCGCTGGCCCGGCTTGAGCGTGGCCACCCCGTCAGGGAGCACGGAGGAGTGCACGAAGACGTCGCCGCCGTCGTCGCGGGAAAGGAAGCCGAAGCCCTTCTCGCTGTTGAACCACTTGACCTTGCCGGTAGGCACGTCCGACCTCGTCCTCAGATGTAGTGAAAGGGGGTGAAACCGAAGGCGGGTCCATCCGTAGACCCGCTGCCCATAGGCTAATGGCCCCGGGGCGTGTGTCCAGACGCTGTGATGCCTCTCATTTGGCCAATGCGCTGCGGTTTCCTGGACGCGACCTACCCTTGTCGGGTGACGCATGAAACCAACAACGCGGGCGATCTGCTGGTCCGCGCCGGCGCGGTCGTCTTCATCATCGGCGCGCTCGGCACACTGGCCACCATCGCCCCGCTCTTCCTCGGCTCGGACCCGCTTCCGACGGCCGCGTACCTGGTGTCGATGCTGATGGCGGTCGGTTTCGCGCTGGCCCTTGCCGGGCTGCTGCGCTCGGCTCAGGCCGCTTCCCGCAAGTAGCCCTCGAACCACTCCGGGAACTCCGTCAGGTCCGCCAGCACCACATCCGCGCCCGCCGCGCGCAGTTCCGCTGCGCTGACCGGCCCGGTGGCCACCGCGACGGACAGCGCACCCGCCGTACGGGCTCCGCGCACATCGCCGATGTGATCGCCGACGTAGACCGTGGCTCCGTACTCGATCAGCGCGGCGCCCTTGCCCTCGGCCCACAGGTCGCCCACCACCGCGTCCGCGGCGATGCCCAGGTGCTCCAGGTGGCGTTCGGCGTTGGCCTGGTACTTGGCGGTGACGACCACGGCCATGCCGCCCACGCTGTGGATCACCTCGACGGCCTCCCGGGCGCCGGGCAGGGCGAAGGTGCCGGTGATGGCGTGGACGGGGTAGATCTCCTGCCGGTACACCTCGGAGATGGCCGGGATGTCCTCGGCGGGGAACCAGTGCGCCAGCTCCTCCGCCAGCGGCGGCCCGAGCCGGGTGGTAGCCAGGTCGGCGTCCACGTACACGCCGGTCGCGGCGGAGAGCGCCTCGAAGGCGGCCTTGATGCCGGGGCGTGAGTCGATGAGGGTCATGTCGAGGTCGAAACCGACGGTGAGTGCGGATTGCATGGCCATAGCAGCCATTCTCGCAGAGCCCCGTTTCACCGACGGCTCCGCCAGACCAGGAAGGCCGCCGACGCGACCGCCGCGACCCGCACCACCACCGGGAACGCGTCGCCGATCGCCGTACCCATATGCCCCTGCGCAATCGGCTCACCCCAGCGGTGGTCGAACCGGCCCCACAGCCACACCAGGGCGCCGCCCGCCACCAGCCCCGGCAGGGTCAGCGCGGCGAACTTCGCCTCCCGGCGCGACAGCGTCGGCGAGTAGTACGCGATGAGCCATCCCGCGCCCAGGGCCAGCCACGAGCCGATCACCGCCCCCGCCACGAGCAGCACCGCGGCCAGGATCTCCAGCCACGCCGCCCGGCGCCGCGGCGCCGCCGTGACGACGACCTCCTCGGCCTCCTCGACGACCGGCCGCCGCCGCTCCCGCAGCCTCCGCCACCGCGACGACCGCTCCGGCTCCGACTCCTCGGCTTCGTCCTCTTCCTTCGCGTCCTCGGCTGCCTTGGTCTTCCTGGCCTCCTCGGCCTCCAGTTCCTCGGCCGACGGGATCGTCACGCCGCCCGTCATCCCGCGGAGCCCCTCCAGCTCCTCCCCCGGCAGCATCGGCCGCCGCAGCGACTGCGGCCCATTGAGCCGCCACCACTCCTCGTCCTCCAACGCCTTCGCCTGGCGCGGCACTTCCGCCCGGGCCGCCTCCCTCGGCCCCGGCTGCGGCTGCGGCGCCTCCTCCTGCGGCTGCGCCGCCCCCGCCGCGGCGCCCACCACCTCATCCGGCGACCCCAACCTGCCCAGAATCCGCCGCACCGCCGCCGGGCTGTCGCTCCCGCTTCTGCTGCGCTGCCGGTCGATGTCACTCCGCAGCTGCGCCACGAGCCGCATCCTCTGGGCGGCGGGCAACGCGGTCTGGGCCAGGTCGCCGACCCGGCTCAGATAGTCGTAAATCAGGTGATCACTCTCAACGCCCACGGGTCGATTCTGGCCCATGCCGGGTGGGCTTCCCAGGCCTTTGGTGCGGCCGGTGCGTTGAATCCCCCACCCCGCCCACGGACCCACAGGCGCCAACGCAACCCCAGCCACTCACCCAGCAAGGGCGCGGCGGCAGCCCCGGCACGGCGGAGGGGGCACTCTCCCCCAGACTCCGTCCGGTGGGGGCACTCCCCCAGACGGTGTCTGGGGGAGAGTCCGACGCAGCCGTCCCGAAGCCCGGGAGGCCCCCAAGGGCCGAACGGCGCGAGAGGCGCGGGACAAGAGGGGGACCGGCGCCGGACAGGGCATGCTCAGGCCCGCACCCGGCACCGGCGCGGCTAATGTGGATGGGATGAGCAGCACGCAACGGCCCCGCACGCTCGCGGAGGCTCTCCGCGCCCGGGGTGACGACGCCCTGCGGGCGCTCCTGCAGGCACGCCCTGACCTGCTCAATCCGGTGCCGAATGACCTGACGCAGTTGGCGACCCGCGCGGGCACGCGCGCTTCCGTAGTCCGGGCATTGGAGAGACTCGACCGGTTCACGCTGCAGACAGCGGAGGCGCTGGCGATCGCGCCGGACGACTGCACGTACGAGACGTTGCGCGGCCTGATGAGGGGCGACGACGCGGAGGCGACGGACGCCGCGCTGCCCCACGCAGTGGACACGCTCCGCGGGCTGGCGCTGCTATGGGGGGATGAGCGGCTGCGGCTGATCCGGACGGCCAGAGACCTGCTGGCGCCGGCCGCGGGGGCGCCGTCGCCCACGGGGCTGGGGCCGACGGTGTCCGAGGCGACGGCTGCGGTTCCCCATGCCGCAGGCCAGGGGCGGATGTCGCCGGGGAGGCTGCAGCAGCTGCTGGCGGATGCGGGGTTGCCGCCGACGCATGACCCGGTGAGCGCGGTCGCGTCGCTGACGGAGCTGTTCCAGGACCGCGAACGCCTCGGGGCCGTGCTCGCGGAGGCGCCGGAGCAGGCCGCGGCAGTCCTGGCGAGGCTGACGTGGGGGCCGCCGTACGGCGAGGTCACCGACGTCACGGCGACGCAGGCGCACATCCGCTGGCTGCTGGACCGGGCGCTGCTGCTGCCCTCCGGCCCGAAGAACGTCGTGCTGCCCAGGGAAGTGGCCCTGCACCTGCGTGGTGGCCGGGCGCACCGCGACACCGAGCCGACGCCGCCCCCGGTGACCCCCACGCCGCACGATCCACAGGCTGTGGACGGAACGGCGGCCGGCCAGGCCTTCGCGGCCGTACGGACCACCGAGGAGCTGCTGAAGCACCTGGAGCTCAACAGCCCGCCCGTCCTGCGCGCCGGCGGCCTGAGCGTGCGCGACCTCAAGCGCATTGCGGCGACCCTCGACGTACCGGAGAACCTGGCCGCGTTCTGGCTGGAACTGGCCTACGCGGCCGGGCTGCTGGCGACCGACGGGGAGCTGGACGAGGCGTACGCGCCCACGCCCGCGTACGACGACTGGCTGAGGCTGCCCACCCAGGAGCGGTGGACCGCCCTGGCCACTGCCTGGCTCGCCGCGACCCGCACGTCGGGGCTGGTCGGCGGGAAGGACGCGAAGGGCCGCGCCCTGGCCGCGCTCGGGCCGGAGCTGGACCGCTCGCTGGCCCCCGAGGTGCGGCGCCGGGTCCTGGAACTGCTCGCCGGGCTGCCGGGCGGCGCCTCCGCCACCCCGGACGCGCTACTGGAGCGCGTGCGCTGGGAGCGGCCGCTGCGCGGCAACGCGGGGCCGGACAGCCTGCGCGCCGACCTCGTCCGGTGGACGGTCACGGAGGCTGAACTCCTCGGCCTCACCGGCCGGGGCGCCCTGGCCGAGCATGCCCGCCGCCTCCTGGAGGCCGGCACCCCCGTGGAAGCCGCCGCCGCGACGCTCGCGCCGCTCCTGCCCGCGCCGCTGGACCACGTACTCCTGCAGGCGGACCTCACCGCGATCGCCCCCGGCCCGCTGCAGCCCCACCTCGCCGAGACCCTCAATGTGCTGGCCGACATCGAGTCGAAGGGCGGCGCGACGGTCTACCGCTTCACGCCCGGCTCCGTACGCCGTGCCCTGGACGCGGGCCGGACCGCCGCCGAGCTGCACGAATTCCTCGCCGCGCACTCCCGGACCCCGGTCCCGCAGCCCCTCACCTACCTGATCGACGACGTGGCCCGCCGCCACGGCCGGCTCCGGGTGGGCGCGGCATCGGCGTACGTACGCTGCGACGACGACGCCCTGCTCAGCGAGCTGCTGGCCGACCGCCGCGCGGCGGGGCTGGGCCTGCGCCGCCTCGCGCCGACCGTGCTGGCCGCGCAGAGCGATCCGTCAGCGCTGCTGGAGAAGCTGCGCGCGATGGGCTTCGCACCGGCCGCCGAATCCGCCGACGGGGACGTCCTGATCACCCGCGCCGATGCCCGCCGCACCCCGCCCCGGTCCGCGCCCACCCCCGTCAACGACGGTCCGCCGACGCCCGCCGCAACGCTGCTCGGGGCGGCCGTGAGGGCGATCCGGGCCGGCGACCGGGCCTCGACGGCGGTCCACCGGCCGACCGTCCCGGCGCCGGCGACGAACGGGCTCCCCCGCAGCGCCGCCGCCGAGACCCTGGCCACCATGCAGGCGGCGGTCCTCACCGGCGAGTCCGTCTGGATCGGCTACGTCAACGCGGACGGCGCCGCCAGCCAGCGCGTCATCGGCCCGGTCCGGGTCGAGGGCGGCTTCGTGACCGCGTACGACCACACCGCCGAAGAGGTTCGCACCTTCGCCCTGCACCGCATCACGGGCGTTGCCGAGCTGGCTGACGACCCCGCCTGAAGCGGTCCTTGACGCGGTCCGCCAGCGGCCGCTGCTTGACGCGGGCCTTTGCCGGGGCCTTCGCGGGGGCCTTGGCGGGGGCCTCAACCGGCGCCTCCGGTACCCGATGCACCTTCCGCCCCAGCCACCTGCCCAGCACCACGTACCCCAGCAGCGCGCCGGTCGTGTTGAGGATGACGTCATCGATGTCGAAGGCCCTCCCCGTCACGATTGCGCCCTGCACCAGCTCGACCAGCAGCATCACCACAGCCGTGGTGAGCAGCACGCGGAACACGCCCCGCGCCTTCGGCGCCAGCACCGGCAGCAGCACCCCGAAGGGCACCCCCAGCAGCAGATTCCCGCCGACCTGGCGGAGTGCGCCCATGACGGTGTACTGCTGGAAGTACTGGCGCAGCGAAGCGCCGGGGTGCACGTTGGAGTGGGCGATGCCCTTGGAGGCGTACGAGGGCTCGAGCGTCGCTCTGGCGAGGAGGGCGGCGAAGGCCACCATCAGGGCGAAAGCCACCGCCATCGACAGCCATCGCGCAAGTGCCGCCAGCGGTGATCGCCGGGCGGGCCCGGGCGTCCGGGACTTCCGGGTGGTCTTGCCGGCACCTGACGCCGGCTTTTCTCTTCGGACTCGCAAGGCTTGACGTGTCACGGGCAGACGACTACCCGCCCCCAACATCCATACGCACCTCACGGGCCTCCGCCGATGGTGGACACTGGAGGCTTGTCCCGAATCGCGCGCACCGAGCGCAAACCGGAAACCGGAAGGGCGGCGGCGTGAACAACGGGCCCCTCATCGTCCAAAGCGACAAGACGCTACTTCTGGAGGTCGACCACCCCCAGGCGGACGCCTGCCGCCGCGCCATCGCGCCCTTCGCCGAGCTGGAGCGTGCCCCCGAGCACATCCACACCTACCGGGTGACCCCGCTCGGCCTGTGGAACGCCCGCGCCGCGGGCCATGACGCCGAGCAGGTCGTCGACGCCCTCGTCGCGCACTCCCGCTACCCCGTCCCGCACGCCCTGCTGGTCGACGTCGCCGAGACGATGTCCCGCTACGGCCGCCTCACCATCGCCAAGCACCCCACCCACGGCCTGGTCCTGACCTCGACCGACCGCCCGGTGCTGGAGGAGATCCTCCGCTCGAAGAAGATCATCCCCCTCGTCGGCGCCCGGATCGACGCCGACACCGTCGCCGTCCATCCCTCCGAGCGCGGCCAGATCAAGCAGACCCTCCTCAAGCTCGGCTGGCCCGCCGAGGACCTCGCCGGTTACGTCGACGGGGAGGCCCATCCCATCGAGCTGGCCGAGGACGGCTGGGCCCTGCGCCCCTACCAGCAGCAGGCCGTCGAGGGCTTCTGGCACGGCGGCTCGGGCGTCGTGGTGCTGCCCTGCGGCGCCGGCAAGACGCTGGTCGGGGCGGGCGCGATGGCCACCGCCAAGGCCACGACCCTGATCCTGGTCACCAACACCGTCTCCGCCCGCCAGTGGAAGCACGAGCTGGTCAAGCGCACGTCACTCACCGAGGACGAGATCGGCGAGTACAGCGGTACGAAGAAGGAGATCCGGCCGGTCACCATCGCCACGTACCAGGTCCTCACCACCAAGCGGAAGGGCGTCTACTCGCACCTGGAGCTCTTCGACTCCCGCGACTGGGGCCTGATCGTCTACGACGAGGTGCATCTGCTGCCTGCCCCCGTCTTCAAGTTCACCGCCGATCTGCAGGCCCGGCGGCGGCTCGGCCTGACCGCGACCCTCGTACGCGAGGACGGCCGCGAGTCGGACGTCTTCTCGCTCATCGGGCCCAAGCGCTTCGACGCCCCCTGGAAGGAGATCGAGGCGCAGGGCTACATCGCGCCCGCCGACTGCGTCGAGGTCCGCGTCAATCTGACCGACGCGGAGCGGCTGGCGTACGCGACCGCCGAGACCGAGGAGAAGTACCGCTACTGCGCCACGACGGCGACCAAGCGGAAGGTCACCGAGGCGCTGGTCGCCAAGCACATGGGCGAGCAGACGCTGGTCATCGGCCAGTACATCGACCAGCTCGACGAGCTCGGCGAGCATCTGAACGCGCCGGTCATCAAGGGCGAGACCTCCAACGCACAGCGCGAGAAGCTGTTCGAGGCCTTCCGGCAGGGCGAGATCTCGGTGCTGGTCGTCTCGAAGGTCGCCAACTTCTCCATCGACCTGCCCGAGGCGACCGTCGCCATCCAGGTCTCCGGCACCTTCGGGTCCCGGCAGGAGGAGGCCCAGCGCCTCGGCCGTGTCCTGCGTCCGAAGGCCGACGGCCATGAGGCCCGCTTCTACTCGGTGGTCGCCCGCGACACCATCGACCAGGACTTCGCCGCCCACCGGCAGCGCTTCCTGGCCGAGCAGGGGTACGCCTACCGGATCGTGGACGCCGACGAGCTGCTGGCCTGACGCTGCGGGTGTGTGCCGTCGGCGCCGAGCAGGACGACGCGGAAGACGGTGTCGGCGAAGATGCCTATCGCCCGGAGTGCGGTCCCGAGAAGGTGGGCGAGGTGGTGGCGGGCAGATTCCGGCCCGAGGGCCGAGCTGCCCCTTACGGGGGGAGTCATTGCGCTAGCCATGTCTCCAATGTAGGAATTCGCCAGGTCCGAGCACATCCGTCCATGGGGGTAAAGACCGGTGCCCACTGCATCAGCCCATAGTCGGACAAGCGAAGGACCGGGATCAGCCTCAGGTCCACCCCGGAAAACCATTCGCTTATGCCGGGCCTGCCCGCGTAAGCTCTTCCGTCTTGCCGCCTCCCCTGCACGGGAGCGCCACCGACCGGACGGAAACCGGCCGGCTTCCCCGCCAGACCGCCATCGCGTACCGCCGGAGGCAAAGCCGTGCCCTCGCACGCCCCCACGTCCACAAGCACCGACGACCCAGCCGACCCCCTCGCCCGTGAGCGCGCCCATCTCTTGGGGTCGCGGGCCGCGCTGCGCGCGATGCGCGAGGACGCCGAAGCACTCGACATCCGGGATGTGACGGCGGGCTGGGTCGCCGCCGAGGTTCTGCAGCACCAGATCGAACTGCGGATCAAGGCGCTCGCGGACCTCTCCCACACGCCGCTCTTCTTCGGCCGGCTGGACTACGTCCTTCACGACGCCGGCAACCGTTTCTACATCGGGCGGCGCCATGTCCACGACGCCGAGGGCGACCCGATGGTGGTCGACTGGCGCGCGCCGGTCTCCCAGCCCTTCTACCGGGCGTCCCGCAAGGATCCGCAGGATGTCGCCTTGCGCCGCCGGTTCGGCTACACCAGCGGTGAGCTGACCGCGTACGAGGACGAGCACCTCACCGACCCGGCGGAGGCGGACACGACGAGCGCGCTGCTCCAGACGGAGATCGAGCGGCCGCGCGTCGGCCCGATGCGGGACATCGTGGCGACGATCCAGCCGGAGCAGGACGAGATCGTGCGTGCCGGTATCGGCGGCACGGTCTGTGTCCAGGGCGCCCCCGGCACCGGGAAGACGGCGGTGGGCCTGCACCGGGTGGCGTATCTGCTCTTCGCACACCGCGAGCGCCTGGCGCGCACCGGGACGCTGGTCATCGGTCCGAACGCGTCGTTCCTGAACTACATCGAGCAGGTGCTGCCCGCTCTCGGTGAGATCGGCATCAAGCAGGCCACCGTCGACGACCTGGTCGCCCACGTGCCGGTCGGGGGCAGGGACACCGTGGCCGCCGGGCGCATCAAGGGCGACGCCCGGATGGCGGAGGTGCTGCGCAGGGCCGTACGATCCGGGATCCGGATGCCCACCGAGCCGGTGGTCGTGGTGCGCGGCTCACGACGCTGGCGCATCCCGGCGTACGAAATCGAGGAACTGGTCCGCGAGATGATGGACCGTGACATCCGCTACGGGGCCGCCCGCGAGGCGCTGCCGCAGCGGATCGCCCACGCCGTGCTCGTACGGATGGAGCAGTCCGGCGAGGCGCCCGACGACCGCGTGCAGGACGCGGTGGCCCGGAACGCGGCGGTGAAGGCCGCGGTGAAGGCGGTCTGGCCGCCGGTCGACCCGGCAAAAACGGTGCTCCGGCTGCTCTCCGACGCGGACTTCCTGGCGGAATGCGCGGACGGGATCCTCACCGAGGAGGAGCGGAAGGAGATCCTCTGGGCCAAACCGGCCAGAGGCCTGGCCTCCGCGCGCTGGTCCGCCGCCGACGCGGTGCTGGTCGACGAGGCGACGGATTTGGTCCAGCGCACGCACTCCCTCGGCCATGTCGTGCTCGACGAGGCCCAGGACCTCTCGCCGATGCAGTACCGCGCCGTCGGCCGCCGCTGCTCGACGGGCTCCGCGACCGTCCTCGGCGACATCGCGCAGGGCACCACCCCCTGGGCCACCGCCACCTGGGAGGAGGCCCTCGCCCACCTCGGCAAGCCCGGCGCCGCTGTCGAGGAGCTGACCCGTGGCTTCCGCGTCCCGCGCTCCGTCATCGCGTACGCCTCCCGGCTGCTGCCCGCCATCGCCCCCGGCCTGACCGAGGCCACCTCCGTACGCGACAGCCCCGGCGACTTCTCCGTACGCGCCGTCCCCGTCGACGGCCTCGACGCGGCCGTCCTCGACGCCTGCCGCGACGCCCTCCGCCACGAGGGCTCCGTCGGCCTCATCGCCGCCGACGCCCGCATCCCCGCCCTCGCCGAAGCCCTCGCCGCCGAAGGGCTCGCCTGCCTCGCCCCCGGCGAGGAGACCTCGGCCGAGGCCCGGCTCACCCTGGTCCCCGCCACGCTCGCCAAGGGCCTCGAGTACGACTACGTCGTCCTGGACGAGCCCGCCGCCGTCGTCGACGGCGAACCCGACGAGCGCACCGGCCTGCGGCGCCTCTACGTCGCCCTCACCAGGGCCGTTTCCGGCCTCGCGGTCGTCCACGCCGCGCCGCTACCGGAGCAACTCAGCAACCTCAACGCGGCGGCCGACGGGGAGCCGGGCACGGCGGTGTAGGTGACCCATACGTCGAGTATCGCCCGGGCCCAGCCTGGTACTGGCAGACCCCGGCTGGACCGGGCCTGGTCCGTGCGGCCTCGGGAGGGAAGTGTGATGCTCGAAGCATCTGCTCCCGACGGAGGAAGATCACGAAATGAAGCGCAGGATTCTGGGCGGCACCGGCATCTCGGTGAGCGAGTACGCGCTCGGCGCGATGATGTTCGGCCCGTGGGGCAATCCGGACCACGACGACTCGGTGCGGATCATCCATACGGCCCTGGACGCTGGCATCAACTTCGTCGACACGGCCGACATCTACAGCGCGGGCGAGTCCGAGGTGATCGTCGGCAAGGCGCTGAAGGGCGGCCGGCGTGACGGCGTCGTCCTCGCCACGAAGTTCCACAACCCCATGGGCGAGGACCCCAACACCGGTGGCAACTCCCGGCGCTGGATCATGCGGGCGGTCGAGGACAGCCTCCGCCGCCTCGGCACCGACTACATCGACCTCTACCAGGTCCACCGCCCCGACCCCACCACCGACATCGACGAGACCCTCTCCGCTCTCTCCGACCTCGTACGGTCCGGCAAAGTGCGCGCCATCGGCTCCTCCACCTTCCCCGCCGACCACATCGTCGAGGCCCAATGGACAGCCGAACGGCGCGGCCACATCCGCTTCCGCACCGAGCAGCCGCCGTACTCCATCCTCGCCCGCGGCATCGAGGCCAACGTCCTCCCCGCCGCCCAGCGCTACGGCATGGGGGTCCTAACCTGGGGCCCCCTCAGCGCCGGCTGGCTGTCCGGCCGCGACGTCACCGCCGGCACGGGGCGCTCCGCGCTGGAGCAGCAGAAGTTCGACGTGACGGTGCCGGAGAACGCACGCAAGCTTGAGGCTGTCGCCGGGCTCAAGAAGGTCGCGGCGGATGCGGGGCTTCCGCTCACCCATCTCGCCACCGCCTTCGTCCGTGCCCACCCCGCCGTCACCTCCGTCATCATCGGCCCCCGCACGGCCGACCAACTCACCGACCTCCTCGCCGGAGCCGACGTCACCCTCGACTCCGCCACCCTCGACCGCATCGACGCCATCGTCCCTCCCGGCACCGACCTCAACCCCGCCGACAACTACTACGTGCCGCCGGCGTTGAGCGACGCGTCGCAGCGGCGCCGTTAGCGAAGGTTTGGGGAAGAGCCCCCTGGTTTCGGGAAGGGGCGGGGTGGTGGGGGTCCTCTCCCCCAGACTCCGTCCGGGGGGGACCCCCACCCAGACGAAGGTCTGGGGGAGAGGTCAACGCACCGCGGACGCCAGCGCGGCCCGCAGATGGCCACCCGCGTCCGCCAGCAGACGCGCGGCCGTGGGGCCGTCAACTCCGCCCAGGACAACCAGGATCGCCGGCTTGACCTCACCGCCCGTGGCGGCGAGCGCCGCCTCGACGGCCTCCGCCCCCGCCCCCGTCGCGAGGGCGACAATCCGCCGCGACCGGGCCCGAAGCTTCTCGTTGGAGGCCCGCACGTCGACCATCAAATTCCCGTACGTCTTCCCCAGCCGGATCATCGTGATGGTCGAAAGCATGTTGAGGACCAGCTTCTGCGCCGTTCCGGCCTTCAACCGCGTTGACCCCGTGAGGAATTCGGGCCCGACGACGACCTCGATGCCGTGCTCGGCGGCAGCCGCCAGCGCGGAGCCCGCGTTGCACGAAACCCCCACCGTCAGAGCGCCGAGGGCGCGGGCGTGCTCGACGGCGCCGACGGCGTAGGGCGTGCGGCCGGACGCGGCGACGCCGACGACCGTGTCGTCGGGGGTCAGCTTGAGCTCGTCGAGGTCGGCGGCGGCGAGCGCCTTGCTGTCCTCGGCTCCTTCGACGGAGGAGACCATGGCGGAGGGGCCGCCCGCGATGAGCCCGAGGACCTGCTCGGGCGGGGTGTTGAAGGTGGGCGGGCATTCGCTCGCGTCGAGGACGCCGAGGCGGCCCGCCGTGCCGGCACCGGCGTAGACGAGGCGGCCACCGCGGGACATGCGGGCGGCGATGGCGTCGATCGCGGCGGCGATGGCGGGGAGTTGCGCGGCGACCGCGGCCGGGACGCCGGCGTCCTCGGCGTTCATGAGGCGGGCGATCTCCAGCGTGGGCTGCCGGTCGATCTCGGCGAGCTCGGGGCGGAAGGCCTCGGTGGTCAGGGCGGCGAAGGCGTCGTCCGTCATCGGGCGTGGTTCCTCCGGGGGGTGTGGCGGTGCGCCAGCGCTTCGTACGACGCGGACAGGGCCGGGGCCGCGGTGTCGTACGTGCGCTGCGCGACGCCGATGAACAGGCAGTCCACGACCAGGAGTTGGCTGGTCCGGCTGGACATGGCGGCCGGCCGCAGCTCGCTCTCTCGGGAGGTGGAGGTGGTGAGGACGTGGTCGGCGTACTGGGTGACCGCGCCGTCGGGGCGGCCGGTGACGGCGATGGTGGTGGCGCCGTGGTCGAAGGCGACGCGCAGCGGCTCGATGACGTCGTGCGTGTTGCCGGAGTGGGTGATCGCGACGGCGACGTCCCCCGGCCGGAGCTGCACGGCGTTGGTGACGGCGAGGTGCGGGTCGTTGTGCGCGTGGGCTATCCGGCCGATCCGCAGCAGCTTCTGGACCAGGTCCTGGGCGACGAGGCTGGACGCGCCGATGCCGTAGACGTCGGTGCGGCGTGCAGTGGCCAGGGCGCCGACGGCCGCTTCGAGCTGGGCGAGGTCGAGCTGGGCGGCGGTGTCGGCGAGGCACTGCTGCTCGTCGTGGGCCAGCTTGGCCACGACGCTGGGCAACGGGTCGTCCACGGCTATGTTCGCCGTGACGGCGGCCGGCGCGCCCGCCGCCTGCTGGGCGGCCAGTGCGGCGAGGGCGAGCCGCAGATCGCGGTAGCCGGGGTAGCCCAGCAGCCGCGCGGTGCGCACGACGGTCGCCTCGCTGGTGCCGGTGCGGGTGGCGAGGGCGGTGACGGTCAGCTTCGCGCAGCCGGCCGGGTCTCCGGCCACGGCCTCGGCGACGCGGTGCATCGAGCGGGTCATGGACGGCGCGAGCGTCCGGAACTTGGCGGCCAGCGCCCCACTGCCACTGAAGGTTTCCTTCATGAGCTCAGTCACAGGGTGAAAGATATTTTCGAAGGCCCGCGAGCGTCAAGGGACAATGGAGGCATGAACCTGGACGGCGCACCGGAACGCGCTCTGCACACCGCCCGCGCACTCATCCTGGCCGACCTCGCCGCGGCGGACGTCGCCGACGCCGAGGTCGTCTCGCTGGTCGAGGACGCTGTCGCGCAGCGACGCTGGTGGGTCGAGCAGTGGCCGGACGGCGCGGAATTCGTCGCCTCCCTGATCGCACAGGACGTACAGGACGCCCTCCTGGAGCGGTACGGCCGCTGGCCGGTCTGCCCGCTCTGCGAGAGCCCGCACGCGCTGGCCGTCGAACCCGAGCTGGGCCCGGACCCGCACTGGGTGTGCGAGGCGGCCGGGGCGGTCGTCGCGCCCGTGGGCGCCCTGAAGGGGGCCCTGTAAAGCCGATGGCCCTGTACATCGATCCGCCGACCTGGCCCGGCCACGGCCGGATGTGGTCACACCTCGTCAGCGACGTCTCGTACGACGAGCTGCACGCCTTCGCCGCCCGCATCGGCGCGCCCCGCAGGGCCTTCGAGCGCGACCACTACGACGTGCCGAGCGACCGCTACGTCACCGCCGTCGCCGAGGGCGCGATCGAGGTCGGCAGTAAGGAGCTGCTGCGCAGGCTCACCGAGGCGGGACTGCGCCGCCCCAAGCGGGACTTCTTCCCCCGGGCCTGAACCGGACCTGACGACCCCAATCCGAGCCGCATACCGCGGTGCACGCCACCCGGCCCGACGACGAGGAGATCGATCTGCTCGCGGGCCGCCGCTGCCCCCGTCTCGCACAACGCCGCGAGACGGGGCTCGCCTCCATCGTCCAGAAGGGCCTGCACCGCGACCCCACCGGCATCGACGGCGGCAGTACGCGAGCGGGCCGGCCTCAGGCCGTGAGCAGCTCCAGCTCCGTGCCGAGGTTGTGGCGGGCGGTGCGCTCCCAGCGGTCGTAGCCCTCGGGCGTACGGAAGAGCCGGGGCAGCGCCAGCAGCTGGCGCAGGACGTCGGCGCGGCCCGCGCGGAAGAGGCCGTCGGGCACGAAGCCGTACTCCTGGCGGACGGCTGCCGCATAAGCGGCGTACGCGGCCGGGCCGCCGGCCAGCACCGCCAGGTCGGCGTCGCACAGCACCTCGCCGTTGTGGTCGCCCTCGGCCGGATCGTGGCTGACCGTGAGCCGCACCAGGCGGGCGACCTCGGCGGTGACGGCGGCTGGGACCCCCGCCTCCGGGAGAGCGCGCTCGGCCAGCCGCGCGCTGCGCTCCTCGTTGCTGGAGCGGTCCGGCAGATAGACCACGTCGTGGAACCAGGCCGCCAGCCGGACCGCGTCCGCGTCGTCGGCATACCCGGCCAGCTCGTCGACCCGGTCCAGGACCGCGCCCAGGTGATCGGTGGTGTGGTACCGGCGCTGCGGCTCCGCCCAGCGGGCGAGCAGGTCCCGGCCGTACGGGGTCGGGTCCACGTCTTCGGTCTGCACTCGGCGCAGAAGCTCGGACCAGCGCTCCGGGAGGGTGGCAGTCATACGTCCAGTGTGGCAGGCTGGCCACATGTCTAGACCAATTTTCGAGGTGATCGCTCTCGGCGCGGACGACGCCGTCGCGGCGGAGGCCGGCGGCGCGGACCGCCTTGAGCTGGTCACCGACATAGCCGCCGACGGTCTCACCCCCGCCCGCGAGACGTTCGCGGCCGTGCGGGCGGCTGTCGCCATCCCCATCCGGGTCATGCTCAGAGCCACGGACGGCTTCGCCGCCGGTTCCGCCGCTGGCCTGGACGCCCTCTGCATCGCCGCCGACGGCCTGTGCTCCGAGGGGGCCGACCAATTCGTGCTCGGCTTCCTCAACCCCTCCGGCGGCCCCGACCTCCCCGCCCTCCACACCCTCATCGACGCGCTCGGCCCCGGCGCCCGCTGGACCTTCCACCGCGCCATCGACCACTCCGCCGACCGCGCCGCCTTGCGGGCCGCCCTTCTTGGTCTCCCCGGCCTGGACACCTACCTGACGGCCGGCTCCGCACGGGGCGTCGACTCCGGCCTCCCCACCCTTCTGGCCGAAGCCGCCCTCCCCTCCTCCCAGCCCCAACTCATGGTCGGCGGCGGCCTCCGCCAAGACCACCTCCCCGCTCTCCTCTCCTCCGGCCTCACCGCCTTCCACGTCGGCGGCGCCGTCCGCTCCACGGGATGGTCCGGCCCGGTGGACCCGGACGCCGTCCGCGCCTGGCGCGACACGCTCGACGCGCCCGTCACCGTGCCGTAGCTCCGCCTCAACCGGGTTGGGGGTAGGCCGCCCGCCTTGCGGAACGTTCTCCCACAACCCCCTGGGAAGGGGTCCAGGGGCGGGGTGGGGGACGAATCCCCCGGCCCCGCCCACGGGGTTAGCGGAGGACGCTGAGCGCCTCCGGGGTGAAAGGCGTGAGCTCGGCCGTGCGCCCCGCGAGGGTCTTGGCGGCCCAGTCGGGGTCACCGAGGAGCGCGCGCCCGACCGCGACGAGGTCGAACTCATCCCGCTCGAGCCGCTTGACGAGCCGGTCGATCGCCTCAACGCCAGACGACGCCCCACCAAAAGTCGCGATGAACTCCCCGTCCAGCCCGACCGACCCGACCGTGATCGAAGCTTTACCGGAGAGCTTCTTCGCCCACCCCGCCAAGTTCAGCTCCGAGCCCTCGAACTCCGGCAGCCAGTAGCGCCGCGTAGACGCGTGGAACGCGTCGACCCCCGCCGCCACCAGCGGAGCGAGCACCGCCTCGAACTCCTCCGGCGTGTCGGCGAGCCGGGCGTCGTAGTTCTTGGACTTCCACTGCGAGAGCCGGAAGATGACGGGGAAGTTTGGCGAAACGGCCGCCCGTACCGCCGCGGCGATCTCCGCCGCGAAACGCGCACGCGACACGGCGTCACCCCCATAAGCGTCGGTACGCCGATTCGTGCCGGCCCACAGGAACTGGTCGATCAGGTAGCCGTGCGCGCCGTGCAACTCGACGCCGTCGAAGCCGAGCCCTTCCGCCGACGCGGCGGCCTCCGCGAAGCCCCGCACCACATCGTCGAGGTCGTCGAGGGTCATCGCGTGGCCCGCGCCCGCCGTGCCGTCGAGGGCGATGCCGGACGGCCCGACCGGCGGGGCGTCAACGACCGGCGGGGAACCGGCCTCGCGGGCCATGCCGACGTGCCAGAGCTGCGGCACGATCTTGCCGCCGGCCGCGTGGACGGCCTCTGCGACGCGGGCCCACCCGGCGAGGGACTCCTCGCCGTGGAAGCGGGGGACGCGGTCGCTCTGACCGGCCGACGGGTGGTCGATGTACGTGCCCTCGGTGATGATCAGGCCGACCCCGGCGGCCGCCCGCCGGGCGTAGTACTCGGCGACGTCCGCGCCGGGCACCCCCTCGGGGGAGAAGTTCCGGGTCATCGGCGCCATCGCAATGCGGTTCCGGACAGTGAGGCCGTTCAGCGCGAACGGGCGGGACAGCGTCTCCTCAATACGGTTTCCCACAGCGGGCGTCTCCTTGCTGGAACTCGAAAGGACATACATCCGCCCAGGTCAACTGCCGCACCCAGCAATAATATTCCGGTACACATAATGCACGTACACATATACAACGCCCGAGGGCGGCACCCCCGCGATGGGAGTGCCGCCCTCGGTCAGGTACTGCCGATCCGCAAGCGGATCAGAAGTCCATGTCACCGCCAGGCATGCCGCCACCGGCGCCCGCGCCGGCACCGGCCTTCTCGGGCTTGTCGGCGATAACGGCCTCGGTGGTGAGGAAGAGCGCGGCGATGGAGGCCGCGTTCTGCAGCGCGGAGCGCGTGACCTTGGCCGGGTCGATGATGCCCGCGGCGATCAGGTCGACGTACTCACCGGTCGCGGCGTTGAGGCCGTGACCCGGGGTGAGGTTGCGCACCTTCTCCACGACGACGCCACCCTCAAGGCCGGCGTTGACCGCGATCTGCTTCAGCGGGGCCTCGAGGGCGAGCTTGACGGCCTGAGCGCCCGTCGCCTCGTCACCCTCCAGCTCCAGCTTCTCGAAGACCGAGGACGCCTGGATGAGAGCCACGCCACCACCGGCGACGATGCCCTCCTCGACGGCGGCCTTGGCGTTGCGCACCGCGTCCTCGATGCGGTGCTTGCGCTCCTTGAGCTCAACCTCGGTCGCCGCACCGGCCTTGATGACGGCCACGCCGCCGGCCAGCTTGGCGAGGCGCTCCTGGAGCTTCTCGCGGTCGTAGTCCGAGTCGCTGTTCTCGATCTCGGCACGGATCTGCCGCACGCGGCCCGCGACCTGCTCCGGGTCACCGCCGCCGTCCACGATGGTGGTCTCGTCCTTGGTGACGACGACCTTGCGAGCGCGGCCGAGCACGTCCAGGTCGGCGTTCTCGAGCTTGAGACCGACCTCCTCGGAGATGACGGTGCCACCGGTGAGGATGGCGATGTCACCGAGCATGGCCTTGCGGCGGTCGCCGAAGCCCGGGGCCTTGACGGCGACGGACTTGAAGGTGCCACGGATCTTGTTGACGACCAGGGTCGACAGGGCCTCGCCCTCGACGTCCTCGGCGATGATGACCAGCGGCTTGCCGGACTGCATGACCTTCTCCAGCAGCGGGAGCAGGTCCTTCACCGAGGAGATCTTGGAGTTGACGATCAGGATGTACGGGTCGTCGAACGACGTCTCCATACGCTCCAGGTCGGTCGCGAAGTACGCGGAGATGTAGCCCTTGTCGAAGCGCATGCCCTCGGTGAGCTCAAGCTCCAGACCGAAGGTCTGCGACTCCTCGACGGTGATGACGCCTTCCTTGCCGACCTTGTCCATGGCCTCGGCGATGAGCTCGCCGATCTGGGGGTCAGCGGCGGAGATGGAGGCGGTCGAAGCGATCTGCTCCTTGGTCTCCACGTCCTTGGCCTGGTCGAGCAGAGCGGCGGAGACGGCCTCGACGGCCTTCTCGATACCGCGCTTGAGGGCCATCGGGTTGGCACCCGCGGCCACGTTGCGCAGGCCTTCGCGGACCAGCGCCTGGGCGAGGACAGTCGCGGTCGTCGTGCCGTCGCCGGCTACGTCGTCCGTCTTCTTCGCGACTTCCTTGACCAGCTCGGCGCCGATCTTCTCGTACGGGTCCTCGAGCTCGATCTCCTTGGCGATGGAAACACCATCGTTGGTGATCGTGGGGGCGCCCCACTTCTTCTCGAGGACGACGTTCCGGCCCTTGGGGCCGAGGGTGACCTTGACGGCGTCGGCGAGCTGGTTCATCCCGCGCTCGAGACCGCGCCGTGCCTCCTCGTCGAACGCGATGATCTTGGCCATGTGAAGTGGTCCTCCCGGACGGGGTGGATTGCTCCGGACCGCGCTGGCGCCCGCGACGGACGGCCTGCCGAACGCCGGTCTCTTACCGACGGTCGGACGGGCCTCGCCGACCCGGTCCTTCTGTCACTCTCAACGTCAGAGTGCTAACGCCAATGATTAGCACTCGACCCCAGAGAGTGCAAGCGGCCCGAAGGGTCTCGATGAGGGGTGGCGGTCGGGCGACGGGCGGGCGCAAGCGCCAGAGCAAGCGTCAGGGCCCGCATCCCGGGATGGGATGCGGGCCCTGACGTGTGAGCGATGAGCGTTGAGCGTGTTTAGGGCCCGTCCGGCCGATCTCCGCGACGTCGCGGAGATCGGCCGGACAGGCCCTAGTGTCGAGCGTGTCTGTTGGCCGATGCCGCGCCGGTCAGACTGCGAGACGGACCATGTCCGCCTGCGGCCCCTTCTGACCCTGCGAGATTTCGAACTCGACCCGCTGGCCTTCTTCGAGGGTGCGGTAGCCGTCCATCTGAATCGCGCTGTAGTGCACGAAGACGTCCGCACCACCGTCGACCGCGATGAAGCCGTAACCCTTCTCCGCGTTGAACCATTTGACGGTGCCCTGAGCCATCCCTAACTCCCCTATTACTGGCCCTTCGCAGACCCGCACCTCGCGGACCCGGGTCAGACCTCACCCCCTACAGCCCAGGGGGCGTGCGCCGGAACGCGTCGACCGCCGCCGAATGTATCTGCCCGGATGCCCTCTGCAACAGGTCAATCGGACGAGAATTCTGGGCACGCGCGAACGGGAAAAAGAAGGGAATTGATCGTAATCCGGGGCAACTCGGACCGGACATAACTGACCAACGCGACAATCATCGCGTGAATTTGGCGATAAATCGCCGTCAGTGGGTATCGGTTGCGCGGGACTCTGCGGCTACTGTACCGCCATTCAACTACCGCTCAGCACACAGGTGCCCCGCCCTCCCCACGGAGGACGGGGCACCTGTGACGAAGCTGTGGCGTGGCTGTGAGGTGGCTCAGCAGCCGCCGGCGACCGCCGGGATGATCGAGACGCTGGAGCCCTCGGTGACGGCCGTCTGGAGGCCCTCGGAGAAGCGGACGTCGTCGTCGTTCACGTACACGTTCACGAAGCGGCGCAGCTTGCCCGTGTCGTCGAGCACGCGGGCCGAGATGCCCGGGTGGTTCTTCTCCAGCGAGTCGATGACCTCGGCCAGCGTCGCGCCCTCGGCGGGAACCTCGGCCTGTCCGCCGGTGTACGTACGAAGGATGGTCGGGATGCGGACGGATGCACTCATACGAGGCCAGCCTCTCGGAACGCGGCAAGGGTCGGACGGATGATGGCGGACGGGCCGGTGGTCGGCGCGACGGCGTCAAGGGTCTTGAGGCCGTCGCCGGTGTTGAGGACGACGGTCTCGGCGGCGGGGTCGAGCTGACCGTTCTCGATGAGCTTCTTGAGTACGCCGACCGTCACGCCGCCCGCCGTCTCGGCGAAGATGCCCTCGGTGCGGGCCAGCAGCTTGATCGCGTCCACGCACTGCTCGTCGGTGACGTCCTCCACCGCGCCGCCTGTGCGGCGGGCGATGTCGAGGACGTACGGGCCGTCGGCCGGGTTGCCGATGGCCAGCGACTTGGCGATGGTGTCGGGCTTCTGGGGGCGTACGACGTCGTGGCCGGCCTTGAAGGCGGTGGAGACCGGGGAGCAGCCCTCGGCCTGGGCACCGTAGATCTTGTAGGCCTTGTCGGGCACGAGGCCGAGCTTGATCAGCTCCTGCAGACCCTTGTCGATCTTGGTGAGCTGCGAGCCGGAGGCGATCGGGATCACGATGTTGTCCGGGAGCCGCCAGCCGAGCTGCTCGGCGATCTCGTACGCGAGCGTCTTGGACCCTTCGCCGTAGTAGGGGCGCAGGTTGACGTTGACGAAGCCCCAGCCCTCGCCGATCGGGTCGCCGATCAGCTCGCTGCAGAAGCGGTTGACGTCGTCGTAGTTGCCCTCGATGCCGACCAGGTCGCCGCCGTAGACCGCGGCCATGACGACCTTGCCGGCCTCCAGGTCGTGCGGGATGAACACGCAGGAGCGGAAGCCGGCCCGGGCGGCCGCAGCACCCACCGCACCGGCCAGGTTGCCGGTGGAGGAGCAGGACAGGGTGGTGAGGCCGAAGGTGCGGGCGGCCTCCAGGGCGATGGCGACGACCCGGTCCTTGAAGGAGTGGGTCGGGTTGCCGGAGTCGTCCTTGATGTGCAGGCCGCCGGTGATGCCCAGCTCGCGGGCCAGGTTGTCGGCCTTGACGAGCTTGGTGAAGCCGGGGTTCAGGTTCGGCTTCTCGGCCACGTCCGCCGGGACGGGCAGCAGCGGCGCGTACCGCCAGATGTTGTTCGGCCCGGCCTCGATCTGCTTGCGCAGTGCCTCGGGATCGCCGGTCGGGAGGTCGTACGCCACTTCCAGCGGCCCGAAACATTCCTGGCACGCGAAGATCGGCGTCAGTGGGAAACGCTCACCGCATTCGCGACACGACAGGGCGGCGGCGGGGCCGAAGGCGCTGTCGGCGGCAGTGGCAATGGTCTGCAAAGACATGGAGGCGAGGCCCTTTCCTCATCTTCCCCGCGACGCATTTCGCCGCGAGACGGAATTGGCACCTTCCCCACCTGGACCTCGCGGTCGGCGGGAGGGTTGCCGGGGCTTCAACGGGCCGTTCCCTCTGCCCCTCTGGATGAGCGGTATGGCGGTGGCATATCGTCACCGCATTTGTCGTTCGTCCGTCACCGACAAACGTAACAAGGCGTGATCATCGAGGACATACGATGGTCATGTCTCGTGTTCAAGACTGTAACCGACGACCCCGAACCTGGTCATAGGTAGTCCGTCCACCGAGACAGACCGCCCTGCCGGAGGGGGGACACTTCCGACAGATCGGAGCCGCACGTGCTCGACGAGGTAGCCCGCTGGCTGCAGCGCCGGTCATGGTCAGCCGACCGCCGCCCGCTTTCGACTCTGCTCACCGCCAAGCGTTCGGCGGGACCGAACGGCACGGTGAGCGTCGTCCTGCCCGCGCTCAACGAAGAAGCCACGGTCGGAAGCATCGTGGAGACGATTCGCCGCGAGCTGATGAGCGATGCCGTGCCCCTGGTCGACGAGCTGGTGGTCATGGACTCCGGCTCCACGGACCGCACCGCCGCGATCGCAGAGGCCGCAGGCGCGACGGTCGTCCACCGTGACGACGTCCTCCCCCGGCTACCGGCCCTGCCCGGCAAGGGTGAGGTGCTCTGGCGTTCCCTGCTCGCGACGAGCGGCGAGATCGTCGCCTTCGTCGACGCCGACCTCCGCGACTTCGACTCCCGCTTCGTGTCCGGCATCATCGGCCCGCTCCTCACCGACCCCGGCGTCCAGCTGGTCAAGGCCATGTACGACCGCCCCCTCGAAACCGGCGGCACGGTCGTTCCGGCGGGCGGCGGCCGCGTGACGGAGCTCGTCGCCAGGCCCCTGCTCAACTTGCACTGGCCCCAGCTCGCCGGCTTCGTCCAGCCCCTCGGCGGCGAATACGCCGCCCGGCGCTCCCTGCTCGAACAGCTCCCCTTCCCCGTCGGCTACGGCGTCGAGATCGGCATGCTCATCGACTCCCTCAACACCGTCGGCCTCGATGCTTTGGCCCAAGTCGACGTCGGCGTCCGCCACCACCGCCACCAAGACGGCCAAGCCCTCGGCCGCATGGCCGCCACGATTTACCGCACCGCCCAGCTTCGGCTTGCGCGGGGCCACCTCGTCCGTCCCGTCCTCACCCAGTTCGACCGCACGGACGACGGCTTCACGCCACGTATGCACGACGTCGCCACGGAAGAGCGCCCCCCCATGCTCACGGTCCCCGAATACGCCAAACGCCGCGCCGCCTAAGGCTCCGCCCCGCCCCCTCCCGGGTCGGTGCCGCCACCCGGGAGCTTCGCCCCCTCGCCCCCGAGCCAACCGGGTTGGGGGTAGGCCGCGGGGCGCGGGGCGGAGCCCCGGACGGCCTGCGCCAACGTTTGGCGCCGCGCCTGCGCGGCTAGGCTGGCGACATGGTCGCCTCACACGCCGCACGAGTGCTGGTCGCTTCGAACCGGGGACCGGTGACGTACGCCCTCCACAAAGAGGACGGCTCGCTGACCGCGAAGCGCGGCGGAGGAGGCCTGGTCTCAGGCCTGAGCGCCATCGGCCCGGACGCGGACGCCGTCTGGGTCTGCGCAGCCCTGAGCGAGGGCGACCGAGCAGCCGTAGAGCGCGCCGCAGGCGAAAGGCTGGACCCCGCAGACAGCGGCGGCCAGCACGTACGGATGCTCGACATCCCGGAGGAGATCTTCACCGGCGCCTACAACGGCATCGCGAACTCCGTCCTCTGGTTCATCCACCACCTGCTCTTCCAGACCCCGCTCGAGCCCATCTTCGACGAGGACTTCCGCAGCGACTGGGCCGCCTACGAGGCCTACAACGCCGCCTTCGCCGACGCGCTGGCCGAGGAGGCCGCAGAGGGCGCCGCCGTCCTCATCCAGGACTACCACCTCACCCTGGTCCCGAAGCTGCTGCGCGCGCGGCGGCCGGACCTCAGGATCGGCCACTTCTCGCACACGCCCTGGGCGCCGCCGGACTACTTCCGGATCCTGCCCGACGACGTCGCCGCCGACGTCCTCACCGGCATCCTCGGCTCCGACCGTGCCGCCTTCCTGACCCGGCGCTGGGCCGACGCCTTCGCCGACTCCTGCGCCGCCGTGCTCGGCGCCTCCGTCATCCGCGACGCGGGAGCCCTCACGGTCACGTACAAGGGCCGTACGACCCGCATCGGGGTCCACGGCCTCGGCGCCGACGCCGACTTCCTGCGGGAGCGGTCCCGGCAGCCCGATGTCGAGGAGCGGCTGGCCGACCTCCGCGACGCGGTCGGCGGGCCGGACGTGAAGGTGATCGTCCGCGTGGACCGGACCGAGCTGTCCAAGAACATCGTGCGGGGGCTGCTTGCGTACGGGCAGCTGCTGCGGGACCACTCGCAGTGGCACGGCCGCGTCGTCCACGTCGCCTTCGCCTACCCCTCGCGGCAGGACCTGTCCGTGTACGTCGAGTACACCGACGAGGTGCAACAGGTCGCCGAGGAGATCAACGAGGAGTTCGGCACCCCCGGCTGGAAACCGGTCCTCCTGCACGTCAGGGACGACTTCGCCCGCTCCCTCGCCGCTTACCGCCTGGCCGACGTCGCCCTGGTCAACCCCATCCGCGACGGCATGAACCTGGTCGCCAAGGAGGTCCCGGTCGTCTCCGACGAGGGCGTCGCGCTCGTCCTCTCGCGGGAGGCGGGCGCGTACGAGGAGCTGGGCAACGACTCCTTCGTCGTGAACCCGTACGACCTCCGCGCCACCGCCCGCGCCCTGCACGAGGCGCTGACCCTGCCGTTGCACGAGCGGGCGGAGCGCAGCAAGCGGCTGGCGGCGGCAGCGACCGCACTGCCGCCGCAGCAGTGGTTCCTGGACCAACTGGCCGCGCTGGGCTGACCTCACGGCGTGGCGACGTGCCGTCGGCTCACGCCGAGCCGGAGCCGGGCCGACAGCGTGGTCGCGGCGACGTACGCCTCGACCGCGTCCCGGTCCGCGCCCCGGGCCAGCGGCTCCAGACCGACCAGGATCGCCGCCGGGCCGCCCGCGTCCACGAACGCCGACCACCGCTCCCCCACGGCCAGCTCCATGGCGTGCGACGCGCCATCGAGCCGGACCCCGATCCGGCCCGGGTGCAGGACGGTGATCCGCCCGCCGATGTCCGACAGCCGCGCCCCCGGATCCGCCAGCCCCAGCGCCGCCGCCACCGCCTCGCCGTCCGTCGGCACGAGCAGCAGGAACGCCACCGGCCCGAACCCCGTGTCGTCCAGCCACGACCACGCGGCCGTGTCCACGATCAGCCGGCTCACCGCAGCACCGCCCACACCTGCTTGCCGGTGGGCGTGAGGTCGGTGCCCCAGCGCTCTGCGGTCGCGGCCAGCAGGAGGAGCCCCCGGCCCGTCTCGGTCCACGGCTGCGGGGCGCTGGGCGTCGGGAGCGCGCCGCACTGGTCACTGACGGCGAGCCGTACACCCTCCCCGGCCCCGGGAAGGCGGTCGAGGGTCAACTCGCATTCCGGGGAGCCCGCGTGGCGGTGCACGTTCGCCAGCATCTCGGTCGCGCAGAGCGTCGCCGCGTCGGACAGGTCCTCGCCCCCGCCCAACTTCATCGAGAAGGCGGTGGCCGTACTCGGGACCGGCGAGGTGCTGAGCAGGGCGGCCCGGGATTTGGAGCGCGGCGACTTCCCGTCGTGGTTCAAGGAGTACGCGGAGCTGGAGGCGAAGGCAGTCAGCCTGTACACGTACAGCACGCTCGTCCTCCACGGGCTATTGCAGACCGAGGAGTACGCACGTGCCATGTTCGGCCTCCGCTGCCCAGTGCTGGACGCGGAGGAGACCGAGCGCCGCGTACAAGCCCGAATCGCGAGGCAATCACTGCTGACTCGGAGCCCGGCCGCACAGCTCGCCGGGCCTGCCCGGCCCCGCCCTGGCCCGCGCAGGCATCGTCCGCCGCCGCCTCCCGCGCATCCCGCTGGGGCTGGCGGTGTAGCGGGGCCGTCTCAGCGAGGTATTTTCAGGAAAGGCTGCCCCGACCGTGCTCAAGCTTCTGGAGGCGCAGATGGGCGCACAGCCCGCACATCACGACGGCCCGAGCATTCCCCGGCCGGACCGCGCTCCCGACGCGCTGAGGGAAGCCATCGCCCGCGTCGCGCCCCACCGCCTGTCGGAGATGGAGAAGGAGAAGAACGAGACGCTGGCACTGGCGGTCCAGGAAAACTCCATCGGTCCCATTCACATGTTTCTTCTGCGGTGGGCTGTCGCCGTGGAGATCGAGCGTTTCCCGGAGACGTCCAAGCGCCTGCACAGGGCTGAACAAGTGGCAGCGGAATCCGCCGATGCAGATCTGGCCCGTAGGGCCGTTCGGGAGGCGGCAGAGATCATCCGCGCGGCATACCGGGAACTCGGCGCGTGACCTTGGCCTGGGAGTACGAACCGGACGCGACGCACGTCGTCGGCGAGGCCGACCCAGGATTTGCCGCGGAGGTCGAGAAGAAGGCCGACGAGTTGGTCCGCGCAGCCTCAGCGCTGTATCTCGACGGCAGCTCATACCAGGGGATCGGTCCCGGCGTCGCCACGGCTTACGTCCCGGGAGGCATGTTGGAATACCTCACTGCGGTCCGACAGGAACACCTTTAGGTGCTCCAGGTCACGCAGTACTGAGCGCCTCCGTCGGGACCTGTCGGTCTCCGTCACGTACGTCGTGAAGTGAGCCACCCGAACGCCCCAAGCCCCACCGGGTCCGTCAGCTCGGCGGCGTCCGAGGCGCCCGCCAGGGCGCGGACGTACGCGGTGGGGTCGGTGGAGGCCAAGGTGAGCGGGGGGCGGCGGCCGGTGAGGCCAAGGGCGTGGAGGGCTTCGCGCTGGGTGGTGAGGGTGCCGCCGTCCGCCGCTGCGGCGCACGCGTCGAGGGCGACGTGGGCGGTGATGTCGCAGGAGCCGTCCGGGACGGGCTGGACTTCGCGGCCGTCGCGGAAGCCGGTGAGAGTGCCGTAGGGCGGGCGGGTTTCGCGTACGTGGGCGTAGTCGACGGCGACAGCGAGCCCGGCTGTGAGGCAACTCACGGCGGCGGCCCACGCGGTGTCGCGGGGGCGGCCGATCTCGGCCCGGGTGCCGGCCGGGGAGCCGGCCAGGGGCCACCAGCGGGCGAGCCATTCCGCGTCGTCGCCGTCGACCGGATCGCCAAGGCGTTCGGCGCCGTCACGGGGGCGTACGAGGACCTGGCGGGGGATGCCGTCTGGGTCGGCCTCGGCGAGGTCGAGCGGGACGTTGTCGAGCCATTCGTTGGCGAAGAGCAGCCCGCGTACGCCCTGCGGAGGCGCATCGGTCCAGGTGACGCGGGGGTCGAGACCGGCGGGGCGATCCGCCTTCTCGACGGCGTACGGGCGCAGCCGCGCCGCCAGTTCCTCCGGCACAGCCGCGAGCACGGCGGCGGTCAGCTCACCGCGTCCGGCGCCGACATCGACGAGGGCCAGCTCCGCCGGGTGCCCCAGATCGGCGTCAGTCCGGGCGAGAAGGGCGGCCACGGCCCGCGCGAAAAGGGGTGAGGCGTGTACGGAGGTCCGGAAATGCCCGGCCGGGCCCTCGGGCCGTCGGTAGAAGCCTTCCGGGCCGTAAAGGGCCTGCTCTGTGGCGTGCCGCCAGCCGGTCCACGGGTCGATGTCGGTCACGGCACCACCGTAGGGGCAAGGATTCCGGGTAGGCTGCTGGGGGCCGCAGTGGATTAATCGATCATGAACATTGACCATCGGAGCGGCCGCTTCCCTATACGGGGAGTCCAAGCACTGATAGGTGCTGTACAGGCGCGCACGCGTCGCGAACGCCATATGCAGTGGAAGGTGAACAGCCGATGACGGCCGGCAACAACGGCACGCCCGAGCCCGGGACCGACGACCCCTTCGCGTACCTGTACCGCCAGGAGGGCGCCGAAGCGGGTCAGACGGCAGCCGCCCCCACAGGGCAGCCGGGCGTGCCGCGCACCTCGTACAACCAGGTCCGCGCGGTCGGCGAACGCCGCCCCTCGCCCCAGCAGCCGCCCGCGTACGGCTACCCGCCCCAGCAGCCGCCGCAGTACGGCACCCAGCCCCTCCCCGAGCAGCCCAGCCGCAGTGGCGGCCACGGCGGCCACGGCAGCGGCCACAGCGGCGGCACCGGGCGCGGCCCCAACAACAAGGGCCTCCTCATAGGCGCCGTCGCCGTTGTCGCCGCCGTCGCCATCGGCATCGGCGTCGCCATGGCCAACGGCTCCGACACTCCCACCGGCACCGGCGCCGGCTCCTCCCCCACCGCCGGTGCGGGCACCACCAGCGGCAGCAACGGCTCTTCCACGCCGTCCGAATCGCCGTCGGCCAGCACCTCGACCGGTCTCGGCACCGTGGACGCGGCCGCCCAAAGCCTCACGGGCGGCGCCCAGAAGAACACCGAGCACTCCGGCGCCAGGGCCGCAGGTGGCGTGTACGTCGACCACATGACCTCCGTCGGTGCCACGGTGACCTGGACCGTGGACATGTCCAAGGCCGGCTCGTACACGCTGTACGTGCGCTACGCCAACGCCCAGAAGGACCCGGCGAGTGCCACGACCGTCGTCAACGGGACTCCTCTGAGCTACAAGCAGAGCCTCAAGAACTACGGCAAGGAAGGCAACTGGGACGCCTGGTACGAGTCCTACCAAACGGTGAACTTGAAGCAGGGCTCCAACACCATCGCCATGACCTGCGGCAACGGCGACGCCTGCCACTTCAACCTCGACCAACTGGCCTTGACGGACGGCTCCAAGCCCGCCGGCTGGTCCTCCTGACGGAACAACGGAAGAAGGCCGGTGTCCCTCTCGGGGGGGACCGGCCTTCTTGGCTTCGTCAGGCGACCGCAAGGACAATCGAGGACAAACAACCGATGGTCACGTTTAAACCTCGATGCTGCCATTCAACGTAACGTATCTGCGTTCCGTGGTCGCGGCCGCGCCACCAATCGGGGTTCTGAAACAACTGACCGGCAGGGCAGGAAGGCATGGCCAGGACGCAGAGCCGCTTTCCAGCGTCCAAGAGGACGAGGATCGGCCAACTGCCGCACATGACGCGCGCCATTCAACGGAACGGTCCTTAGGCGATCCAACTTTCGATCGCTCGGTGTGCTAGAAGACTACGTCTGATACGAACGGCAAAATATGCCCCTTTTATTAACTCATTCCGATAATCTTCGGAAGTGGTCCAAGTTTCTCTTGCCCGTACAAGCTAGGTGCGGCGTCCCCGGTCGCCGCTCTGAGGGTGCACCCCCGGCGGCGTCACCAGCCACTGCCCCTTGCGCATCACGCCCACAAGGTCGTACGCCTCGTCCAGGACCACCAGGTCGGCGTCCTTGCCGGGCTCCAGGGAGCCGATGCGGTCGTAAGCGCCCAGCAGGCGGGCGGGGTTGGCGGAGAGGGCGCGTACGACATCGCCGACCGGCAGGCGGTCGATGGTGACGGCACGCTTGAAGGCGGTGTCGAGGGTGAGGGTCGAGCCCGCGATGGCGCCGCCTTCGACCAGTCGGGCGACGCCGTCCGTGACGTCGACCTCCATCGGGCCGAGGAGGTAGCGGCCGTCGCCGAAGCCTGCGGCGTCCATGGCGTCGGTGATCAGGGCGACGCGGTCGGCGCCGGCCCCGCGGAAGGCCAACTCCAGGATGGCGGGGTGGAGATGGACGCCGTCGTTGACCAGCTCGACGGTGACCCGCTCGTCCTCCAGCAGCGCGGCGATCGGGCCCGGCTCGCGGTGCAGCAGGCTCGGCATGGCGTTGAAGAGGTGGGTCGCCACGGTGGCGCCCGCGTCGATGGCCTTGAGCGTCGCCTCATACGCCGCGTCGGTGTGACCGACGGCCGCGATGACGCCGTGCTCGGCCAGCAGCCGTACGGACTCGAGCCCACCCGGGAGTTCGGGGGCCAGCGTCACCATGCGGGCCGCGCCGCGCGAGGCGTCGAGCAGCTTGCGCACGTCGGCCGGGTGCGGGTCGCGCAGCAGCGAGGGCTTGTGGGCGCCGCAGCGGTGCGGGGAGATGAACGGGCCCTCGAAGTGGATACCGGCCAGCTCGCCCTGCTCGACCAGCTCCGACAGCAGGGCCGCCTGCCGGGCGAGGTCGTCCAGGTCACCGGTGACGGTGGAGGCGAGCATGGTGGTCGTGCCGTGCGTGCGGTGCGTGTCGACGACCGTCAGGATCTCCTCCGTACGGTCGGAGGAGAAGGACGCGCCACCGCCGCCGTGGACGTGAATGTCGACAAAGCCGGGGACAATCCAGTGCCCGGACAGATCGACGGTCCCGAGGGTGGAGGCCTGCCCGGACTCACGGTTCGGGACGATCGTGCCGCCCTCGACCGTGACCCGGCCGTCCTCGACGATGCCGTCCGGCAGAACAACCCTGGCGCCGGCCAGCACGCTTGCTTCCGCCATCAGGCGGTCACCTCCACGTCAGCAGAAAGAAGATCCCAGGCGAGCAGCCCTGCGCCCAGGCAACCGGCGGCATCCCCAAGGGTCGCCGGAACAATCAGGGGGAGCCTCTGGAAGGTCACCCGGCTCGCCACCGCTTCGCGCAGCGGCGTGAAGAGCGTGTCCCCGGCCTCCGCCAGCCCGCCGCCGATGATCAGCACGTCGGGATCCATGAGAGTGAGCCCGGTCAGCAGCCCGTCCGCGAGCGCGGCGAGCATGTCCTCCCAGACCGCGACGGCGCGCGGGTCGCCCGCCTCGACAGCCTTCGCGCAGCCGGCAGCGTCGCCGCCCCAGGCTCGGCCTACCGCTGCGGCGGAGGCGAGCACCTCGACGCAGCCGCGCTGGCCGCAGCCGCAGTCCGGGCCCTTGCGGCGGACCACGATATGGCCGAGTTCGGTCGCCTCGACCCGGCCGCCGATGCCGATGGCGCCCGCGATGCCGGTGCCCAGGGCGACGAACAGGAAGCGGTCGGCGTCCTTGCCCGCGCCCACCCGGCCCTCCGCCAGGCCACCGGTCCGTACGTCGTGGCCCAGGGCGACAGGTGCGCCCTCCAGCCGCTCCGACAGCAGCGCCCGCAGCGGTACGTCCCGCCAGCCGATGTTCGCGGAGTAGACCGCGACGCCCTCTGCCTCGCGCACGACACCGGGCACCGCGACCCCGGCCGCCGCCGGCGGCTCGCCGTACGCCTTGAGCCCGTACGCGCGTAGCTCCTCGGCGAAGCCGAGCACGGCCGCGATCACCGCCTCGGGGCCGCGCTCACGGTCCGTCGGGCGGCGCGCCTCGTGCAGAAGCGTGCCGTCCGCCCCTACCAGCGCGGCCTTCATCCCGGTGCCGCCCACATCGAGGGCGATGACATGTCTCACGGGAACAGTCTGGGGCCTTACCCCGCGAAAGGTCTAGTCCACTTGGTCCCACGGTTCCCCGCCTTGACCCGAATGGCTAGGGTGACCGGGTGACCGACCCGACCGAGCCCGAACCGACGCTGAGCGACCAGGACCTCGCCGTCCTCGACATCGCCCGCCGCCAGTGGGCCGGCCCCGGCGCCCGCGAACGCGCCATACGCGAACGCCTCGGCATCTCCCCCACCCGCTACTTCCAGCTCCTCAACGCCCTCCTCGACGACCCCCGCGCCCTCGCCCACGACCCCATCACCATCAACCGCCTCCGCCGCACCCGCGACGCCCGCCGCGACCACCGCTAACCCCTCCGGGGCCGCTCCTGACACCCCACGGGGCTGTCGCCCGCAGGCCGCGCCAACGCACCCCGACCACCCACCCGGCAAGGGCGCGCCCCGCGCCCAAGCTTCCGTGCGCCCGGCGTGCCCCCTGCAAGGGCCGGTAGGGTCGAGGCCATGGGAAGCAACCCCGGTAAGCCGCGCGACCTCCCCACGCCCACCACTGCAGAGGGAAAGGAAGGGCTCGCCGCCCTGCTCGCGGAGCCCGGGCGGGCCGTGATCGCCCTGGACTTCGACGGCACGCTCGCGCCGATCGTCCCCGACCCCGACAGCGCCCGAGCCCACCCCGGCGCGGTGCCCGCGCTGGCCCGGCTCGGACCCCGCGTGGGGTCGATCGCGGTGGTCACCGGCCGCCCGGCGGGCGTCGCCGTCCGGTACGGCGGCTTCGCCGGGGTGCCGGGCCTGGAGCGGCTCGTGGTCCTCGGGCATTACGGCGCCGAGCGCTGGGACGCCGCCAGCGGCGAGGTGCACGCCCCGGCACCACACCCCGGCGTCGACGCCGTACGGGCCGAACTCCCCGGCTTCCTCGACCGGATCGGGGCCTGGGGCGGCACGTGGATCGAGGACAAGGGGCGGGCGGTGGCCGTCCACACCCGCCGTACGGAGGACCCGCAGGCCGCCTTCGAGGCGCTGCGCGAGCCGGTGGCCGAACTGGCCGCTCAGCACGGCCTGATCGTCGAGCCGGGGCGGGCCGTCCTGGAACTGCGCCCTCCCGGCATGGACAAGGGCGTCGCCCTCAACGACTACCTCCGCGAGGTGCACGCCGGGCCCGTCCTCTACGCCGGCGACGACCTCGGCGACCTGGCCGCCTTCGGCGCCGTCGAGAAGCGCCGGGCCGCCGGCCTGCCAGGGCTGCTGGTCTGCAGCGGCAACGAGGAGGTCGCCGAGCTGGCCGCCCGCGCCGACCTGGTCGTCGACGGCCCGGCGGGGGTCGTGGCCCTGCTCGACGCGCTGGCGAACGCTCTGGAGGACGCGGCGGTGAAGGCCTGGCCGGACGCACCCGGGTAGGCCCGACCGGGGCAAGAGCGGCCAGTGGGAGACTGTCCCCATGACGGAGACCACGATCGGCATCGGCGGCGCGGCCGAGAGCACCGACATGGTGCTGAACATCGGCCCGCAGCATCCCTCCACGCACGGCGTGCTGCGCCTTCGCCTGCGACTGGACGGCGAGCGGATCAGCCATGCCGAGCCGATCATCGGCTATATGCACCGGGGCGCCGAGAAGCTGTTCGAGGCCCGCGACTACCGGCAGATCATCATGCTGGCCAACCGCCACGACTGGCTGTCCGCGTTCTCCAACGAGCTCGGCGTGGTCCTCGCCGTCGAGCGGATGCTGGGTATGGAGGTCCCCGAGCGCGCCGTGTGGACCCGCACCCTCCTCGCCGAGCTGAACCGGGTGCTGAACCACCTGATGTTCCTCGGCTCGTACCCCCTCGAACTCGGCGCGATCACCCCGGTGTTCTACGCCTTCGACGAGCGCGAGAACCTCCAGCACGTCATGGAGGAGGTCTCCGGCGGCCGGATGCACTACATGTTCAACCGCGTCGGCGGCCTCAAGGAGGACGTGCCGAACGGCTGGTACGGCCGCGCCCGGCAGGCGGTCGCCGGCGTCAGGGCCCGGATGCGGACCTTCGACGACCTCGTCCTGGGCAACGAGATCTTCCGGGGCCGCACGCGCGGCGTGGGCGTCCTCTCGCAGGAGGCCGTGCACGCGTACGGGGTGAGCGGGCCGGTCGCCCGCGCGTCCGGGGTGGACTTCGACCTGCGGCGCGACGAACCGTATCTGGCGTACGGGGACCTCCAGGACACGCTGAAGGTGGTGACCCGGGGCGAGGGCGACTGCCTGGCGCGTTTCGAGGTGCTGCTGGAGCAGACATACAACGCGCTGGCCCTGGCGGACGCCTGCCTGGACCGGCTGGCGGAACTGCCGCCGGGCCCGATCAACCAGCGGCTGCCGAAGGTGCTGAAGGCCCCGGAGGGGCACACGTACGCGTGGACCGAGAATCCGCTCGGCCTGAACGGCTACTACCTGGTGTCTAAGGGCGAGAAGACGCCGTACCGGCTGAAGCTGCGCTCGGCCTCGTACAACAACATCCAGGCGCTGACTGTGCTGCTGCCGGGGACGTTGGTCGCCGACATGGTGGCGATTCTGGGCTCGATGTTCTTCGTCGTGGGCGACGTCGACAAGTAAGAGGCCGCGCGAAGGCCCGATAGTCAGGCAATTGCCTTACGAAGTCACGAGGACTTGACGCGCAGCTCCCGCACATCCAGGTGCTCGGTCTCGTCGTGCACCGTGAGGTCGATGACCTCGAGCTGCCGGGCCTCATGCTCGGCCACCGCCTCGTCCCCGACGACATCCGCCAGGTCCTCCTTGGCCGGCGCCGGGTCCTGCGCCGACTTCAGGGCGGGCGCGGGCGCCGGGCCGAGCGCCTTCGGCGTCTGCGTACCGAAGAAGTCGAAGCCGCCCTGCGTGCGGCTGGCGGTGCGCTGCGGCTTCGCGTACGGCAGTACGGCGGCCGCGACCGCCGGCACCAGCTGGTGCCGGCGCACCGGGAGGGCCGGGGGCTGGGCGGCGCTGCCGTGCTCCTCGGAACCGGCGGAGTCCGCGGAAGCGGCCGCGTGCCGGCCCTGCGGCTCCTGCTCCTCGCGCGAGTGCTCGGCGTCGCGGCGGCGAGCCTCCTCGACGGTGCGTAGAGCCTGCTGGCGGGCGGCGTTGCGGCCGAGGTTGCGCAGGGCCTCGTCGGCCCGGGCGTACGCGGCCGAGTCGGCCGGAGCGCCGGCCACCGGGACGGCGGCGGGCGCGGCGGCGGTCTCTATGGCGAGCTGGCGCCGCCTCTCCAGGGCGCTGGCACGCTCGGACTCGGCGGTGGCGTAGCGCCGCAGCAGGTCGGCGTGCTCGCTGCGGAGCCGGGCGAGTTCGGCACGCTTGACGCGCAGCTTGTTCTCCAGACGGCCACGCAGCTCGCGGGAGTCGTCGAGGTCGACCTCCAGCTCGGCGATCCGCTCGTCCGTACGCCACTCGTCGCGCACCCGGGCCGCTTCGAGGTCGGCGACACGCTTTCCGGCCGCGCGGTCCCAGCTGCGCAGCATCACCCCGCCCACGATCGCGGCGGCGGCAGCGGCGGCCGCGATGGCGCGAAGTATCACCGGATCAGCCACGGCCCACGCGCCGGCGGCGAACAGAGCGGCAGACCCTGCGACCGTCAGTGGCGGCAGGAGCCGGTGCAGGGGCTGGGAATGGCGGTGTCGTCCACGTGGCATGGCCTGAAACTTAGCGTGCCAAAGAGGCCTGTGGGGGCCCGCCATCCGATTTCTCACTCAACATACAACGACTAATACGGAGGGCATCCGTACGGATACGAAGCGTTGCCGCCGCCTCGAACGAACGCCCTCCATCAGGCATTCTTTGATCTTGCTACGAAGCGTCAGCCACTCAGCAGCCCCTACGACTGACGGTATTTCCGCGCCACATCCTCGGGCTTCATACGCTCCGAGTCGACCTGCTTGTTGAGGGATGTGAGATCGGCGGTGGTGAGCACCTTGGTGAGCTTTGCGAGGTATCCGCGATGTCACTCGAACCGGCGTTGGCATTGACGACCGGCAGCACCTTGTCGGCGTTCCGCAGTTTCTTGTCGTCCTCGAGCAGCACCAGTCCGAACTGGTCGAGCGTGGCGTCCGTCGTCGTGGTCAGCACCATCTGGTCGGTGCCGACTCGGCCACGGACGCGTGAAGAATCGCGTGTGACGTGGAACTTCGGCTTCAGTATCCGAATACTGGAACCCGCAGGCCCGAAATCCCCTCGTAGAGGGCGCACCATATTCGTATCGATTGGTAGTGCAAGTGTCCGCTGATCGCGCTGACTCCGTCGCCGTACAGTCACGGGAGACGGGCCGGCCGCCGCGCCGACTGATCCGCCCCTCCGCCGTACCGAAGGTCATCGGCACCGCATGCGCCCTGGTGGGCCTGATCGATGTCGCGGCAGGTGTCTTCCCCCGTTTCCGGCACAGCCGTATGCACGTCATGGCGGGCGTCTTCCCGGGCGCCGTCACCTCGTTGGCGGCGGCCACGTCCGTCGTCACCGGCATCCTGATGCTGCTGCTGGCGCACGCCCTCAAGCGCGGCAAGCGGCGCGCCTGGCGGGCGACTGTCGTACTGCTTCCGGTCAGCGCGGGCGCGGCGATGGTGCACCGGCACTCCTTTGGTGGGGCTGCCATCGCCCTGGGTCTGCTGGGGCTGCTGGTCGTCTATCGCGAGCAGTTCACCGCCAAGGCCGATCCCCGGACCCGGTGGCGGGGCCTCGCCGCCTTCCTCGGGCTCAGCGCGCTCAGCCTCGCGCTGGGCCTGGTCATCGTCAGCGCCCACCCCGAGTCCGTCATGGGCGACCCCGACTGGGGCGCGCGGCTCCAGGAGGTGCTGTACGGCGTCTTCGGCTTCCAGGGCCCCGTCTCGTACGCCACCGACCAGGCAACGGACGTCGTCGGCTACACCCTGGCCGGCCTCGGCTTCCTGACCGCGTTCACCACCGCCTACCTGGCATTGCGGCCCGCCAAGCCCATTGCCGAGCTCACCCCGGACGACGAGGCCCGGCTGCGCGCCCTCCTCGCCGCGCACGGCGCCCGCGACTCCCTCGGGCACTTCGCACTGCGCCGCGACAAGAGCGTCGTCTTCTCCCCGAGCGGCAAAGCGGCCGTCTGCTACCGCGTCGTCAGCGGCGTCATGCTCGCCAGCGGCGACCCCATCGGCGACGTCGAGGCCTGGCCCGGCGCCATCGAACGCTTCATGGCCGAGGCACGCGCCCACGCCTGGATCCCCGCCGTCATGGGCTGCAGCGAGACCGGCGGCGAGGTCTGGACCCGCGAGACCGGCCTCGACGCGCTCGAGCTCGGCGACGAGGCGATCGTGGAAACCGCCGCCTTCACCCTCTCCGGCCGCGCCATGCGCAACGTACGGCAGATGGTCAAACGCATCGAGCGCGCCGGCTACGAGTGCCGCGTGCGGCGCGTCGCCGAGCTCGGCGACGACGAGCGCGCCCTCATCCGCCGCGCCTCCGACGCCTGGCGCGGCACCGAGACCGAGCGCGGCTTCTCCATGGCCCTCGGCCGCTTCGGCGACCGCGCCGACGACGACTGCGTCGTGGCCACCGCCCACGACGCGGACGGCGCGCTACGCGCCATCCAGCACTACGTGCCCTGGGGCACGGACGGCATGTCCCTCGAACTGATGCGCCGCGACCGCGCCGCCGACCCCGGGCTCAACGAACTCCTCATCGTCGCCGCGCTCCAGTCCGGCCCCGAGATGGGCATCGAGCGCGTCTCCCTCAACTTCGCCATGTTCCGCGCGGCCCTCGCCCGCGGCGAGCGCATCGGCGCCGGGCCGGTGCTGCGCGGCTGGCGCGGCGTCCTTGTCTTCCTGTCCCGCTGGTTCCAGATCGAGTCCCTCTACAAGTTCAACGCCAAATTCCAACCCCAATGGGTGCCCCGCTTCGTCGTCTTCCGCGCCACCGGCGAACTCCCCCGCATCGGCTTCGCCGCCATGCAAGCCGAAGGCTTCGTCACCCTCTCCCTCCCCCTCTGGCCCCGCCACCGCAGCTGAGCACGAACGGGGGACGCCGCCCCCGGGCTGGGGTGGTCGGTCCGGTGCGGGCCGATGGCCAGGAGGCTTTCCCCCACCCCGCCCCTTCCCGAAACCACGGGCTCTCCCCCACCCCTGGACCCCGCTGGGGGCGCCGCCCCCAGACCCCCGGTCCTCAAACGCCGGACGGGCTGGGTTGCCCGATGCCCCGCCGCAGGCGCGGCGGGGCATCGGGCAACCCCTACGCTGGACGCATGGGTACGTTGCGAGGTCGGGTGGACGGGCTGCCGGAGTGGGACCGGTGCGCGGTGATGGGCGTGGTGAATGTGACGCCGGACTCGTTCTCGGACGGCGGGCGGTGGTTCGACACCGGCGCAGCCGTGAAGCGCGGCCTGGACCTGGTGGCCGCGGGCGCGGACCTCGTGGACGTGGGCGGCGAGTCGACCCGCCCCGGGGCGCAGCGCGTCGATGAGGCGGAAGAGCTGCGCCGGGTGATTCCGGTCGTACGGGAGCTGGCCGCGGCCGGCGCCGTGGTGAGCGTGGACACGATGCGGGCGCGGGTCGCCGAACAGGCGGTGAGCGCGGGCGCGGTGCTGGTGAACGACGTGAGCGGCGGCGGGGCGGACCCGGCGATGATCGCGGTCGTGGCTGCCGCGGGGGCGCCGTTCGTCGTGATGCACTGGCGCGGCCAGAGCATCGACATGAACAACCGGGCCGTCTACACGGACGTGGTCCCCGAAGTGGTCACCGAGCTGCGCCAGAGCCTCGACCGCGCGGTCGCCGGCGGCATCGACCCGGCCCGGATCGTCCTGGACCCGGGACTGGGCTTCGCCAAGAACGCCGAGCACGACCTCACCCTGATCGCCCACCTCGCGGAGCTCCGCGCGCTGGGCCGCCCGGTACTCGTCGCGGCCTCCCGGAAGCGTTTCCTGGGCCGCGTGCTGGCCGGCGAGGGCGGCGATCCCCCACCCGCAAGGGAGCGGGACGCGGCGACGGCGGCCGTGACGGCGATCGCGGCCCGCGAGGGCGCCTGGGCGGTACGCGTGCACGAGGTGCATGACAGTGCGGACGCGGTCCGGGTGGCCCGCGCGATCGAGGGAGCCGTATGACGCCACGCACCGCGGAGGCAGCGCAGGTCGAGGAGGCCAATCAGGCGTTCTACGACGCCGTGGAGCGCTCCGACCTGGACGGGCTGGAGGAGCTGGTGCTGACCGGCCCGCTCGCGGAAACCGTGTCCGTGGTGCACCCCGGGTGGCCGGTGCTGCGCGGACGCCGCGAGGTGATGCGTTCGTACGCCCTGATCATGGCGAACACCGAGTACATCCAGTTCTTCCTCACCGACGTGGAAGTGGCGGTCGACGGCGACACCGCCCTGGTGACCTGCACCGAGAACATCCTCACCGGCGGTCCCGCCGACGAGGACGGCGAGAGCGGGATGGGGTCGCTCGTGGGCGGTCTCGTCGTGGCCACGAATGTGTTTCGTCGCACACCTGCCGGCTGGCGGCTGTGGGTCCACCACGGCTCCCCGGTGATGGCCGACGGGGTCGACGAGGACGAGGACGAACTCGGAGAAGGGTCAGCCTGAAGGGCTGTTGGCCACTCGTTCGAGCCAAGTTGCGGGCAAGCCAGGAGTACCTTCGGGCACCCCGGGGTAAGGGCGGGGCGGCTGCCTCCGGCCACTTCGACGGCTAGTGCTGTCGGCGGTCGCAGGTAGATTCGAGTAAGGGCGGTGCGGCCACGTGGGTGGTCGGTGCCCTTTTGTCCGACGACCTGACGACTGCTGGAGTGATTTCGTGGATCGTGTCGCGCTGCGCGGCCTGAAGGCGCGCGGACACCACGGCGTGTTCCCCAAGGAGCGCGAGGAGGGCCAGACCTTCGTCGTGGACCTCGTGCTCGGCCTGGACACCGCTCCCGCCGCCGCCTCCGACGACCTCACCAAGACGGTGCATTATGGCGTCGTGGCCGAGGAGGTCGTCGACGTCGTGCGCGGCGAGCCGGTCGACCTCATCGAGACCCTCGCCCAGCGCATCGCCGACCAGGTCCTCAAGCACGACCTGGTCGAGGAGGTCGAGGTGACCGTGCACAAGCCGGACGCCCCGATCACCGTTCCTTTCGACGACGTGACCATCAGCATCACCCGGAGGCGCCCGTGAGCTACGACCCCACCGTGCAGCCGGTACCGGCCTTCGTCGTCGCACAGGTCGACGCCGCCGACACCACCCTGCAGAATCCCAAAGTCGCCGTGCTCTCGCTCGGCTCCAACCTCGGCAACCGAGCGGAGACCCTCCAGGGCGCCATCGACGCCCTCGAGGACACCCCGGGCGTCCGGGTCAAGAAGATCTCCCCGGTCTACGAGACCGAGCCGTGGGGCGTCGAGCCCGGCAGCCAGCCGAACTACTTCAATGTGGTGGTCGTGGTGAAGACCACCCTGCCGCCGTCCTCGCTCCTGGAGCGCGGCCGCGCCATCGAGGACGCGTACGCCCGCAGGCGTACCGAGCGCTGGGCCGCCCGCACGATCGACGTCGACATCGTCGCGTACCAGGACGTCGTCTCGGACGACCCGGAGCTCATCCTCCCGCACCCCAGGGCCCACCAGCGCGCCTTCGTGCTCGCGCCGTGGCATGACATCGATCCGGGCGCCGAACTGCCGGGTGTGGGGGCGGTCGGGCAGCTGCTCGCCACCGTCGGCCGCGACTCGGTTCAAGCGCGTGCGGACGTGGAACTCCGACTGCCTGAATAATCGTTACGACGATCGTTACGGACCACGGGACAATCGTGGTCGGACCACGGCGGAGGGCGAGTACTCGGTGAAGCAGCTGCGCATCAGGACACTGGTCGGGCTGTTCGCCGTGGCCGGGGTGCTCTCGTGGGCCGGAGCCAAGCTCTGGAACTCCTTCGGCACCCTGCCCAGCGTTCCGGTGGCCGCGCCCATCGTGCTGGGGCTGATCGCCGCCGTACTGGCCGCCACCGCCCTGTCCATCCGCTCCCGGCTGCGTGCCCAGCGCGAGCGGCGGCCCGGCGCCAAGGGCGTCGACCCGCTGCTCGCCGCCCGGGCGGTGGTCTTCGGCCAGGCCAGCGCGCTGGTCGCCTCGCTCGTCGCCGGGATGTACGGCGGCACGGCCGTCTTCCTGCTCATGTACGAGCTGGACAACCCGCCCCGCCGCGACCAGGCGATCTACTCCGGCGCCGCCGTCCTGGCGGGGATCGCCGTGGTCGCCGCAGCGATCCTGCTGGAGCGCATCTGCAAGCTCCCGGAGGACGAGGACGAGAACCGCAGCACGGCGGGCACGACCCCGTAAATCAGCCGTAGATCAGCGGGCCATGATCAGGCTCATGGCCTCGGCCCGCGTCGCCGGGTCGCGCAGCTGACCGCGCACCGCCGAGGTGATGGTCTTGGCGCCCGGCTTGCGCACCCCGCGCATGGTCATGCACATGTGCTCGCACTCGACGACGACGATCACCCCGCGCGGCTCCAGAATCCGCATCAGCGAGTCGGCGATCTGCGTGGTCAGCCGCTCCTGGACCTGCGGGCGGCGGGCGTACACGTCCACGAGGCGGGCGAGCTTCGACAGACCGGTGATCTTGCCCTCGGTCGACGGGATGTACCCGACGTGCGCGGATCCCACGAACGGCACCAGGTGATGCTCGCAGGAGCTCATCACCTCGATGTCCTTGACCAGCACCATCTCGTCATGACCCAGGTCGAAGGTCGTCGTCAGGACGTCCTCCGGTTCCTGCCACAGCCCGGCGAATATCTCCCTGTACGCCCGTGCCACGCGCGCCGGGGTGTCCCGGAGCCCCTCGCGGTCGGGGTCCTCGCCAACGGCGATGAGAAGCTCGCGCACGGCGTTCTCGGCCCGCTTCTCGTCGAAGTCTCCGACGCGGCCGAAGCCGTCCACCGTCGTGATCGGGTCGGTCATGGTGCCCTCGTTCCTCGTCCGTACGGCAACAGCGGAAAGCCGCGCCCCCAAGGCTACAAAACCTTGGGGGCGCGGCTTGCATTCCGCTATGACCTAGTGGTCGTCCTCAGGCAGCTCCGCCGTGTCGACGGGCGGCTTGCTCAGCGACGTGGCCCCGTTCGCGGACTGGGCGCCGTTGGTGAGGGTGAGCTCCTTGGGGGAGAGCACCGGAGGGCGGGTGGAAGGCGTACGGCGCGAGGAACCGGTCCAGGCCGGACGCGGCGGGCGCTTGACGATCGGCTTGAAGATCTCGGCGATCTGCTCCTTGTTCAGGGTCTCCTTCTCGAGGAGGGCCATGACAAGGCTGTCGAGGACGTCGCGGTTCTCGACCAGGATCTCCCACGCCTCGTTGTGCGCGGTCTCGATGAGCTTCTTGACCTCTTCGTCCACCAGCCCGGCGACCTCTTCCGAGTAGTCGCGCTGGTGAGCCATCTCACGTCCGAGGAACGGCTCGGAGTCGCTCGTCCCGAACTTGATCGCGCCTAGCCGCTCGGTCATGCCGTACTGGGTGACCATGGCACGGGCGGTGGCGGTCGCCTTCTCGATGTCGTTCGCAGCGCCCGTGGTCGGGTCGTGGAAGACCAGTTCCTCGGCCGCGCGCCCGCCCAGCATGTACGCGAGCTGGTCGAGCATCTCGTTGCGGGTGGTCGAGTACTTGTCCTCGTCCGGCAGAACCATGGTGTAGCCCAGAGCCCGTCCACGGGACAGGATCGTGACCTTGTGCACCGGGTCGCTGTTCGGAGAAGCCGCCGCGACCAGGGCGTGTCCGCCCTCGTGGTACGCGGTGATCTTCTTCTCCTTCTCGGACATGATCCGAGTCCGCTTCTGCGGGCCGGCCACGACACGGTCGATCGCCTCGTCCAGCGTGTGGTTGTCGAGCAGCTTCTTGTCGCTGCGGGCGGTGAGCAGCGCGGCCTCGTTGAGCACGTTGGCCAAGTCGGCACCGGTGAAGCCGGGGGTGCGGCGGGCGACGGCACGGAGGTCGACGTCCGGAGCGACCGGCTTGCCCTTCTGGTGGACCTGGAGGATCTCCAGGCGGCCCTGGAGGTCCGGGCGGTCCACGGCGATCTGGCGGTCGAAGCGGCCCGGGCGCAGCAGCGCCGGGTCCAGGATGTCCGGCCGGTTGGTGGCGGCGATCAGGATGACGCCGCCCTTCACGTCGAAGCCGTCCATCTCGACGAGCAGCTGGTTCAGCGTCTGCTCGCGCTCGTCGTGGCCACCGCCGAGACCCGCACCGCGGTGCCGGCCGACGGCGTCGATCTCGTCGACGAAGACGATGGCCGGGGCGTTGGCCTTGGCCTGCTCGAACAGGTCACGGACACGCGAGGCGCCGACACCCACGAACATCTCGACGAAGTCGGAGCCGGAGATCGAGTAGAACGGCACGCCCGCCTCACCCGCGACAGCGCGGGCGAGCAGCGTCTTGCCCGTTCCGGGCGGGCCGTAGAGCAGCACACCCTTGGGGATCTTGGCGCCGACGGCCTGGAACTTGGCGGGCTCCTGGAGGAACTCCTTGATCTCCTGGAGCTCCTCGACGGCCTCGTCCGAGCCCGCGACATCCGCGAAGGTGGTCTTCGGGGTGTCCTTGGTGATCAGCTTGGCCTTGGACTTCCCGAAGTTCATGACCCGGGAGCCGCCGCCCTGCATCTGATTCATCAGGAACAGGAAGACGACCACGATGAGCACGAAGGGCAGCAGCGAGAGCAGGATGCTGACGAACGCATTCTGCGACTGCGGCGACACGGTGTACCCGTTGGGCAGCGTGTTCGCGTTCTGGTCATCGACCTTGGACTGCAGAATCTTGGCCACATCGACACCCTGGGTGCCGATGTAGCTCGCCTTGATCTTGGTGCCGAGGTCCTTGCCTCCGACCTTGGCACCGGGCTTGAGCTCGACCTTGATCGTAGTCTCGTCGCCGGTCGTCAGTTCGGCCGACTTCGCCTGGTTGCTGTTGATCGCCTCAATGGCCTGGCCGGTGTCAACCGTCTTGTAGCCGCCGGACGACCCGACGACCTGCATCAATACGACCACGGCGAGGACAGCCAGCACGATCCACATCACTGGCCCACGGAAATAGCGCTTGACGTCCATCCATGCGGGGCGGCTTAAGCCCCGTCCCTCCTGCCACAGTGAGGCACCCCGGCCGGCTGGCCGCTGTGCATCCGGTGTTTGACCCGACCTTCGGACGGTACCCCAGCATTGTCACCCGAAGTCGCCGGAGACCGTTAACAAACCTTGGTTCCGAGACTCCAACGCGGGAAAACGGGGAGAGGTTCCCCAGGGCCCCTCGGCCGGTCCCCAGCCGGTCCTCAGCCGCCGTAAACGTGCGGCGCGAGGGTCCCGACGAAGGGAAGATTGCGGTACTTCTCGGCGAAGTCCAGGCCGTAGCCGACCACGAACTCGTTGGGGATGTCGAAGCCGGTGTACTTCACATCGATCTTGACCTTGGCCGCCTCCGGCTTGCGCAGCAGGGTGCAGACCTCCAGCGAGGCGGGGCGGCGCGAGCCGAGGTTGCTGATCAGCCAGGACAGCGTCAGACCCGAGTCGATGATGTCCTCGACGATGAGGACGTCGCGGCCCGCGATGTCGGTGTCCAGGTCCTTGAGGATCCGTACGACGCCGGAGGACTTGGTGCCGGCCCCGTACGAGGACACCGCCATCCAGTCCATCGTGACGTTGCTGGAAAGGGCCCGCGCCAGGTCCGCCATGACCATCACCGCGCCCTTGAGCACGCCGACGATCAGCAGGTCCCGGCCCTCGTAGTCCTTGTCGATCTGGGCTGCGAGTTCGGCCAGCTTGGCGTCGATCTCGGGTTTGGTGATGAGCACCTTCTCGAGGTCGGCGCCCATGTCCTTCTCGTTCACCTGTGGTACTTCCTCAAGGTCTACGACGGCGAGAAGAACAGTCTGCCATTGCGGCGACCGGCGACGATGCCGCCGGGGAGGTTGAGGGGCTTCTGGCCTCGCCAGTCGGTGACCAGGCGGTCGGTCTCCTCGATGTGGCGGGCGAAGAGCGAGCCGGCCGGAGAACCGGCGGCGATGGCCGCCCGGCGCAGGACACGGCGGCGTACGGCGGGCGGCAGATCGAGCAGCCGGACGGCCGCGAGACCGCCGTCACTGTCTGATGCGTCACGCTCGGCGGAGGCGGCCCACTGGTCCAGGGCGTCGGCGTCGTCACGGGAGAGCTGGGCGGTACGGGCCAGGGCCTCGATCACACCTTTGCCGAGGGACTTCTCCAGCACCGGCAGGGCCTCGTGGCGGACCCGGGAGCGGGTGTAGGCCGGGTCGTGGTTGTGCGGGTCCTCCCACACGTCGATGCCCTGGACGAGGCAGGCCTTACGGACCGTGTCGCGGTCGAGGAGGAGGAACGGGCGGCGGTAGCGGCCGTTCACGGCGGGCATCCCGGACAGCGAGCGCGTACCGGAACCCCTGGCCAGACCCAGCAGGACGGTTTCCGCTTGGTCGTCCCGGGTGTGCCCGAGCAGCACAGCGGCCGCCCCGCGGTCCCGGGCGGCCCCGTCCAGCGCGGCGTACCGCGCGTCCCTGGCGGCCGCCTCGGGTCCTCCCTGGCGGCCGACGGTGACACCGATGGCGTCCACGGGGTCGAGGCCGAGGTCGCGCAGGCGCGCGGCGACGTCCCGCGCCCGGGTGTCGGAACCGGGCTGAAGGCCGTGGTCGACGGTGACGGCTCCGGCACGGATGCCGAGCTTGGGGGATTCGAAGGCGAGGGCGGTGGCGAGGGCCATCGAGTCGGCTCCGCCGCTGCAGGCGGCGAGCACGACCGGACTGCCGCCCGGGTTGTCGTTCAGCACGTCGTGGAGTACGCGGCGGACCGCCAGGCGTATCGCTGCGACCGCGGGGTGGGGACCCATGTCCGGTTCCCTCCTAGGGAGGCTGTGGGGCTGATGACGCAGGGTAGCTAGATGGTGACAGAAGTCGGGCAATACCCGAGCATCGCACGCCATGGCCTGCGGTCACGGTCCCTCGGACGGGTGAACCGGGGGGCGTCGCCTGCCCCCTTCGTCACGTTTCGCTACGCCGGTGCACCCGCGCCACCCACTCCGCGGGTTTGGCGATCTCCGCTTTGGTCGGGAGTGTGTTCGGCGACGTCCAGATCCGGTTGAAGCCGTCCATGCCCACCTGCTCCACCACGGCCCGTACGAACCGCTCCCCGTCCCGGTACTGGCGCAGCTTCGCGTCCAGCCCGAGCAGCTTGCGCAGCGCCAGGTCCAGCCGGCCGGCCCCGCTCTGCCTGCGCTGCTGGAACTTCTCCCTGATCTCGGCGACCGACGGGACGACCTCGGGGCCGACGCCGTCCATCACGTAGTCGGCGTGGCCTTCGAGCAGGGACATCACGGCGGTGAGCCGGCCCAGAATCTCTCGCTGGTTCGGGGTCTGGACGAGGTTGATGAGGCTGCGGTCGCCGGCCTCGTCGGCATCGACGGCCGCCTCGTCGTTGTCCGCGCGGCCGCCGGTGGCGAAGGACTGGAAGGCCTCGCGGACCCGCTCGATGAGGGCGGAGGGGTCGATCTCGGTCTCGGCCAGGAAGTCCTGAATCTCCGACTCGATGTGGTCGCGCAGCCAGGGCACGGCCGTGAACTGCGTCCGGTGCGTCTCCTCATGGAGGCACACCCAGAGGCGGAAGTCGTGCGGGTTGACCTCGAGTTCGCGTTCCACGTGGACGATGTTCGGCGCCACGAGCAGCAGGCGGCCGGCCTTCCGCTCCCCCGGGGTGGGGGCGGCCGGGCCAGCGGGCATGTCGCGGGTCGCGGGGGCGAAGGTCTCGTACTGGCCGAGCACGCGGGAGGACAGGAAGCTCAGCAGCATCCCGACCTCCACGCCGGTCACCTTGCCGCCGACCGTGCCCAGCACCGCTCCGCCGGGGCCGCCCGGGCGGCGGGCCTCCATCTTGCCGAGCAGGGGCTTGAGGACTTCCCGGAAGCCGGCCACGTTCGCCTTGATCCAGCCGGGGCGGTCCACGATCAGGACGGGCGTGCCGTTCTGATCGGGCCCGTCCCCCTCGTCGAACATACGCGTGAACGAACGGACGTGCGCCTCCGAGGACTTGGCATGTCGCCGCAGCTCCGCGACGACTTCCCTGGCCTCGTCCCTGGACACCTCTGGTCCGGGCCGCACGAATCGGGTCGCGGTCGCCACCGCGAGGTTCCAGTCGACCATCTCCGCACCACCGATGCTCATTCCTTCACCGTACGTGCTGCGTCCCCCGCACGGGAGTTCCCCCACCCCGCCCCTTCCCGAAACCGGGGTCCCCCCGGCCGAAGGCTGGTGGGGGTCCCCCCAGACGGAGTCTGGGGGAGAGTGTCCCCAGTCCTCAAACGTCGGACGGGCTGAATTTGACCCCTCAGCGGCAGCCACAGTTCGCGACGGCCGCGGCGAGGCGGTCCAGGGAGGAGACGGCGGCGGTCGGGTCGGTGGTGCCGGAGGTGAGGAAGGCGAAGGTCAGGAGGCGGCCGTCGGCGTCGACGACGGTGCCGGCGAGGGCGTTGACGCCGGTGAGGGTGCCGGTCTTGGCGCGGACGAAGCCGGCGCCGACGCGGCGGACGCCGGCGGAGAAACGGTTGCGCAGGGAGCCGGAGAAGGCGGCGACCGGGAGGCCGGTGAGGACGGGGCGGAGCTCGGGGTGGTGGGAGGAGCCGGCGAGGACGAGGAGGCCGGCGAGTTGCTGGGCGGAGAGGGCGTCGCGGTGGTTGAGGCCGCTGCCGTCGGTGAACCGGGCGCCGGTGAGGTCGACGCCGAGGTGCTTGAGGGTGGCAGCGATGGCCTGGGCCCCGCCGGAGAAGGAGGCGGGTCGGCCGGAGGCGATGGCGGCCTGGCGTGCGAGGGCCTCGGCGATGTCGTTGTCGCTGTTGGTGAGCATGCGCTCGACCAGGTCGGACAGCGGTACGGACTGCACCTCCGCCAGCTCGCCGCCGGAGGCCTTCGCGGCGGACGGGGTGCCGGTGACCTTGATTCCCCGGCCCTCCAGCAGGGCCGCGAAGGAGTTCGCCGCCGACTGCGCGGGGTCCCAGGAGCGGGCCGCCGGGCCCTGGTACGTGGAGCCGTCGGCACGGCCCTCGTCGGCCATCAGGGCGGTGACGGGGGCGAGGTTGTCGTTGTGGCCGATCGGATGGACGGAGGGGCCGCTGTAGAGCGAGGTGTCGTACGAGAGCCGGACCGTCGTCTCGCCCTTCGTGAGCAGCGCGCGGGCCGTGTCGTCGGCCAGCGTCCGCAGGGACGCCGCGTCGTAGCCGCCACCGGCCTGGGCGCGGGCGGTGAGCGTGGGGTCGCCGCCGCCGACGAGGGTGATGCGGCCGCCGTCGCGGGCGGCGACGACGCTGGTGGTGAAGGTGTGGTCGGGGCCGAGCAGCGACAGGGCGGCGACAGCGGTCGCGATCTTCGTGGTGGAGGCGGGGGTCCCGGCCCTGGCGGCGTCGTAGCCGTAGACCGTACGCCCCGTGGTGGCGTCGATGACCGCGGCCGTACGGACCGGGCCGAGCCCGTCCGCGTCGAGCAGCGGGGCGAGGGTGTCGGCCAGGCCCGCCCGGGTGGGGAGGGGGACGCCGGAGGAGCCGGACGCGGCGGTGAGGACGTCGGAGGCCAGGGGCGCCGTGGCGGCCTCCGGCACCTTGGAGGCACTGCGCTGCGAGGCCTGCGACGACGCGTCCCGGGAGGCGGCAATCGCCCGTTCGGCCGTACGCTGACCTGACTCCCACGGGCCCGACGCGGCCACCGCCACGAGCGCCACTGCGAGGCCGACCCCGGCGGACACCGCCGTCACCTGCCAATTCCTGGTGAGCGGCACCCCGGACCAGCCCCTTTCGCGATCACACAGTTGCGTGGGAGACACTTAATCACCAGAAGTATGTGCTGATCATGGAGGAGTGGAGTCTTGGAGTTCGACGTCACGATCGAGATCCCGAAGGGTTCCCGGAACAAGTACGAGGTGGACCACGAGACCGGTCGTATCCGCCTGGACCGCCGGCTCTTCACTTCGACCAGCTACCCGGCCGACTACGGCTTCGTGGAGAACACCCTCGGCGAGGACGGCGACCCGCTCGACGCCCTGGTCATCCTGGACGAGCCGACCTTCCCCGGCTGCCTCATCAAGTGCCGCGCCATCGGTATGTTCCGGATGACGGACGAGGCCGGCGGCGACGACAAGCTGCTGTGCGTCCCGGCGTCCGACCCGCGCGTGGAGCACCTGCGTGATATTCACCACGTGAGCGAGTTCGACCGGCTGGAGATCCAGCACTTCTTCGAGGTCTACAAGGACCTGGAGCCCGGCAAGTCCGTCGAGGGCGCCAACTGGGTCGGCCGGATCGAGGCGGAGGCCGAGATCGACGCCTCCTACAAGCGCCTCAAGGAGTCCGGCCAGGCGCACTGACACCTGGTCCGCGCGTTCTGCGGGCGGCGCCCCGCGCGGGGTGCCGCCCGCACACGTGTCAGAAGCCGCGCGTGCGCTTTGCCGCGCGGCGTCGCGCCGGGTCGGACGTGGCCGGCACCGGACCCGGCACCTTGAGGAACATCCGGGCGATCTCGCCACCTAGGTTGACCCCGATCGCCACCGCGAGCGCCAGCGCCGCCGCCTTCGTGAGCGAGGCCGCGCCCTGGCTCAGGTGGCCCTGCGTGAGGCCGAGGAGGCCGAAGTACGTCGCCGAGCCGGGCAGCAGCGGGCCGATGGCGGCGGTGACGTACGGCAGCGCGGAGGCGTGCCGGTGCCGCGAGAGCAACTGCCCGAACAGGCCGACCAGGCCCGCCGCGACGGCGGTCGCGGCGACCGGGGACATGCCGACGTCCTGGTGCAGCACGCCGTAGACGGTCCAGGCCACGCCGCCGTTGAGGGTGGCGAGCGGTAGCACCTCGCGCTCGCACTGCAGCAGCACCGCGAAGGCAAGACTGAGCGCCATGGCCGCGACCAGCTGCACAGGGGCGTTCTCGTACGTACTCAGCGACTGCTGCGGGTCGAGTACGGCGCCGAGGCTGACGCCCGCGTACAGGACGAGGGTGACGCCGACGACGATGCCGGTGAAGAGGTACATGACCTCCAACAGCCGGGCCGAGGCGGTGATGTAGAAGCCGGTCAGCCCGTCCTGGACGGCGGCGACCAGCGCTCGGCCCGGGATGAGGGCGAAGAGGCCACCGGTGATCACCGCGGAGGCCTGGATGGTGGACGTGCCGGGGAGGTAGTGGCCGAAGCGGTCCACCAGGACCCCGAAGACGGCCGCCGGCATCGCGGCGGCGGTGAACTGGTAGAACTCCGGCAGCCCGCGTCCCGCGCACAGCCAGGCCAGCCGGTCGCCGAGCATCGCGCCGATCGCCGCGATCAGGAAGACCAGCGGGCCGCCACCGCCCACCAGCATGCTCGCCGCGCCGGCCAGCAGCCCGGCGGACGCGGTCAGCAGCCAGCCCGGGTACGGGTGGCGGTTGCGGCGGATCTCGGCAAGGCGGCGGTAGGCGTCCTCAAGGGTCAGCTCGGAGGTGGTGATGTCGTCCACGAGCCGGAAGACGGCGGCGAGGCGGGTGTAGTCGGTGCCCCGGCGGCGTACGGTCCGGTTCGCGGTGACCGGCGGGTCGATGAGGGATGGCTGGTACGAGATCCCCAGCAGCGTGAAGGTCACCGTCGGCTCGACCCGGGCCAGCCCGTAGGCGTGCGCCACGCCCAGCATCGCGGCCTCCACGTCCTCCGCGCCCTCGCCGCCCGCCAGCAGCAGCTCCCCGATCCTCAGGGTCAGGTCCAGCACGCGCGGCACCGGCGGCCCCGCCTCGGAGCGCTCGGCGGCCTGCTCCGGCGCGGGCCGGTCGGTGACCGACATCCGCAGCATCGCCCGCATTCGGTCCGGCCAGGGCGTCTCCTTGGACAGGCTGACGACCGGTATGCCGGTGGGCGGGGTGAAGGCGGGGAACCACGCCTGCGCCTGGGCGCCGGGAGGCGTGTTGGGAGACGTGCCCGTCGTGCTGGGCGGCGCGAAGGCGGAGCCCTCCGGCTCGGGCTCAGCCGGCAGGTCCACACCCAGCGGTGGCGTGAACTCGGAGCGGACCTCGTCCGAATCCGGCTTGCCCTCGTCCACCACGTCTGTGCCCTTCGCTGCGCTTTGCCGTACTGCGCTCACCTTGCCGGATCGCGGTGCGGCATGCGCGACGGGGGGTGCGGAGTTCGGGACCTCAGCGGCGGTTCGCCCGGTGGCGGCCACCTCCGCGCTGGACGGGGCCCTGGGCGGGACCGTGGTTGTCGGGGCCTGCCGCGGGCGCCTTCTTGGCCTTGCCGCGGGCCCGCAGGTACTCGATGACGATCGGCACGACCGAGACGGCGACCACGCCGATGAGGATCAACTCGATGTGCTTGTTGACGAAGGCGAACTTGCCGAGCCAGAAGCCGAGGAGGGTGACGCCGCCGCCCCATAGCGTGCCGCCGATGACGTTGTAGGTGACAAAGGTGCGGTAGTTCATGCGGCTGACGCCGGCGATGATCGGCGTGAAGGTCCGGATGACGGGGACGAAGCGCGCAAGGACGATCGACTTACCGCCGTACCTCTCGAAGAACTCGTGCGCCTTCTCGATGTTCTCCTGCTTGAAGAGCTTGGAGTCCGGCCGCCGGAAGAGCGAGGGCCCGACCTTCCGGCCGAAGAGGTAGCCGACCTGGTCACCGGCGATCGCCGCGACGATCACCATCAGGGCCACCGCCCAGATCGGCCAGTTCAGCTTGCCACCGGCAACGAGGAGGCCGCCGGTGAAGAGGAGGGAGTCACCCGGGAGGAAGAAGCCGATGAGCAGACCTGACTCGGCGAAGACGACCACCAGAAGGCCGATGAGGCCGGCCGACGAGATGAGGTAGTCGGGGTCGAGCCATTGCGGGCCCAGGGCGAGGTTCGTCACTCGCACAAAGTATCAACGGTGTCTTGACCAAACCGTTCCCAGTCCGGGAACCGTGCACTACCTTCGGCGCAAGCGATTCCCCCTGCACCACCGCAAGTCACCTGTAACAGCTGATTCCGGCGGACCCCATGACTCGCGCCATCGCACTGCACGACGTGTCCAAGGTCTACGGCCGCAACGTCCGCGCCGTGGACCGCTTCTCACTGGCCATCGACCCCGGTGAGTTCCTGGTGCTGCTCGGCCCGTCCGGCTGCGGCAAGTCGACCGTCCTGCGCATGATCGCCGGGCTGGAGGAGATCACCAGCGGCGAACTTCTGCTCGACGGCGAGTACGCCAACGACCTGGCACCCGGCGACCGCCGCATGGCGATGGTCTTCCAGAACTTCGCCCTCTACCCGAGCATGACCAGCCGCCAGAACATCGGCTTTCCGCTCCGCTTCGAGATGCCGGGCGAGGATTCCGGGCCCAGGGTCGACGAGACGGCCCGCACTCTCGGCATCGAGGACATCCTCGACCGCTATCCGGCGCAGCTGTCGGGCGGTGAGCGGCAGCGGGTCGCAATGGGGCGGGCGATATCCCGGCACCCGTCCGTCTTCCTGATGGACGAGCCGCTGTCGAACCTCGACGCGAAGCTGCGCTCGCATCTGCGGGCCGAGATCTCCCGCCTGACCCGGGGGATGGGCGTGACTACGGTCTACGTGACCCACGACCAGGCCGAGGCGATGTCGCTGGGCGACCGCGTGGCGATCATGCGCAGCGGCGTGCTCCAGCAGGTCGGCAGCCCCCGGGAGGCGTATCACCTCCCCGAGAACGTCTTCGTGGCCGCCTTCATCGGCACGCCCCGCATCAACCTCCTCCAGGCCACCGTGCTGGCCCCGCTCGGCGGCGGGATCTGGATCGACTTCGGGCGGCAGCGGCTCGGGCTGCAGGAGCCGCTGAGCCAGGACCACCAGCTGCTGCGGATCCAGCAGGGCCGGCAGATCATCGTCGGCCTGCGCTCGGAGGCCGTACGGATCGCACAGCCGAGCTCCGCGCACGCGGGTGAGGTGGTGCTGAGCGGCATCGTCGAACATGTGGAGTACCAGGGCCACGAGTCGCTGGTGCACCTCAACACCGGCTCGCGGCCGGCCGTCGTACCCGAGCTGGAGGCACCCAGGCCGGCGCCCTCGCGTGCGGCGCGCACGGCGGCCAGGCGAGCGGGCGCCGGCGGCTTCGGGCGGCTGGTGCAGCGCG
>NZ_RJVR01000224.1 GCF_003999195.1 Streptomyces soli
GACCTTCCGCACGCAGCCGAACGTGCGCGACAGCTCAGCCGCCTGCGCATCGGTCGGATAGAAGCGGTACTTGAACGCCCGCTTCACGTGAGTGGCCATAACTCACAAACTACCACACCCGCTTGTGACTCACTGCGGGCATCGCCCGGAAACACGCCGATCCGCCCTGACGGCGAATCGGCTCCCCTGCCCCGCTCCGCAGGAGTCCGATTCCTCCCCCGCCCAAAGGCGGGGGTATCCACGGAGGACCCAGATGATCCCTCGCAAGTGTGCAGCCCTCGGCACAGCGTTGCTGGCCGCCGGGGTCCTGGCGACGACGCCGCACGATGCCGCCGCCGCCGAGAAGACATGCCCCTACACGTCCTCCACCGATCGTCCCACGCTCACGTACGTGGACACCGGTCGGTCTGTGAAGCAGGCGCAGTGTCTGAGCAATGTGTGGGGCGGCGTTCCGAAACTCGCGGTCGACGGTGTCTTCGGCCCTGCCACGTCGAAGAAGATCATCTGGATTCAGGGATGCCACGGTCTGACCAGAACCGGGATCGTCGACGAGGACACCTGGCAGGTGCTGTACCACCCTGCGCTGGACTGCTACGACCCGTACCCGAAGTGACCTGCCCAGGTTGGAGCGGCCGTGCCTCGGACGGCAGGGACGTCACGAACCGCCGGACGCCTTCTTTACCCGGACACTCACCGGCCGTCCACTGGCCGCGCAACCAACCGTCTGGTTCCACAAGCCGGCCGCGGCGTGGCACGCCTCATGCGCCCGGGCGTGATCCGTCCGCCGACCAGGCCCGCATCCTTCCGGGCCTGCATCGACGCCAGGCGCGCAGCAAAGGCCGGCAGAACAACCCTCGGCAACAACGACGCCCTCGACGCTCTCCGACACTGTCACGCACCCCCTCACCCATCCCGCCCCGGGGATCCAGGAAAAGCTACAACCCGCAACCGACAACGCCGCCCCAGACCAAAGTGACCGCAGGCCAGCGTGCCACCGGAAGACTACGACCCCCCGACGGACAAACCGACACGCAACAGGAACCGACCAGACGACGAACCGACCTCCGCCGCTACGCGGCCCCGCGCCGAGGATGAGCTAACCCGGACATGAACGCCCGGACTTGCCCTCAAGAATTCCGGTCAAAGTGTTCAGCGGACGGGACGATAGGCCCAACGGATTTTCGTCATGCACGAGGGAGATCGTGCTGCGCTCGTCCCACTCGTGCGGAAACGAGAAATCCGAGAAGCTGGGGAACTATCACCCCTTGGACCTGCGGTGTTCCTGAGAGCGCTGAGCCGGTGAGCACGTCCGCCGAGCAATATAAAATCACTTTCCTCTTTGGTGCTGTGCAGCGCGCCGTCGACCTGGGTTTTATCCTCAGTGGTGCACGCGTTCCATGAGCACGCCGAGAAAAAAATGCAATCTCCACTCAAAGGCTGTGGATAATTCTATCGGCCTGATTTTCTGCAATGCATTGCGCTTCTTGTGAGCGAGGTCTAGCGTGGGACGAGTGGCATCGGGCGCCATCTGTCGCGAGGAACCACGCCGCTGAGGGAAAGATATTCCAGAGCCTCCGCCGGCGACCGCCCTACCCTACGATGTAATTGGTTGGGTCCTGGTACGGGCGGATTGACGCTCATTCTGCACCCCAGGCGCGCCCCCGGAGGTCAATGTGCTGCCCACCCATCACAAGACGGCGACCATCAACGGCCAAGAGGTCTTCTATCGTGAAGCGGGTCCCGAAGGTGCACCGGTCGTCGTGCTCTTGCACGGCTTCCCGAGCAGCTCGCACATGTTCCGCCAGCTCATCCCGGCGCTGGCCGATCGCTATCACGTGATCGCCACTGACCACATCGGCTACGGCGAGTCCTCCATGCCCAAGGTCGACGAGTTCGACTACACCTTCGACAACCTCGCCGGCATGACAGCCGGACTGCTCGACCACCTGGGCATCAAGCGCTTTTCGATCTACGTCCACGACTACGGCGCGCCTATCGGCTGGCGGCTGGCCATGAATCCGTCCTTCGAGGTCAGCGCGATCATCTCTCAGAGCGGCAACGCGTACATGGAAGGGTTCGCCGAGCCCTTCTGGAACGACCTGTTCGCCTACGCCTCCGCTCCCGGACCCGACTCCGAGCCGGGCGCACGGGCCAAGTTCAGCGCAGAGACGACCCGGTGGCAGTATGAGAACGGCGCCACCGACAAGAGTCTGGTCAGCCCGGACAACTGGCACCACGACCAGGTTCTGCTGGACCGGCCAGGCAACGACGAGGTGCAGCTGGCGCTGTTCCGTGACTACCCCACCAACATCGAGGGCTATCCGCAGCTTCAGGACTACTTCCGTAAGAGCCAGGTGCCATTGCTGGCAGTCTGGGGCGAACGGGACGAGATCTTCGGACCGGACGGCGCACGGACGTTCACCCGTGACCTGCCGGACGCGGAAGTCCATTTGCTTCCCGCCGGTCACTTCGCCCTGGAAACGCACCTGGACTCAATCAGCGGCTACATCCATGGATTCCTCGGCCGCGTCCTTGTCTGACTCTCAGGCTGGGGTGGACGAAACACCGACCACTCGACCGTGACCGTGACCGTGATCGCATGAATCATCCCGAGCCAAGGCGACAACTGCAAGTGCCGACGGACGCGGCCGAACAGGGGGGGCCGCCGCAGAAGGGTGGCGTAGTGGCCACGTTGATGGCAGTGAACGTCGGGATGCCGAAGGACGTCCCCTGGCACGGCAAGACCGTGCACACCGGGGTCTACAAGCAGACCGTCACCGGCCCCAGGATGGTCCGAAGGCTCAACATCGACGGCGACGGTCAGGGAGACCTGGGCGGGCACGGAGGCGAGCAGCGGGCGGTGCTGGTGTACCAGGTCGACTCCTACCGTTTCTGGCAGAAGGAGCTGGGCCGCGACGACCTCGAACCCGGCCACTTCGGAGAGAACTTCACCGTGGACGGCCTGCCGGACGACGAAGTCTGCATCGGAGACCGCTATCGCATCGGCAGCGCGCTCTTCGAGGTCACCCAGCCGCGGGTGACATGTTACCGAGTGGGGCTGCGCCTGGGCGAGCCGCAGATGGCAGCCCTGCTGGTCTCGCATCGGCGCCCGGGCTTCTACCTGCGGGTGATCGAGGAAGGCGAGGTCGAGGCGGGGCAGGAGATCGTCAAGGTCTCCGCCGGCCCGGAAAAGATGACGGTCCAGGAGATCGACGGGGTGCTCTACCTGCCCGGGCACACGCGCGAACAGGTCGAACGGGCTTTGCGCGTCTCGGCGCTCAGTCCCGGGTGGCAGGGCTCCATGCGCACGCTCCTGGAGCAGGCCGACGCTGATACGGGCAGTGCCGGGCTCACCGAGGCAGCGAGCGCCCCGCCTGCCGGCTGGCCGGGCTTCCGTCCGCTGACCGTCGTGGACATCCGTCCGGAGAGCCGGAGCGTGTTCTCACTGTCCCTGGCCGCCGCCGACGGCTCACCGCTGCCCGACGCGTTGCCAGGTCAGTTTCTCACGGTCAAGGTCCAGCCCGAAGGTGATGCCCCACCGCTGATCCGCAGCTACTCCCTGTCCGGAGAGCCCGGCACGGGCACGTATCGGATCAGCGTGAAAGTCGAGCCGCACGGTGCGGCCAGCAACCGGCTGCGGGCATACGTCCGTGTCGGCGACAGCCTCGACACAGCCGCGGCCCGCGGCACCTTCTGTCTGAAGGAGGGCGACAACCCGGTCGTCCTGTTGTCCGCGGGAGTGGGTGTGACGCCCGTGCTGGCCATGCTGCATGCCCTCGTGCGGGATCGGTCCCCACGTGAGGTGTGGTGGCTGCACGGTGCACGCGACGGCACGGAGCATCCCTTCGCCCGGGAAAGCCGCGACCTGCTCGGCGCGCTGCCGCACGCCCGGTCGATCATCTACTACAGCAGCCCGGCTTCCGACGACCGCCGGGGCGTCGACTACACCGAGGCCAGTCGACTTTCGGCCGACCGCGTCCGAGGCCTCGGGCTGCCGCCGGAGGCCGACGCCTATCTCTGCGGGCCGACGGGCTTTATGGACAGCGTCGGCACCGCCCTGGTCGATGCCGGACTGGACGCCTCACGTGTCCACACGGAGATCTTCGGCGCCCGGGCATCCATCACCCCAGGGCTGAAGGGCTCCACGGTCGCACCCCCGCCGCACCAGCCCCCCGGACCGGCCGGAACCGGACCGACCGTCTCCTTCGCCCGCAGCGGCCTCACCGTGCCCTGGAACGATCGACAGGACTCCCTACTGGAACTCGCCGAGGCCTGCGACGTCCCCGTCCAGTGGTCGTGCCGCACAGGCGTCTGCCACACCTGCGAACTCGCCCTGCTGTCCGGCGCCGTCGACTACGCGCCCGATCCGATCGAACCCCCGGCCGACGGGAACATCCTCATCTGCTGCTCAAAGCCCGCTGAGGGCATCGTCCTAGACCTGTAGCGGGACTCCCTCGCATGCGTCACGCCGTGCCACGGGCTGCGGACGTCACCATCAAGGCAACGGTCGCCTGAGGCCACAGACGGTGGACACAAGCCCCGGTGGTCAGCCTTGACCGCTTGCGCGCCATCTCAAAATCCGTGGGATGGATGCTCGCAGGCACGGTGTTGTAACCCGGCGAAGGAGGCGGTAAATGTCGCACACGAAGAAGGTTCCGGACTCCGCTGAAACGGCGCGTCGCGCTCGGTTCGGCAAACTGCCGGAGAGAGTCCGCCTGGAGGACACCGTGGAAGAGCTCCCCGCCACGCGTCCGGACCCGGCACTGGACAACTACAACCCTGACGAGTGGCTCGTTCGCTACTGTCTGTGAGCATGAATTCCCGGCACCGGCGCGCCGCCGGTGCGGTAAAGCCTGAATGACTTCCCCTTCATCCGCGGCGGGCGGGAAGCACAGCCTCGAGCAGGAGCGTGAAAAGGTTGCACCTGGCTACCTGCCGTAGGCGCGGAGCACGCTGGCGAGCAGGCCTGAACCAGTTCCTGGGCCTGCCGCCATCAGGGCCCAGGCGACAGACCAGTCGCCTGGGCCCTGCGCACTACAGCGATCACGTGCCGTGGTCGCGTCCTTGGGGGTGGTGTACGGGTTCCACCTGATAAGGGGGTCAGAGCGAGGGAGGCCTATCACGTAGGCGGCGACAAGTGGCGTGGGAGCGGACTCAAGGTGGCCACCGTCCGCGACTCCCACCGTGCGCCTACCAGCTCATCGCCGGCCTGGCCGACGAGCTGCAGGGCAGCGAGCGTGAGTTCGCCGACAACCTCACCCCTCCACCCTCCGAGGCCGAGCGCGGCCAGCTGCTGCGCGCCCTGGCCAGCGACTCCATCCGGGGCAGCCTGGAGCGGCACTTCGGCGTCGCGCTGGCCTTCCAGAACTGCCACCGGGTCGCAGCCTTCCGGCCGAACGCGAAGGGCGGGGAGACCTACGCGAAGTTCACCTCCACCCGCTCCCAGATCCTCAATCAGTCGCCCGAATTCCGCGACTGCTGAAGCCGTCCCGGCCGCAGGAGCCGGACCAGGGACATGACAGGCCGCAGCCCCTTCGCCGATGGGGCTGCGGCCGTTTTCCATGAGCTGCGCCCGACGCAGCGGGGTCGCCAGGCCGACCAGGAGCGAGACGACGGCACCGCAGCAGGCGCGCCCTCACCCCCGGCCAGGACACTCGCTGGGAGGGTGTGAACCTCCCCGGCCTGAAGGCCGGGGCTTCTGTCTTGCGCTGACTGGTCAGGTGGCGTGGACGGGTGTCCGGCCAGCACCGGGGCGGTGCGGTTCAACGCGCCGGGCCCGAGTCCGCGTTGCGGCGGTCCCGGGCCCGGAGGAAGGCGCTGGATGTCAGCGGGCGCGCGTGATGTTCTCCGCCTGCGGGCCCTTCTGGCCCTGGGTGACGTCGAAGGTGACGGGTTCACCTTCGGTCAGTTCGCGGTAGCCGTTGCCCGCGATATTGGAGTAGTGCGCGAAGACGTCGGGGCCACCGCCGTCCTGGGCGATGAACCCGAAGCCCTTTTCGGAGTTGAACCACTTCACCGTGCCACTGGCCATGCGTGTTTACCCCTTGGTCCGCAACAAACGAGCCGCCACGTCGCCACGGCTCAGGGCACCCACAAGCGGACACCCGCAGCCGTACTTACCCCGGCACGCCGCCACATATCCCCGCCCTCCCCGCCCCCGGTGCGCCTGCGCGGCCGGGCCGCATCAACGCCGTAGGGCGCAGCAGCCGCCGTCGCGGCGTCGACTACGCCCCTACTCCCCAGCCGCCAGGGGGCGTTCCGAAGGCGATCTCTGTGTGCCGCATGATGATCAGAAGAATTACCTAGCTGGCGGATGCGAGCACCATCAGTGACATGATGGTTACGCAATGGGTCGATGGAAGCCTTGCTGCTAGCCGGATTGTCCGGGATGTGGCGGTGACTCGATCCGGGTTCGGTCTGGGGGGAATTGCGTGAGGCCGGGAGACGGTTGGATGCGGCAGGCAGGTGTGCTCGATGTGGGGTGTCACAGTGCTCTGCTCACTGTGGTGCGGTGGCGGTCTGGTGCAGTGCTGGAGCCCGTCTTTTCCCACAAGGTGCGGCTGAGACTGCACGAGACGCTCGACGGGAATGGGCGCCTGGGCAAGGCCGGGGTGGAGAGCGTGCAGCGAGCGGTGGCCGAGGCTGTCGCTGCGGATCCGCATCTGCGCCGGTCGGAGGTTTTCCCGTTCGCCACCTCCGTCATCCGGGACGCTCCCAATCGCGATGAGGTCATCGCGCGGGTGGCCCGGACCACGGGCACCCGCCTGCGGGTGCTGACGGGCGAGGAGGAGGCGCGGCTGGCCTATGTGGCTGCCCGTCAGTGGACGGGCTCGGCGGCCGGTCCCATGCTGGTCCTGGACATCGGCGGCGGCACTGTGGAGGTTGCCTCGGGTACAGGCGATCAGCCCCGCATCGTGCACTCCCTGCCGCTCGGCGCCCGCAGAATCACCCGCGATTGGCTGCCCGGCGGCACCAGTCCGTCCAAACGGCGCCTGACCGAAGTCCGGACGCATCTGCGCCAGTCCCTGAGCGCGGGGCCTGGCGTTCCCCAGGCCGAGCCGGGTGGACGCGTACTGGCCTGCTCCAAGACCTTCGAGCAGCTCGCGCGGCTCGCCGGCGCCCCGCGGCACAAGGCACCGCGAGTGCCGGGGCAACTGACTCTGCCCCAGCTACGCGCGTCGATCACCCTGCTCGCCGACGCGGACCCGGATCGCCGTGCCGGGCTGCCGGGTATCTCCCGGCACCGCGCCGAGCAGTCCCTAGCGGGGGCCCTGATCGCCGAGAGCCTCATGACAGCGTGCGGAGTGGACAGCGTCGAGATCTGCCCTTGGTCCACCCGGGAAGGGCTGCTACTCGAACGCCTCGGCGTGAGCCGCCCCCCGTCGCACCGTCGCCCAAGCACCAGCTGATCCCGCGGGTGGAGGCCGGTGGATCAAGAGGCGCGGCCGGTAACAGCGATCTCGCCGGCCGGCTTCCTCGTGCCCCAGGGCAGCACCTACCCGGCCGCCGACACCTTGCAGGCCGTCCACGCCGGCCCGTCCCGTGCCTGGGCCGTCGAGGAGCCGGGCGGGCGGGGCGGGCTGTCGCGCTCGGCCTTCTCCCACCGATTCACTGACTTGGTTGCGCATGACCACGGCCGGACGGCTGCTGCGCGAACAGCACCTGCCGCCCGCCGCCACCGCCCAACAGGTCGGCTGCACCCGGGAATGGCCTTCGCCACCACCGTAAAGCGCGTGTACGGCACCGCATCGCTCATAACTAAAACCCGGCGAAACGAGCCGTTTCCCACACCCGCCCATCGCGCCTTGACCTGCGGTCACCCACGCAAGTTGAATCCCTTCGACGGTTGCCACCGCCTGTTCGAAGGGCCTGGCGCACGGTGCGCGGCCACGAACTCGACGCGCCTGGCCGTCCGTGATCCCCCACCCGAGTCCGCTACCGGACGGCGCTGCCTACGCCGGGCGTCAGACCTCCCCCACACGGAGAACCACACCATGTCAGTGTCCCACCGCAAACAGATCTGGTCGCGCCGCAAGGTCCTCGCCACGGCGCTCGGCGGTACCGCGGCGGCCGCAGCCGGCGCCTTCGGAATCGCCAGGGCCGCCACCGCCAGCACGTCGGCCAGCGCCGCTGGAGACGTTGTCGGGAAGATCAGCGTCGGTTACCAGGGCTGGTTCGCCTGTAACGGCGACGGCGCGCCGATCAACTGCTGGTGGCACTGGAGCCCCAACGCCCAGCAGTCGCCGTCCCCGTCGAACACCGGCATCAAGTCCTGGCCGGACGTGCGGGAATACACCACGACGTACAAGACGGCATACGCCAACCTCGGCAACGGCCAGTCGCCGTCGCTGTTCTCCTCCTACGACCAGCAGACAGTCGACACCCACGTCTCGTGGATGCAGGAGAACAACATTGACACGGCTGCCCTGCAGCGCTTCAACCCCGTCGGCGGCGAGGGCCCGACCCGCGACGCAATGGCCACCAAGGTGCGCAACGCGGCCGAGTCGCACGGCCGCAAGTTCTACATCATGTACGACGTGTCCGGCTGGACGAACATGCAGTCCGAGATCAAGACGGACTGGACCAACAAGATGAAGGCGCACACCGCCTCGTCCGCGTACGCCGTCCAGAACGGCAAGCCCGTCGTGTGCATATGGGGCTTCGGCTTCAACGACAGCAACCACAACTTCTCGGCCGAGGCCTGCCTGGACGTGGTCAACTGGTTCAAGTCCCAGGGCTGTTACGTCATCGGCGGCGTGCCAACCTGGTGGCGTACGGGCACCAGCGACTCCCGCGCCGGGTTCAGCGACGTCTACCACGCCTTCAACATGCTGTCCCCGTGGCTGGTCGGCCGGATCGGCACCATCAGCGACGCGGACAACTTCTACACCAACGCCACCATGCCCGATGTCGCGGACTGCGCGGCGCACGGCATCGACTACCAGCCCTGCGTCCTGCCCGGCGATCTGCAGGTCCGGCAGCGCGTCCACGGCGACTTCATGTGGCGGCAGTTCTACAACATGGTCCGCGCCGGGGTACAGGGCATCTACATCTCGATGTTCGACGAGTACAACGAGGGCAACCAGATCGCCAAGACCGCCGAGTCGCAGTCCTGGGTCCCCACCAACTCCAACATGCTCGCCCTCGACGAGGACGGCACGGCCTGCTCCTCCGACTACTACCTGCGCCTGACCGGCGACGGCGGGAAGATACTCAAGGGCCAGATCGCGCTCACCGCCACCCGCCCCACCAAGCCGGTCGTCAGCTCCGCAGCCGCGCTCAGGACGATCACGCTGCGCGCCCGCGCCAACAACGACTACGTGACCGCCGAGAACGCCGGCGCCGACCCGCTGATCGCCAACCGCACCTCCGTCGGCCCATGGGAGCAGTTCGACGTGGTCGACGCGGGCAGCGGCAACATCGCACTGCGCGCCAAGATCAACGGCAAGTACGTCACCGCCGGGAACGCAGGCGCCGACCCGCTGATCGCCAACCGCGCGTCGATCGGCCCGTGGGAGACCTTCAAACTGGTCACCAACTCCGGCGGCACGGTCAGCCTGCTCGCCCAGATCAACGGCAAGTACGTCACCGCGGAGAGTGGCGGCGACAAGGCCCTCATCGCCAACCGTACGAGCATCGGAACGTGGGAGCAGTTCGACCAAGCCACCGTGTGAGTACGGGCTGGGGTCGGTCCGGGCTGCCCCGGACCGACCCCAGCCGGTTGTTCAGCCGGCGCACCGACCTGCGCCGCGGCCGGAGGCGGGACTGTTCACCAGCGACGTTCACGTAGTCCACGGCCGCCGCAGTCGGCGAGGACCCCCGCGAGCGTGTCCGGGTGAGGGCGTCACCGGCACCAAGCACCGCCCTGCCGCTGGAACACCACCACCGGTGACCCCTCCCCCACCCACGACCCGAGCGCGACCGCTCCCCCCGCCGCGCCGGCACCTCCGCCCGGCGCCCGGCCTTGCCTCACCAACTGGCCAGGGGCATCATGCCTGTCGAGCATCCACAGTAGACAACCCGCGGTCCACCGAACCCGTAGAACCCGGCGCACGCACCTGCCCGACCGGCACCCGGACAGGACAGAAGGCACACCACAGGTGCGCAGTAAGCCGGTCAGCGTGAAACAACGAGGCCGACGCCGATCACGAAACACCATCACCTGGTGATGCGTCAGCCCGCTACCCCCAGATCCGCACGCTTCCAACCAAAGCGGTCGCGAAGAATTACCACTGCGGACTGAATTCCACTTCCGCCTTATGGTCTAGTCCATCCGGTCGCCCGTACTTCGCGCACCGTTAACCCTGCTGACCCAGTGTCAGAGCGCCACTTTCGATCTCCGAAGGGGAAACGATGAGATTCTTCTCGAAAGCGTTCGTGATCACCGCACTGCTGGCGGGTTCACTGGCGGGTTCACTGACAGGCGCGACGACGGCCGGCGCGGACCCGGTGAAGATTTCCGGCACCACGACGGTCGGCGTGCACAACACGTATGACCCCGCCGCTTATCCCTACCTCGCACAGGCGCTCGACGCGGGCTCCTCGCTGATCGAACTGGACGTCTGGCCGGACGTCTTCACCCATGAATGGAAGGTCAGCCACGACAGTCTGACGAGCAACTCGAACAACTGCGTCGCGGCGACCTCTGCGGCCGGTCTGTACACCGGCGGGCAGAACAAGAACCTCGAGTACTGCCTGGACGACATCCGAATCTGGCTGGCCGCGCACCCGGGCCACGGCCCGGAGACGATCAAGATCGAAATGAAGACCGGTTTCTCGGACAACCTGGGCCTCGGCCCGGACGAGCTCGACGCAACCATCCGGGCACACCTCGGCAGCCTGGTGTTCAAGCCCGCCGACCTGCTCGGCAACTACACGACGCTGGACGAAGCGGCCCGGGCGAACAACTGGCCGTCCCGCGACTCCCTGAACGGCAAGGTGATGATCGAGATCATCCCGGGCACCGTGGAGGAGAGCAACCCGACGGACACCCTCAGGACCGACGTCGAGTACGCACAGTACGTGCGCTCCCTCAAGAACGCCGGACGACTGGGAGACGCACAGATCTTCCCGACCGTGCACGGCGCCGCGGGCGGCGACCCGCGCAGCAAGTACTCCGACGTCGACCTGCGGTCGTGGTTCGTCGTCTTCGACGGGGACGCCAACACCTGGGTCACCCAGACCGGTCCGTGGTGGTACGACGCCAACCACTACTTCGTGGTGATGACCGACGCACAGAACGTCGCACCGGCCATCGATTCCCGTAACCCCACGGTGGACCAGGCGAACCAGCGCGTAGCGGACCTCGCCAAGGCACACGCCTCGGTCGTCACCTCCGACTGGGTCGGACTCACCACCGTGCTGCCGCAGGTCCTCACCCGCGGCTGAGCTGAGAGATCCTGCAATGAGTCGGGCCCCCTGGCCGGTGTGGACTGCCACATCCGCACCGGCGAGCGGCAGGGGGCGAGCGGCGGGGCGGATTCGGTTTGTGAGTACATGAGCCGAACCCCGCCCCGCCGACGCGGCCGACGACCGGGGGCGGGCCGAGCCAACCGAGTCGAACCCGGTCGTCCCGGCCACATGCACCCAGTCGCCGTCGACCACGGCGCGGGCGTAGCCGATCTGCTCCTCAAACGTCGAGCCGCTGAGGATCGCACGGTCGCTCTGTCATGCGTCGAACGCTAAGTGAGCAGGGCAGATACGTCTAATACAGCCACGGGCATGGTCCGATATCCCTTGGCGTTGGACCGCCCCTAACTCCCCCTCCCGCAGCTGCACGCCTTCGTTGTGCTCGCCGACGAACTCCACTTCGGCCACGCGCTGTTCAGCTGCGGACCGGGACGCGTCACGCTCATCCCGGAAGGCCGGGAACTGCTGCGCGCCGCTCGACGAGCCCTCACCGACCTCACGGACGGCCTGGCCGCGGCCCGGGCCGTCGGCAGCAACCTGCTGCGCGAGCCGGCCGCCGATGAAACAGAGCTCGGCTTCAAGCCGCTGACCGAGCCCTTCGTCGCCGTCCTGCCGTCCGCACACCCCCTCGCAGCCAAACGGACGTCTGAGTCGCGGCGAGCTACCGTCCAGGCCGGGGCGCCAGCTGGCTGGGGAGCGTCATTCAAGAAGAAGGGGCGGCACTGTGTGAGGGGGTGCCGCCCCTTCGCTCTACGTCAGGTTTTGCGTACGTCACAGGGAGACGGCGACGGCGTTGAACGTCGTGTCGGGCGTCTGGGGGCTGGTGAAGCGGGCGTTGACGAGGTAGAGGCGGTCGCCGAAGCGGGCGGCAGTGGTGGGGACGTCGAAGCGCGGGTCGGTGATCGTGCCGCTCAGGGTGGCGGTGGTGACCTTGGTGTCGAGGTCGAACACGCTGACGATGTTTCGCCGGTTCTGTACGACGTACAGCGTGTGGCCGATGCGGACGAGGCCGTCGCCGTTGCCGACGTCGGCCGCGCCGCTCAGCGCGATCTCGGTGGCGTACCCGGTCTCCAGGGCCACGCGGTAGAGCTTGCCGGAGCTACCGTTGACGACAATCAGATCCCGGCCGTCGGGGGTGGCGACGAGGCCGTTGGCGTTGATCGCGCCGGGCGTCTGCATCCAGTCGCCGCTGATCGACAGGGCGCGCACCTCTCCCGTGGCGCCGCGCGGTATGCCGTAGAGCACGCTGTCTCGGGAGTTGGTGAACCAGGCGCGGTTGCCGAGCAGAACCACGTCGTTGATGAACTGGGTGGTGGCTGTCAGTTGGTAAGTGGTGACGAGCTTGCCGGTGCGGGAGTCGACAATCCGCGCGGTCCCATTGGCGGCTCCGGCGATGTAGAGGAGGCCGTCGTGGTCCAGCTTCAGTCCGTTGGCCACCGTGCCGGTCTCGCCCTCGTAGATCACCTCACCCTCGCCGGTGCGCAGGTCGGTACGGTAGACGGCGCCGTTAGCGCGGGAGCCCATGTAGGCGTACGGCTTGCTGCCGATGGCGATCCCCTCGGGGAGGAAACCGTTCGGGAGCCGGAACTCGGTCGGCCACGCGGAGGTCGCAGTGGCAGACGCGGCGTGCGCCGAGCCGGCGCCGGTCGCCAAGGCGAGCGTGGCTAAGGCGGCACCGCCGAGGACGGCGCGCCGGGACGGTGCGGAGTGGTTCCCATGCATGGGTTGGGGCCTCCGGGAGGAAGGGGGACGGACTTGGCGTGCACAGGAAATCATCGGACTGTGAGAAGCGCATGAATCTCGCTTCACCTTCGCAACGTGCCGCCCGCAGCGCGGAAGGTGTGGGCGACGGAATGGCTGGTTCACGCTCTGGTAAACGGCTGGTCAAAGGTCAGCCACAGGGATCTTGGCTACGTTCCCGGCACATGACTCAGGACACCCCTCCCTCTTCATCCTCTGGATCCTCTGGATCCTCTGACAGCGAGCCCTTCGGCGACCGGCTCGACCTGTCGCGGCGGCAGGTGCTGCTCACAGGCGGCGTGGGGCTCGCGGTGGCCGGGCTGGGGGCCACGGCGGCCACCTCGCCGTCGGCGGCGACGGGCGGGACCACGCCCGACGCGGGCGCGGATACGACGACGCCCGGAACCTGCTACACGTTGGCGTCGGAGGCCATCGACGGCCCGCACTACCTGGCCTACGACCTGTTCCGGCGCAACCTGGTGGAGGACCGGACAGGCATTCCGCCACCCTTCAGCTCACGTTCATCGACGTGGTGACGTGCAAGCCGCTGCGAGGTGCCGCCGTCGACATCTGGAGCTGCGACGGGACGGGTGTCTACTCCGGCTACATCGCCGCGGCAACAACGCCCCGTCCAGCGGCGGCGTCCACACGCCCCCACCGACGACAGGACGTTCCTGCGGGGCTCGCTGATCTCCGACGCGCACGGAGAGGTCGAGTTCAACACCCTCTTCCCCGGCTGGTACCGGGGCCGCGCCGTACACATTCACGTCAAGGTTCACGTCGGCGGCGAGTTGACACCGGACAGCTACGACAGCGGTCACGTCTGCAGGAGAGGTCGCTGCACATGCAGATGCCCACCGAGTTGGCGTGCTGCCCGGCCTTCCCCGCCTTCGCGATGGCCCTTGGGTGGCCGTCCAGTTCGGTTTCGAGGTAGGCGCGGTCGGGGGGACCGACCGGCGCTTCGCCTCGCTCTTGGTGCAGTTCACGAACGCAGTACGGATCTCTTGCTCAGTCAGCGGCTTCATAATAGCTAGGCCAAGTTGCCTAAAGGTATTAGGCAACTGCATAATAAGTACTGTCGAATGACAGGAGGAGTATGGTACGCGTAGGCCTGACCACGGGACGCCTCACCCAGGCGGGAGCGGAACTGGCCGACGAGGTCGGCTTCGACCAGGTGACCGTCTCGGCGCTCGCCAGGCGGTTCGATGTCAAGGTCGCGAGTCTGTACTCGCACCTCAAGAACTCCCAGGACCTCAAGACCAAGATCGCCCTGCTCGCCCTGGAGGAACTCGCCGACAGGGGTGCCGCCGCCCTCGCCGGGCGAGCCGGCAAGGATGCCCTGACCGCCTTGGCGAACGTCTACCGCGACTACGCACGGGAGCACCCCGGCCGCTACGCCGCAGCCCAGCTGAGGCTGGACCCGGAGACGGCAGCCGCCAGCGCCGGCGGCAGGCACGCACAGATGACGCGGGCGATCCTGCGCGGCTACGACCTGACGGAGCCGGACCAGACGCACGCGGTCCGACTGCTGGGCAGTGTCTTCCACGGCTACGTCAGCCTGGAGATGGCGGGAGGGTTCAGCCACAGCACCCCCGACACGCAGGAAACCTGGCCACGAATCCTGGACGCCCTCGACGCCCTGCTGCGGAATTGGCCCGCACCCTGAGGGCCCTGTACCAGCCGGAGGCCGCTGCCTGCGCGGCGCATCGGCGAAGCCGAATAATCAAGACATTTTGATCAACGGGTTGGAACAATGCACACCAAGCACAGCTGGATCACCACACCCATCACCGCGGACCTCCTGCGCGGCGCCCTCGACCTGGAGCGCACCGAGCACGGCGTGCTGCCGCACCGGCTGCCCGCCTTGGCCCGCGCCCAGTGCACCGACGGGCAACTGGCCATGGCCGAGGCCCAGCCCTCGGGCGTACGGCTGGTCTTCCGCACCCGAGCCACCGCCGTCGAACTGGACACACTCCGCACCAAGATGGCCTACCAGGGCGCCCCGGCCCGCCCGGACGGCGTGTACGACCTGCTCGTCGACGGCCGCCTGGCCGGCCAGGCCAGCGTAACCGGCGGCAACGTCCTGATGGTGGACATGACCACCGGGACCGCGGAAAACCAGCCCGGCCCGGTCGGCACCGTCCAGTTCCCCGGCCTCCCCGACCGCGTCAAGGACATCGAGATCTGGCTGCCGTACAACGAGATCACCCAACTGGTCGCCCTGCGCACCGACGCCCCCGTCAAGCCCACACCGGACCGGGGCCGCAGGGTGTGGCTGCACCACGGCAGTTCGATCAGCCACGGCTCCGACGCCGCAAGCCCCACCACCACCTGGCCCGCGCTGGCCGCCTCCCTCAGCGGCGTGGAACTGATCAACCTGGGCCTGGGCGGCAGCGCCCTGCTCGACCCGTTCACCGCCCGCACCCTGCGCGACACCCCCGCGGACCTGATCAGCATCAAGATCGGCATCAACCTCGTCAACACCGACCTGATGCGCCTGCGCGCCTTCGGCCCCGCGGTGCACGGCTTCCTCGACACCATCCGCGAGGGACACCCCACCACTTCGCTCCTGGTCGTCTCACCCATCCTGTGCCCCATCCACGAGGAGACCCCCGGCCCCAGCACCCCGGACTTCAGCAACCTCAGCGCGGGAAAGCTCCAGTTCCGGGCCGCAGGCGACCCCGCGGAACGGGCCAGCGGGAAGCTGACCCTCAACGTCATCCGGGACGAACTGGCCCGCCTCGTGAAGCAGCGAGCGGCCAACGACCCGAACCTGCATTACCTCGACGGCCGCGACCTATACGGCGAGTCGGACTTCGCCGAACTGCCGTTGCCCGACCAGCTCCACCCGGACGCCGCCACACACCGCCGCATCGGCGGACGCTTCGCCGCCCTGGCCTTCGCCCCCGGCGGCCCGTTCACCGCCGACCGCGCCTCAAACACCCACTCCTGATCTGGCCCCCGTCAGCGACGGCATTAGGCCGTGTCCGGGCGACCTCGGCGGCCCGCCCGCCGAGGATCTGGCACCGGGCACCGTCTTGCACCTGCGTACCAACCGCGGCAAACCTACCGAGCCAGAGTTCGACGTGACCGTCACCGAGATGGCCAAGCACACCGCACTGGCATGGGAAGGCGGCGACCCCCAAGTCTTCTTCGGACGCCACCGCTTCACCCTCACTCCAGAAGCCGAAGGCACCCGACTGCTCGACGAGGAGGTCTTCACCGGCGCGATGGCCGAAGCCGTGCTCGCCGAGCACCGCACGACGCTCGAAGCCGACTACCAGGCCAGCGCGGCGGCCCTGAAGGAGACCGCGGAACAGCAGCAGTAACGGTCGGCGGCGGCCCAGACGCGGGCGTTGACTACTCCGGGCTGGGCCACACCACGGTCAGCACCGCGATCAACGCGAACGGAAGCAGCGCCAGCACGGTCGCGACGGCGCACAGCGCGATCCGGGGCCCACGCCATGGCCGGCGCGGCGGCAGCAACCAGACGCCCAGCAGGGCCACGGCACCGCCAAGTGCCATGGCCATGGCGATCGAGCCAATGGCCCCCACCTGCCACAACACCCATGTCAGGGTCGGCACGACGAGGACGGAGACATACAGGGGCGCCGGCCACCAGCGCGGGTCGGGAGCACCAACGGACCGGCGCGGCAAGGACGTTACATCTGGTGGGGTCATGCCGCCCATACTGACCGCCGTCCGTGCCAGGCGCATGGGTAAGCGTACTCAACTCGCGCGGGGCGGCTACTCATGGCTCCAGCAGCAACGACGGATAACCCACGGCCGCATGGCAGCGGTGTAGCGTCGCACGTGTCCACGCCAACTGAGGTGTCCTGTTAGCACTTCATCCAAGGGAACCGAATCCGCCGACCCGACGTGATCATGAAATATGGGTCGGAAGAATGAGGTCGGGCGCATAGTCGCCCACCTGACAGTGGTCTCCTGACTCAAACCCGCGGCCTCACGCAGCCGCCTACGCTCATCCGGATGAGGCAGCTGGGACGCCGCTTCCTCCAAAAGCGCGTCAACCGCAGCGAAAAGCTCGTGTTGCTCATTTGGCACAGGAGCCACCTCCACCAGGGCACCCTAGCCAGAACACACCATGGAACGCACCCCAAGCACACAATTGCGAGTCATGGCGCGGCGGGCTCACGAAGGGGACACCTGCGGGGCCGACGTCGACCTGCTCGTGTCCGCCTCCTTGCCTGCGAGACCCACCGGTCACGCCCACACCCCCAGTGGCCGGCGTCGGCGCACGACGTCCAGACCTATCCTCGGCTCTCGCCGTCCACCAGCATGTGCAGGGCTCTGTCGAGCCGAACCTTTCTGCTCTCCGGCGTGAGCGCCTGAAGCAACGGCAGGATCATCAGGTAGCGCCCGGTCTTGTCGAGCGCTTCGAACGCCATCTTGGCCTCAGGGTTCGCATCCAGCGCCGCCGCCAAGTCGGGCGGCACCGCCGCCGACTTCTGTGACTCGTAGGCCCGCGCCCATCGCCCGTCCTCCTGTGCCCTGCGCACCTCGGCCAGCCCGGGTTCGCGCATCCGGCCGGTGGACGTCAGCATCGCGACCTTGTCCACATTCACCTGCGACCACAGGCTCTTAGACCGACGTGGCACATACTTCTGCAGGTAGTACCGCTCGTCGAAAGACCGCCGCTGCCCGGAGATCCAGCCGTAGCACAGCCCGATGTCGACCAGCTCGTCGTCGGTGACCGTCGGGATACCGGACTTCTTCTTGGCTACCTTGATCCACACACCCTCCTGGCGCGTGCAATGCGCGGCCAGCCAGCTCTCGAACGCTCCGCCGTCCACGAAGGCGATGATCTCTACTCCGTCGAGCTCGTCCATTCGGCTCAGGCTAGCGCCGACCGAGTGGCAGTCTCTGCTCAGCTTCCGGTGGCGGTGTCGATGATCTCGTACGAAGGAGCGGATGAGCGGACTGGGCTTGGCGCGGTTCCAGGCGATGACGAGGTGGCTGGGTGGGCAGTCCGCGGTTTCCTGGACGCGCTGGGAGTGCCACCCGAGCGCGTCCCGCACGGCGTGGACGCGCAAGCCCGCGCTCTATCGCAGTCTGCTGGCCGCACGGCGGTTCCTCGTGCTGCCGGACAATGCCCGGGCGGCAGCTCGGCACGAGCGGCACCGCCCTGCGCCCGTACGATCCGCCGCCCTCCGCACACGCGGCGAAGATCGTCGTCGCTGGTCCGGGCGGCGAGAGCGTGGATGCCGTGCGCGAGCGCCACGAGGCCAGCGGGACCCGGTACGTAGAGGTCCGCGTCGCCGAGCAGGGGGCTGCCGAGGAGTCGGCCGCCACCGCGCACGCCCGGCTTGTCGCGCGGAGCCGATGACGCGTGACGCGACGCCCGGGTGCCCCTCGCCTCCGCAGTTCCAGGACCTCCAACGGGCCGTCAGCCGAACTCTGCTCGTTCATGGCATGCCGGCCGAAGCCCGCAAACTGTTCGCCGAGTCCGGCTACGACCGGACCACCATCCGGGCGGTGGCCGCGGCGGCACAGGTGGACCCCGGCCTGGTCATGCACTACTACGGCAACAAGGAGCGCCTCTTCGCCCGGGCCACCCAGACCGAGGCGCCGCCCCTGCCTGGCGGAACCGCCGAACAAGTCGCCGAGCAACTACTCGACCGCCTTCGCCACTCGCTCACCGAAGAGCCGAACGGATCACTGGCCCTCCTGCGGTCGATGCTGACCCACCCCGAAGCCGCACACGAGATCCGCAGCACCACCCGCGCCTACAAAGACCGGATCAGCGCGGCCATCCCCGACGACGAAGCCAACCTGCGCGCCGACGTAGTCAACGCCGCACTGATCGGCGTCGTCCTCGGCAGACACCTGATCAAGCTGGACTACCTCGCCGACGCCGATCCGCAGCAGATCGTCGACATCCTGCGCCCCTGCGTCCGCTCACTCACCAAAGCCGACCCGCCAGCAGCCGACCACAACTAGCTGTTTTTCGAGTCCGCCTCAGGCGCCACTGGGGTGGGGCGGCCCTACAGGGGCAGCGCGGCATCATGCCACAGCGTGCGGAAGGTGCTGCCTATCGGTGCGGTGCTGCTGGGCCCGGGAGCGCCACGGGCCGAACGAGACGGGGGCAGGTGGCGGTGGACTGTCATCAGTGAGGGCGTCCGGCACGGTGCGGTAGACCGGGAAGGTGCGGTGGAGTTCCGTGAGGCGCAGGATCCGCCATACGGGGCCAGCCGGGCACACGAGACGTAGCAGGGCGCCTTCCTCCCGGGCGCGCAGGCGGGCGCCGACGAGAACTCCCAGACCACTGGCGTCACAGAAGGTGACGCCGGACAGGTCAACGATCACCTGCGTCGGCTCGCCGGGGCTGGTGAACAGCTGGTTCAGGCAGTCACGCAGCTGGGGAGCAGCAGCCATGTCGAGCTCACCCGCGACATCCGCGACCGACCAGCCATCCTGCTGGCGTACGGACAAGAACAGGGCGGCGGTCTGTTCGCTGGGCATGTTCCCACCCTCCTCACGGATCCCCGGTCGGCCCCTGCAGGTGGCCGACCTCCGTAATCAGTCACTGCAGCGCCCGTCCCCACCCGGCGGGGTCACCGTCGCCACGACGGGCGAACGATCTCGCTATGAGCCGGTGTTGGCCGGCGCGCACGGCAGTTCTTTTTTGATATGCATATAACCCAAATAGAGTATTTTCCGCAAGACTCAGCAGGCAAGGCAGGCGAAGATATCTCCTTGCCGCCGAGGCATCACGCACTGCGACGTGACTTCGCGGCTGACTCGCCCGGTTACTCGTCGTCGAGGGTGCGGTCTTCGGTCAGCGCCATCTCGGCGAGGATGGCCTCCTCGGGCAGGCCGGGCGTGTCCCGGACCGCCTGTTCGGCGTCCGTCCGCTGGTGCGATGTCCCCACGTGGGCTTCCTCCCGGTCTGCTTGGGTCAACGCGCTCGCGAGGTTGTAGGCGCCTTTCCACGACCCGATTTCTGCGGTCCGTGGCCACTGCACGTCAGGTGATCCGAAGGAAACGGCCTAGCCACTCGGGTGACGCTGCTGATCCATTCGTGTCTGGTTCGTGTCGGATGCGGGCGCCAGTGGGACGTAGGGGTATGCACGGCGCCCTGCAGGGGCGCCCGCGAGAAGGGAACATGCCATGACTCGTGTCCGCCATTGGTGCTCGGCTGCCGCGACGGCCGGCCTGGTGATAGCGCTGGGAACCGTCGGTTCGATGGCTCACGCCGCCCCAGTGCCGAGTGTCAGCAGCCGCGACACCGCTTTCCTGCGCAGCATCCACCAGGCCAACATGGCCGAGATCGCCTCGTCGCAGCACGCCGTGGCGCACGGGCGGACTGCTTGCGTCAAGCAGGTGGCGACCATCCTGGTGCGGGATCACCGCCGGCTCGACGCCGGCGGCGTCGCACTGGCCAAGCGGCTGCGGGTGAGCCTGCCGGCATCGCCGACAGCCATGGAGAAGGCGCAGTTCGCCGCGGTCAAGGCCAAGACCCGCACGGCGTACGACGCGGCGTGGCTGAACCTGCAGGCCCGCGCCCACAACGAGGCGCTGCGACTGATCGACAGTGAAGTGGCCTCCGGCCGGAACGCGCAGGTCAAGGCGGCGGCACGGGCGGCACGGCCGGTCGTCGTGCGCCACCTGGCCATGGTCCGCGGGGGCGTGTGCCACGCGCCCAGTGCGCCCAAGACCCACGCCGGCGGGCACCGGGCCCAGGTCCACTCGGACCGGCCGGCCGCCCGGCACTGATCTTCTGAGGTGACGTGGCCGTCGGACGGGCGTGTGGATCAGCCCGTCCGACGGCGTATGACTTCTCGGAGCTTTTCTGGACGGGTTCGGTACCGGACCGGGCAGGGTGTCCGGAGGACGGACGACGCTGCGGCGGGTCGATGCGTACTCCACCGGAGCCCTCGGTTGCCGAGACGGGGCGCACGGCTATGAGGACAGGGGGCAGGCACAACCGTCAACTGGGCGCCGGTCCTTGATGCGGGGCGGCGCCTGGTCCGTTACGACGCCCGGGCACACGGCCGGTCCACGGGCGAGCCTGTGGACACCGACTACACCTATGCCTCCCTCGTGGACGATCTGCTGGCCCCGCTCGATCATCTGGGCGCCACAGAACCTGTCGACGCCATGGGTGCGTCGATGGGGTGCGCCACCGTCCTGCACGCAGCCGTCCAGGCCCCCGAACGGTTCTCCCGACTGGTCCTGGTCGTCCCACCCACCGCATGGATGACGCGGCAGACGCACGCGCGGCACAACCTGGAATCCGCTGCCGCGATCGAGCAGGAGGGGCTGGACGCCTGGCTCGCCGCCAAGAGCGATCAGCCTCCCCCTGCTGTCGTCGCCGATGTTCCGGAAGTCCCGCCGACCCCCGACCAGCGGGTCCTGCCGTCCGTCCTGCGTGGCCTCGCCCTGTCCGACCTGCCCTCCCCCACGGCAATCACCGGGCTGCGTCGCCGCCCGGAGCGGCGGCTCGGGCAGCGGGGACGCGATCCTCGACGGCGTCAGCACAGCGGTCCTGGTCAACGCGGTGATCGTCCTCGCCGGGGCTCTCCTGGCGGGCTTGTTCCTCCGTGGCGAGCAGCGGGGGTGACGCCCTGGCACCTGCTCCAGTGCCTCAGCTCCGCAGGTGCCCCAGTACGGACCGCACCGCGCGCTCCACAGCGTCGCGCGCCTGCTCGGTGTGGTCGATCGTCTCGAAGCCGTGGTGGCCGAGCGGCACGTCGACGATCTCGACATTGGCTTTGCGGTCGTTGGCGGCGGTCAGGAATTCCTCGACCGTCACCGCGATCTCCGGGAGCTCCAGCCCCACCCGGGTCAACACGATCGGCAGCTGCCCCGCCATACGCACCGCAGTCGCAGGGCGGAATCGGGAATCGACTACCACCCAGTTCGGCAGCGGCGCGAGGACGGGATAGGTCGCCGCGACGCACCGCAGCCACGACGGGGGCGCCGCGAGCCAGTCCGCCGACAACAACCCGCCGCCGGAGAAGAACCACAGCGCGACGCGTTCCCCGTCGACGCGCGGATCAGCTCGTATGAACTCGACGGCTTCGGCGACATCCTCGGCGGCACGCCCGTAGTCGGCGAGTTCGTGGAGCCGGTGATCCAGCGTCACGCCGACCGCTCCCAGACTCGCCACGTACTGGCCGTAGCCGACGAAGGTCCGCCAGTCTCGCGGCGTCGGCCGCGCGTCGCGGGGAAACGGGCCGCCATGGACGAACACCACCGCCGGCCGGGGGCGGTCGGCATCAGACACATCATCGGGCAGGTCATCAGGCAGGTATAGGTCGACCTGCCCCACCCGCTCGCGACGCCGCTCCGGTACGTCCAAGACGAACGGCCGACTATGTTCGGGCTGTTCGCACACCGCCCTGGCCACTCGGTGCCCTTCCCCGGCGGCGGCTTGGAGCAGCACCCCGGCCAACTCGTCGGGGGTGGAGAGCATCGGCCAGTGCCCGGTGTCGAGTTCGAAGAAGCTCGCCCCTGCGTCGGCGAGGGCCCGGAGAAGGGGGTCCCCCATTCTCACCAGGGCCTCGACCAGGGCGATTGACGACCCGTTGGCGGTGCACAGGACGCCGGTCGTCGGCAGCTCGGAGACCGCCCCCGACAGCCGTAGCGGCTGGGTGAGCGTGCCCGTCGGCTGCGGTACGGCAAGATGGGCCAGCCGTGCCAGCGCGTCTGCGGGGATGCCGGCGACGCTGCCCCAGCGCTGCCACTCGTCCAGCGGCGGCGGGGGGATCTGCCAGCCGTCCTCGGCCGGCTCGTCGCCCGGCTCCGCGCCGTGCAGCAGCCGGTCGCGGATCGCCTGGTCGGGCACCAGTGTGAGGGCCGTGTCGCCGTCCTGGGGCAGGCCCGCATCCAGGGAGACGATCCTGGCGATCCGCTCCGGGCGCCGGTCGGCGGCGCCGAGCACCGGGTAGATGCCGTAGCAGTGACCGACGATCACCACATCGGGCGCGTCCACCTGGTCGATCAGCTGCACCAGCTCCTGGACATGCGTCTCCAGGTCCGTGTCGGGTCCCGCCGGATGGCTTCGGTCACCCATGCCGGTGAGCGTCACCGGATACGCCTCGGCCCCCGACTCCCGCAGCCGACCGGCCACTTCCTGCCAAACCCACCCGCCGGTGTGGGTGCCCGACACCAGTACGAATGCCGTCATGAACCTCTCCTCGCACGCAATGCTCCGCGCGGCCGGCCGCACAGGCCATCCGCTCTCACCGGTACCGTAGGAACTCCCCCTGAGGGAGGTTCAAGCCGTGCCCCCTGACAGCATGTGGACCATCGGAGAGCTCGCCGGGCAGGCGGGCGTCACCGTTAAGACCGTCCGCTTCTACTCGGACCGAGGCCTGCTGCCCGAAGCCGCCCGCAGCACCGGCGGCCACCGCCGGTACGGCCCGGAGGCGCTCGACCGGCTCCGTACGATCCGCTCCCTGCGCGCCCTCGACCTGCCGGTCCCGCAAGTAGCCCGGATCCTCGACCAGGAGGACGCGCTGGAGGATGTCGTCGCAGGGCAACTGCAGGAGCTCGGCTCGCGGTTGGCCGCCCTGCGCTGGCGGGAAGCCGCCCTCCAACTGCTCCAGGACTGCACCCCCGAGGAACGCGCCGACCGGCTGCGCCTGATCGGCGCCGTATCCGCCCCGCCCAGCACGGCCGCTCTGGCGCGTTTCTGGCGGCGCTGGCTGCCCCCGCGGCTCCCGGCCAGGCTGGTCTCCGCGATCCTCGATCAGGCGGTCCCGCAGCCCCCGGCGGAGCCGGTCCCGGCCCAGGTCCTGACCTTCGCACGGCTGCACGCCTTCGTCTCCGCCCCCTGCCTCGGCGACGATCGCGGCCAGCCCACAGCGCACCGGCCCGACAAGGGCTACCGCCCGGCCGTGCTCTACGACGGTCTCCGCGAGGCGTACGCGCTGGCATCTCCGGAACTGCGGGCACAGCGGCCACCGCAAGATGGCGAGGCACTCGACTGCTTCGTCTCCGCCTACGCCCGCTCACGCGGCACGCGCGACACCCCCGCCTTCCGCCACCACCTCAGCCGCATGCTCGCCGCGGATCCCCGCATCGACCACTACTGGAAACTCACCGCCGAACTGACCGGCCCGTCACAACCCACCCCCGGCGCCGCCCACGACTGGCTCCTCGCCGCCCTGGACACCCAGCTCGCCCATCCAGCCGGGCGGCAAGGTCCTCACCATTGAGCTTGCCTTCGGGGACTACTCGACCGTGATGATCGCCGACGAGTTCCCGGAGCAGGGCATCGTCTCACCGCTGACCCTCGGTGGCACCTACGGGGCGCTGCAGGTCTCGACCGACGACGTGGACACGCTGTGGAAGCGGGCCCTGGGCGCGGGCGCCGAGGTGTTCCACCCCCTGCAGGACACCTTCTGGGGCGAGCGGCACGGGCAGGTCATCGACCCGTTCGGACACCGCTGGGGCATGTCGCAACACCTGCGCGACGTCTCCCCGCAGGAGATCGCCCGTGAAGCCGCGAAGCTGTTCGGCTCCTGATCCTCTTACGCAACGATGAGGAAAGGGAACCACCCTTGCGATACCGGCTGCTGGGCCGGACAGGGTTACGCGTCTCGGAGCTGTTCCTGAGTGCGATGACCTTCGGCGAACAAGGCCGTGTAGGGGCATCCCCGGAGGAGTGCGCGACCGCTTCGTCCTGACCACCAAGTACACCGTCTCCCGGGACAGCAGCGACCGCAACGCCGCCGGCAACCACTGCTGATCAGTGGGCCCCGACCAGCGACTCGCCGATAAGGTCACCTTGACGATAAGCGTCGACTCTCGCTATCGTCTTACTGACGACAAGGGGGCCGCCATGGCCGACATCAGCAAGCGCTTCGGACTGCGACACCTGCGCGCAGCACCCACCTCGCACATCCGCCACCTTCGCCGCGGCCAACTCGCCCACGACGGCGCCGGAATCGCCTTCTGGTTCCGGCCCCTGATTGCCGCCCTCTCCGAAGTGCCCGTGGACGACCGCGAGTTGGCCATGCTCTTCCACGCCCGCACCGCCGACTTCCAGGACGTCACCGTGCAGGCAACGGTCACGTTCCGGATCACCGAGCCGGCGGCCGCGGCTACCCGGCTCGACTTCAGCATCGACCCCGGTACGGGGATCTGGCGCGCCGCGCCGCTGGATCAGATCGGCACGCTGCTCACCGAGACCGCCCAGCAGCACGCCCTGCACCTGCTTGCCCGCACCAGCCTCGCCGATACGCTGGTCAACGGCGTCGCCGAGGTGCGGGCGAGGATGGCTGAGGGGCTGGCGGCCGAGCCGCGGCTGGCCGAGACGGGACTCGAGGTCATCGCCGTACGCGTGGTCGCGCTGCGGCCCGAGCCCGAAGTGGAGCGGGCACTGCGTACTCCGGCCCGTGAGCAGATCCAGCAGGAGGCGGACCGGGCGACGTACGAGCGCCGTGCCGTCGCCGTCGAGCGGGAGCGGGCGATCTCCGAGAACGAGCTGGAGAGCAAAATCGAGCTTGCCCGCCGCGAGGAGCAACTGGTCGCCCAACAGGGCACCAACGCCCGCCGCCTGGCCGAGGAGGAGGCCGCCGCCGCGACCGTCCGTACGGAGTCCGAGGCCGGCCGCCGTACGACCCTGGCCGCCGCCGAGGCCGAGGCCTTACGGACACTCGGCGCGGCCACAGCGGCTGCCGAGGCCGACCGGCTCGCCGCGCACCAGCAGGTCGACCCGGCCGTGCTGCACGCGCTCGCGCTCATGGAACTGGCGGGTAACCTGCCCAAGGTGGAGCATCTGACGCTCACCCCGGATCTGGTCACCGACCTGCTGGGCAGGCTGACGCGATGAGCCTGCCCCCGCGCGCCGTCCTGGTCCACCGGCGTACCGAGTACCAGGAGCTGATCGACCGTCACGGCACCCGGGGGCAGGCGGAGTTCTTCCTGCGTACCCGGGGACGGGAGATCCAGGAGGTGGAGCGCCGGCACCGGCTCACCGAGGCCGCCCTCGCGCAGGTCGCGGGGGCGGTCCCGGCCGACTGGCGGCATGCCCGGGTGGAGCGCGGCGACCTGGCCCGCTTCCTGTTCGCGCCCGACGACATCGTGGTCGTCGTCGGGCAGGACGGGCTGGTCGCCAACGCCGCCAAGTACCTGGACGGGCAGCCGGTGCTGGGCATCGACGCCGAACCAGGCCGTAACCCCGGCGTCCTGGTCCGCCACCGCGCCGCTGACGCCGCCAAACTGCTCCGCGCCGCCGCCTCACCGGAGCTGGAGGACCGCCTGGACCCCCGCACTATGGTTGAGGCCGTCGCCGACGACACCCAACGGCTCCTCGCCCTCAACGAGATCTACCTCGGCCAGCCGGGCCACCAGACCGCGCGCTACCGCCTGCAAGCGGGCAACGCCCCCGAACCGCAGGCCAGCTCAGGCGTACTGGTCGGCACCGGCACCGGCGCCACCGGCTGGTGCCGCTCCGCCTGGCTCGAGCGCGGCAGCCCACTGCCGCTCCCCGCCCCGGCCAGTCCCGAACTCGCCTGGTTCGTCCGTGAGGCCTGGCCCTCCCCCACCACCGGAACCACGCAGGTCCACGGCGTCCTCGCCCAGGACCAACGGCTCTCGCTCACCGTGGAATCCGACCGTCTGGTCGCCTTCGGCGACGGCATCGAAGCCGACGCACTGGAACTCACCTGGGGCCAGGTTGTCCACATCGGCATCGCCGGGACCCGGCTGCAACTGCTCAGCTGAAAGGGTCCCACGGACCTCAACACCATCACCGAAGTCATCCGACGACCGTCCGATATCCCCCGCACCGACCTGCTCCTGGTGGACTCGGCGGATTCCGTTGGGCCCATGGGGTCGAAGGGGATGGCGGAATGCTGTATCAACCCGGTGGCCCCCGCGTTGGCGAATGCGCTCCAGGGACGCCACGGGTGTCCGCTACCGCGCGCTGCCCCTGACTCCGGAACGAATTTACAGCCGGCTCAACGAAAACCAGTCGGTGCCGGCGGCCTGAGCAAACGAACACCGAAAAACTCGAAGACGCCGCGGCGGCGGTAATCGTCGGCCAGAAGGTTCTGCCAGGACTGGAGCGGGAGTACGAAACGTGGCAGGAGACACAACGCCGCTGCCGCCGAATATGCCGGGTACTCGGCGCCGAGATCTCTCCGCCGACGCCCCCTGCAACCCGAGTGGGATGTCGTATACCGATTCGACTCGATAGCTTTTGACGGTCCCGCGACCCAGCAGGTTGTCAGCGGCGGCACACAACCAACGGATCCGCTTGTGACCGTTGTGGTTACCCACCGCGTCCACCCGAACCACGTCGACGACTTTCTCGATTGGCAGCGCCACATGAGCCAGGAGGAGAGCAAATGCGGTCTTGTCGTATCGGGTGGCGAGACCGCCGCCACTGCTTGAGTTTGAAGGGCATCTTCATCTGGTCCGCAAGGTGATCCGAGGAAACGGCCCTAGCCCGCTTGCCGGTCCCGCACGGCGTCGGCCACGGACGCGGCGGCACGGACGAGCGCCGCCGTGGCCGTCGAACGGGACTGCTGCGGCCAGGCGATGACGAGGACCGCGGGCGGTGCCTCCGGGACCGGCCGGTAGACGACGCCCGGGCGCGGATAGCGGGCGGCGACGGAGGCGGGCAGCAGGGGGGTGAGGCCGCCCAGTCCGACGAGCGTGAGCAGTTGGGCGAGGTCGCGGCCCTCGCTGCGGATCTCGTCGCGGAACCGGTGCAGATCGCCGGGGCGCAGGCCGAGGTCGGCGAGGGCCAGACGGTCCCGGGCGGCGAGCGGGTGGGTGGCGGCGAGGGCCGCGACGCGCGGTTCGGCGGCCAGCGTCTCGGTGTCCAGGCCGGTGCGGTCGAAGGGCTCGTGGACCAGGGCCGCGTCGGCTTCCCCCCGGCGCAGGAGTCGCGGCTGTTCGTGCCAGCCGCACAGCCGTACGGCGGCCGGTACGGCCGTCGGCTCGGACGCGTAGCGCGCCAGGATCGGCTCCAGCAGTCCCGCGTCCCCGTCGGCCTTGACGGCCAGGACCAGCTTCGGCTCCGGGGCGGCCGCGCGCTGAGCCCGCCGCTCGGCGGCTTGCAGGGCGTCCAGGGCGATCCTCGCCTCCTCGAGGAGCACCGTTCCGGCCGGGGTCAGCGCCACGCTGTGGGTGGTCCGCTCGAAGAGGGTGACGCCCATCTCCGACTCCAACTGGCGGATCGCGCGAGACAGGGGCGGCGGGGAGATGCCCAGCCGCTCAGCGGCGCGGGCGAAGTTGAGCTCCTCGGCGACGGCGACGAAGTAGCGCAGCGGGCGGGATTCCACGCTCTCCCCCTCTGTTCGGTATTGCCCTGAGGGTAACAAGCGGGAGCGGATCGGTCCTTCAGTTCGGGCACGCCACGCAGCAGGCTCGACGACATCCAGTGAAGCATCTCTCTTGGAGTTGTTCATGATCGTCGTTACCACCCCGACCGGCCAGATCGGCCGGCAGGTCCTCGACCACCTCCTCGACGCGCCGGACGGCACGGCGGGGATCCGGGTGATCGCCCGCGACCCCGCTCGCCTCTCCCCGCGGGTGCGCGAACACGTCGAGGTCGTACCGGGATCGCACGCCGACCCCGCCGTTCTGAAGGAGGCATGCGCGGGCGCCGACCGCCTGTTCTGGCTGGTGCCCCCGACACCCTCGGCTGACAGCGTCGAGGGCCACTTCCGCGACTTCACCGAGCCACTGCGCGAGGTGATCGGGCGCCAGGGCGTCGAGCGGGTCGTCGGCGTCTCCACCCTGGGCCGCGGAGTGGCGAAGAACGCCGGGCAGATATCGGCGTCGCTCGCCATGGACGAGGCGATCGCGGCCACGGGTGTGCACTACCGGGCGCTGTGCCCGCCGTTCCTGATGGAGAACCTGCTGGGCCAGGCCGAGTCGATCCGCAACGCTGGCGTGTTCTTCCTGGCGGCGGAGGAGGACCGCGTTCTGCGCACCTGCGCCACCCGCGATATCGCCGCAACGGCGGCCCGACTGCTGCTCGACGGCTCCTGGACCGGGCAGGACGACGTCCCGCTGGTCGGACCCGACGACCTGTCTCCCGAGGGCATGGCACGGATCGTCTCCGAGGTGCTGGACCGTCCGGTGCACGTCCAGCGGACCAGCAGCGCGGACTACAGGGCGACGGCGCTGCGCTTCGGGGCGAGCGAGGGCTGGGCGCAGGGACTGTCCGACATGGTGGAGGCCCTGAACGACCAGGGCTTCTACGGTGCCGTCGAGCCAAGCACCTTGGAGTCCGCGCCCACCCGCTTCCGCCAGTGGTGCGAGGACGTGCTCAGGCCGGCCGTCCTGGCCTAGGGCTTTCGGATCAGGCCGGCTCCGAGACGCCGGGCCCGCGGTCCCGGGATGATCCGAAAGATACGCCCTATTCGCCCGTATAGAAACCGGTGGTCGCTGCCGTCGTCGCCTCTACGACGCCCGCGTCCGCGCCCGAGGCGGCATACGCGGCGCCCCACGCCGCCAGGCTGCCCGCAGCGGCCAATTCGGGATACAGGTTCGAGTTCACCTCAGCAGTTTGCCCAGAGGCTTCTCCGGCGACCAGTCGTTGACCTTGGGCTGCCGCGTCCGCGTCTCACCCGTCGGTCAATCGACCGAGTGAAGTGCCTCTACTGGCCACCCGGCCTGGGCGCGGTCCGGATCGCGCGGCGGTAGGTGGCCCAGTCCTGCAGTTCGGCATTCGCTGTCGACTCCATCTCTTCCAGGAGGCGCTGACGGCTGTCGGAGTCCCGTTCCGCCTCGGGGATCAGCCGGTAGCGCTGTATCGCGAGACGCAGTCTTGACCAGGCTTCCGCCGCTACGACGTGGCGCTCGGAGTGGCCGAAGACCTGGCGGGATCCGCCGATGAAGACGGTTGCCCCCGCCACGGTGGCGGTGACGATCGCAGGCGCGCGGGTGCCGGCGGCGACGACGGTGGCAGCCCCGGTGATCAGGGCGCTGAGCTCGGTAGTCCAATGCCACCGGCGCGCACGGTCACGGCTGCGCGCGTACCAGGCCAGGTCCGTGAGTGCCTGCGCCAGGAGGGGATCGTCGTCGGCCGGGGGCGGGAGTGGCGTCCGTCTGCGTCTGAACACGCGAACATCTTGCCTGAGTTCAGAGGTCCGGGACCAACGCGAAAGTGCTTGGGGCCGCGTACCGCGTCAGCGGCGGCGCGGTACGCGGCCGTGGGGTTGCTCCGGGGCTGGGCGGGTGATTACGGCCGGCGTGGGGCGGGTTTGCGGGCTCTTGCCGGAGACGGTGAGTGGCTGGCCGAAGTGGCGGATGTCCAGGGGTTCCCCTTCGACCAGGGTGTAGGCGGTCTGCGAGTCGGTGATCTCGACGTGCAGGCGGCGGCCCAGCACCTGCAACGTGAAGGCGAGGCGCTTGAGTTTCTCGGGCAGCCTGGGTGCGAAGTCGAGGAGCCCGTCGCGCTGTCGCATTCCGCCGAAGCCGGCGACCAGGGCCGTCCAGGTGCCGGCGAGGGAGGCGATGTGGAGGCCGTCGCGGGTGTTGTTCTCCAGATCGTTGAGATCCATCAGGGCCGCCTCGCCCAAGTAGTCGTAGGCCAGGCGCAGGTGGCCGACCTCGGCGGCCATGACGGCCTGGACACACGCCGACAGGGAGGAATCCCGTACGGTCAGCTGCTCGTAGTAGGCGAAGTTGCGCGCTTTCTGCTCGTCGTCGAAGACGTCGCCGCGAAAGAACATCGCCAGCACCAGGTCAGCCTGCTTGATCACCTGCTTGCGGTACAGGTCGAAGTACGGATAATGCAGCATGAGGGGGTAGTGCTCGGGTGGCGTGCCGGCGAAATCCCATACCTGGTGGCGGGTGAAGCCGGCCGACTGTTCGTGGACTCCCAGAGCGCTGTCGTACGGCACGGTCATGGCCGCGGCGGCGTCCCGCCAGGCGGCGGTCTCCTCGTCGTCGACGCCCAGGGCCGCGCCCTGCTCCACGTGGCGCTCGACGGCGTCGACGGCGGCTCTCAGGTTCGCCTGGGCCATGAGGTTGGTGTAGGCGTTGTCGTCCGAGATCGCGCTGTACTCGTCGGGCCCGGTGACCCCGTCGATGTGGAAGTGGCCGTCGGGGTCGTGGTGGCCGGTGGAGCGCCACAGGCGAGCGGTCTCCACCAGCAGTTCCACGCCGGTCTCGCGCTCGAAGTCCTCGTCGCCGGTGAGCGAGACGTAGCGTACGACGGCGTCGGCGATGTCGGCGTTGATGTGGAAGGCGGCGGTGCCGGCCGGCCAGTAGCCGGAGCATTCGGATCCGTCGATGGTCCGCCAGGGGAAGGTGGCTCCCCGCAGGCCCAGCGTGCGGGCGCGGTCCCGGGCGGCGGGCAGGGTGGCCTGCCGCCAGCGCAGCACCTCGGCGACGGAGTCCGGGGATGTGTAGGTGAGCAGTGGCAGGACGAAGCTCTCGGTGTCCCAGAAGGAGTGCCCGTCGTATCCGGAACCGGTCAGGCCCTTGGACGGGATCGCACGCTGCTCGGCGCGGGCGCCGGCCTGCAGCACGTGGAAGAGGGCGAAGCGGACGGCCTGCTGGATCTGGGCGTCGCCGTCGATCTCGACGTCGGCGCGCGCCCAGAAGGCGTCCAGGTATTCGCGCTGCTCGTCGGCCAGACCCTGCCAGCCGCTGACGCGCGCGCCGGCGAGGGCGGCTTCCACCTGGTCGCGTACGGCAGGCAGCGAACGCACGCCTGACCAGCCGTAGGAGACCAGCTTCACCAGCCGCAGCGTCTCTCCCGGCGCCAGTTCGGAGGTGATGGTGAACCGGCTGGTGTCATCGTTGCTCTCGCTGGAGGCCTCGGTGGACGGCGGCCCGTGCACGAGGTGGTCGGCAGCCGCCGCGACCCGCAGGCCGCTGAGGGCGGTGCAGTGCACCAGGCGCAGTCGGGTGCCCTCGGCGAGGTGTTCCTCGGGCTGCAGCGGGGACTCCAGTACGGCGGAGACCCGGGGGTCGCCGTCGGCTTGCGGCAACTGCTCGTTGGCCACCAGTTCGGACTGGACGACGAGGCGGATGTCGGTGTCCAGTGCCTCGACCTCGTAGGAGATGGCGGCGATGGCTCGCTGCGTGAGGGAGACCAGCCGGGTGGAGCGCACCCGGACGGTGCTGCCCGCCGGGGACGTCCACTCGCAGGTACGTTGCAGGAGCCCGCTGCGCAGGTCGAGCACACGTTCGTGCGAGCGCAACCGCCCGTAGCGCACATCGAACGGCTCGTCGTCGACCAGCAGCCGGATGATCTTGCCGTCGGTCACGTTGATGACCGTCTGGCCGGATTCCGGGAAGCCGTAACCGGCCTCGGCGTACGGCATCGGATGCAGTTCGTGGACGCCGTTGAGGTAGGAGCCGGGCAGGCCGTGCGGCTCGCCCTCGTCGAGATTGCCGCGCCAGCCGACGTGGCCGTTGGACAGGGCGAAGACCGACTCGCTCTGCGCGATCACGTCGAGGTCGAGCCCGGTCTCGCGCAGGGACCAGGGCTCGACGGTGAAGGAGGAGTGGCTGATCACGCGTCCTCCTCCAGCAGCTCGGCGAGGTCCTGTACGACGATGTCGGCGCCGTGCGAGCGCAGGGCGTCGGCCTGGCCGACGCGGTCGACCCCCACGACATACCCGAAGTGGCCGGCCCGGCCGGCGTCCATGCCGGCCAACGCGTCCTCGAAGACGGCCGCCTCCCCCGCCTCGACGCCCAGCTCGCGCGCGGCCTCGAGGAAGGTGTCGGGGTGCGGTTTGCCGGGGAGCTTGCGCTCGGCGGCCACGACACCGTCGATGCGCACCTCGAAGAGCTTGTCCATGCCGACGGAGACCAGGACGTCGCGGCAGTTGGCGCTGGAGGAGACCACGGCCGTCCTCAGGCCGACCGCGCGCACGGCCTCGACGTAGCGGACGGAGCCCGGGTACGCCTCGACGCCCTCCGTGCGGATCTTCTCCAGCAGAAGCACGTTCTTGCGGTTGCCCAGGCCGTGCACCGTGTCCCGGTCGGGGGGATCGTCGGCGACGCCCTCGGGCAGTTCGATGCCGCGCGAGGCCAGGAAAGCCCGCACCCCGTCGGCGCGCGGGCGCCCGTCGACGTACTCGTCGTAGTCGGCCACCGCGTCGAAGGGGCGAAATCCCGCCCCGTCACGGCGGCGCAGGAAGTCGTCGAACGTCTGCTTCCACGCGGCGGCGTGGACGACCGCGGTCTTCGTCAGCACGCCGTCGAGGTCGAACAGGCAAGCCCGGATGCCGTCCGGGAGACCGGTCTTCGTCATGGAACCCGCCTCCCCCCACATCGCCCCCGGCATGCCTGCTGCCGTCCCGGACCAGCCGGACGCGTGAGGACCTGTCAGCCATCCCGTCGCACCGGCGGTCAGCCCCGGGTTCGCGCGGGCGGTGCGACCAGGGCCTGGGTAAGGGGGATCCGGGCGAGGTGTACGGCTCCGTAGAGGACCAGAGCGGCCCCTGCCATCTCGGGGATCAGCCACCAGCCGGTGCGTACTCCCTCTCCGAACAGGGTGACGCCCAGTGAAAGGCTGACCAGGGCATCGCCCAGGGTGAGAGCAGGTTGGGATGCCACCAGAGGGCCGGACTGTACGGCGTTCTGCAACAGGAACAGCGCGCAAACGCCGACGGCGGCGAAGGCGTAGGTCTGCCAGGCCAGGAAGAAACCGGCGGCACCGCCAGTCTGCCAGGCGTGTGTGGCGTCCTTGAGCAGGGCCGCGGTGAGTGCGTAGCCGATGGCGGCAGCGGCGGCGAAGCAGGCGGCGCGGACACGGCCCTCGGGGCGCCGCAGCGCGACATGGACGAGAACCGCCATGGTCCCGACGCAGCAGACCATGACCAGAACCCAGCCGGTCCCCGTGGGCCGGTCGATCCCGTTCGAAGGAGCCGCGGCAGCCAGCGCGATCCCCAGCCCGGCGGCGATGCACGTCACGGCGACCCAACCGTGCCGGGTCACCCGCCGCCGCAGCACCACTCCAGCGATCAGCAGCGCGAACGGCAGCTCCAGCACGAAGATCGGCTGTACGACGGCCAGCGCCCCGTTGAGCAGGGCCAGCGCCTGGAAACCCGCCGCCGCCACGACCGCGGCCATGCCGCCCAGCCACACCGGCCGGTGCAGCAAATCGATGACCAGCTTCAGCCGGAAGCCCTCGTCGAGCGGCACATCCAGCGCCGCCCGGCGCTGCAGAACGGTCGCCATCGCATTGCTCCCCGCGGCCAACAGCGCGAAGACAACCGAAACCAGGGACCCCACCGGCTTCTCCCTCCTGCGGCTGCTCCGGGCGCACATACGTCCACGCCCATGCTCCCGCAGCCTCGCAGTGCCTGCCCCCCAGGCAGGCGGCGGCATGCCGGGTCGAGGCACCACTTCCCGCGCCCGAACCAGGAGCGTCCGGTCGTGGTCCTGCGGGTGCACCACCGGATCTGCCAGCGCGTTCCGGTACCAGGCGGGATGCTCGGCGCGCCGCCGGCGGACGCGACCACGGCGTAGGTGGCGTCGCGTCCGACCCGAAACAGGGGGTCTTGCGGATCTTGCCGGTCTTCGCGCCCTTGGTGGTGAGGATGACGACCGGACGGCCCTCCAGCGGTCCGCCTTCGCGGCCGTCGGTCGCCTCGTACAGGGCGACCTGGTCGCGGACGCGTTCGCCCGGGCTCGGCGCGGCGGTGCCTCCGCCCGCCGTGGGCACAGCCAGTCCCATCCCGGCCTGGCTGTGCTCACGGCGGGCGGAGCGCCGTGGACCCCGAGGTCGTCGCATTGGTACCGAGGGCCCCGTCGGGTGGTCAGGCGGGGCCCTCGGGGTCTACGTCGCGACGGCAGGGGGCCTCCCGTCATCGCGATGGTGGGGCGGGAAAACGGTCAGCGGGCGGCGTGCCTGGCCAGGGCGTGGTCGGCCCTGGGCTACTGCTCGACCGCGGCGGGCTCGCCCTTGCGGACGAAGGTGTTGTAGAGCACGGCGGCGACGACGCCACCGGCTATCGGTCCCGCGAGGGAGATCCACCAGCCGCCGTAGGAGCCGGAGGCGATCATCGGGCCGAGGCCGCGGGCCGGGTTGACGGCGGCGCCGTCCGTCGGGCCGCCGATGAAGACGGCCGTGGCGAGGGCGAAGCCGACCACGAGGGGGGCGGTGGCGGGCCGAGAGCCGCTGGGCCAGCTTGTACAGCCATGGTTCGCGTCCTTAACTGAGACCGACGAGCTTGGGCTGTGCATCGGGTGGATCGACCGCCGGAACGGGCGTCCGTCGCCGCCGGTCTACCTGTGCTGGCCGCGCAGTTCCTTCACCGCGAGTTCCAGGCGCCTGCCGAAGTCGGCGTCGGCCTGGCTGAAGTTGCTGATCGCCCGGTCGACGATGTCGTCACGGTCGGCGGAGACGCCGGAGATGGCGTTCGCCAGGTTGGTGACCAGGCGGTCCTTCGCGTCCTGCGGCATCAGCCGGTAGAGCTCGCCGGCCTGGACGAAGTCGTTGTCCTCGGCGTGCGTCGGCGCGGCGTGGTTGCCGGTGTAGCCGTTGACCGCAGTGGCCGACCACAGCGGACGGTCGGTCTGGACCGGTCCGCCGAAGCTGTTCGGCTCGTAGTTCTTCGCCCTGCGGTGGCGGCCGTCGTACATGGCGCCGTCGCGTCCGTAGGTCTGCGACTCGGTGGCGTGCGGGGTGTTGACCGGCAGGTGGTCGGCGTTGACACCGACCCGGTAGCGGTGGGCGTCCGCGTACGCGAACAGGCGGCCCTGGAGCATCTTGTCCGGGGACGGCCCGATACCGGGCACGAAGTGGGCCGGCGAGAAGATCGACTGCTCGACCTCGGCGAAGACGTTGTCGGGGTTGCGGTTGAGCTCGAGCTTGCCGATCTCGATCGGCGGGTAGTCCGCGTGCGGCCACACCTTGGTGAGGTCGAACGGGTTGAAGCGGTAGTTCGCCGCGTCGGCCGCCGGCATGATCTGCACCTGCACGGTCCAGGACGGGAACTCGCCGCGCTCGATGGCCTCGCGCAGGTCACGCTGGTGGCTGTCGGGGTCGGCGCCCGCCAGGACCGCGGCCTCCTCCGCGGGGAGGTTCTTGATGCCCTGGTTGGTCTTGAAGTGGTACTTGACCCAGAAGACCTCGCCGGCCTCGTTGTTCCACTGGTACGTGTGCGACCCGTACCCGTTCATGTGGCGGAACGAGGCCGGGATGCCGCGGTCGCCGAACAGCCAGGTCACCTGGTGCGTCGCTTCCGGCGACAGACCCCAGAAGTCCCAGACGTTGTCCGCTTCCTGCGAGCCGGTGTACGGGTCGCGCTTCTGGGTGTGGATGAAGTCGGGGAACTTGCTGGCGTCCTTGATGAAGAACACCGGGGTGTTGTTGCCGACGAGGTCGTAGTTGCCCTCTTCGGTGTAGAACTTCAGCGCCCAGCCACGCGGGTCCCGCACGGCGTCCGCCGAGCCGAGGCTGCCCGCGACGGTGGACATCCGCAGGAAGGTCTCGGTCTGCTTGCCGACCTCGGACAGGAACTTCGCCCGGGTCCACTGGCTGACGTCCCGGGTCAGCGTGAAGGTGCCGTACGCACCGGCGCCACGGGCGTGCACGATCCGCTCCGGGATCCGCTCCCGGTTGAAGTGCGCCAGCTTCTCGAACAGCTGCTGGTCCTGGAAGAGCAGAGGCCCACCAGGGCCGGCCGTCTCGGTGTTCTGGTTGTCCGCGAGGGGTGCGCCCGCCTCGGTGGTGAGGGTGGGACGGGCGGGGTGCTGTGTGGTCATTTCGAAACCTCCGGTGATCCGATCACTGAGAGACTCGGTCCTAGTCTGGACTAGGTCCAATCTGGAACCAGCATAAAAACGGGCAACTCATTGCATGAACCAATGAAAGGTATGGATAAGGCAATATGTGCTTTCCGCCACAATCGGTGAGCGCAGGGTGACCGATCGCCGCGCGAGGGGGTGGGCGATGGCTGGCAGCGGCCAGTAGAAGGGGTCGGGCAATCGACCCGGCCGGGATCCATTTCGTGGCGGCTCAGCGGTCTGGGAATCGCCAGACCAACGGAAACGGCGAGGGAGGGCGACGGGAACCCCGTTCCCGCCCGCCACTCCCGCCAGACGCGCCGGGAGCGCGAGCGAGCAGAGCGGGAGCGGCTGATTGTCACGGCCGCGCGGGAGCTGGCCGAGGCCGAGGGATGGGACGCGGTGACCACGCGGCGGCTCGCCACGGAGATCGAGTACAGCCAGCCGGTGCTCTACAGCCACTTCAAGGGCAAGGACGCGATCATGGCCGCGGTCTCGATGCAGGGCTTCGCCGAGCTCGCCGACGAGTTGCGCGCGGCCCGTACGGCGGCGACGGACTCACGGCAGGCCCTCGCCGATGTCGCCGCGACGTACGCCGCGTTCGCCGAGCAACGACCCGCGCTGTACGACGCGATGTTCACGCACGCCGTCGACCTGACGTTCGCCAGTCCCGAAACGCCGGCCGCGCTGCAGGAGGCCTTCGCCGAGCTGCGCGGACAGCGGCGGCCCGCTTTTCGCCGGGAGCGTGGCGCTGGGTATCACGTCCGGCGGGAGCGGTGACTGCACCAACGGCGGCGTGACGTTCTTCCAGCCGGTGGCCAAGGCGCTGGCCGCGCTGGGGGTGAGGCTGACCGTTGACAGTGGCGGTACGGCCGCCTCCTCCGCTGCCGCCACCGCGGCCCCCACGGCGTCGCAGGGCAGCGCGGCCGCCGTCCCGCAGGCCACGCCGACCGCGATGGCGACCCAGAGCGGCGCGACGGTCGGGGTAACAGGCGGGGCCACGGGTGGCGCGACCGGTGGCGTCACCACGGCCGGCGGGCCCATTGACCTGCGCGCGGCGTGGCCCGGGCTGCCGACGGCAGCCGTGGGGCTGGGGGCTGTGCTGGCCACCCGGTGGAGCCGCCCGGGCCAGGGCCGCAGGCGCCAGCGGGTGCGTGAGCTGCCGCCGATCGAGCGCTGGGATCCTAACGGCCCCAGTCCCCTGCCGCCGTTCGACACTTCACGCGGCTACCCGGGGGGTTGACGCCTGCGGCCGTGTGCTAGCCTCCGCTCACCTTGTGGCGTACGCCTCGGGCGGCCTCGGTGAACCTGGTGCCGTGTGATGGTGGAGGCCGTCCTGACGCTCCGGCAGATCGCCGTGGCGGTCATACAGCGGGGTGCCAGTGCCCCCGGCTAATTGAACAAGCCCGATGACGTCCGTCGCGAGAGCACGGGCTCCGGCTGCTGCGTGTGACCACGGGGACGGTGGGAGCCGCGATCGGCGACGGCGTTTCGGGACGCATCCCCGAACACCCGCCGAGAGGATCCACGCCATGCACAGTGCCAGAGCCGCCCGACTGCGTACCACCGCAGCATTGATACCCGTGGTTGCGATAGTCGCCGGCGCCACGGCCTGTGGCGGGTCCGGCTCCGGGAGCAGCGGCCCGGCGACGGTGGGGATCGCGATGCCGACGAAGGTGTCGCAGCGCTGGATCGCCGACGGAAACAGTCTGGTGAAGCAGTTCCAGGCCAAGGGCTACAAGACGGACCTGAAGTACGCCGACAACAGCGCCGACACGCAGGCCGACCAGATCCGGACCATGATCAACAACGGCGACAAGCTGCTGATCATCGCCTCCATCGACGGGTCCGGGCTCGGCGACGTGCTGGTGAATGCCAGGCAGAAGGGGATCAAGGTCATCTCGTACGACCGGCTGCTGCTGGCGTCGAACGACGTGGACTACTACGCGACCTTCGACAACTTCAAGGTCGGTGAGCTGCAGGCCGATGCCATCGTGCAGAAGCTGGGGTTGAAGGACGGCAGCACGACGGGCCCGTACACCATCGAGCTGTTCGCGGGCTCGCCCGACGACAACAACACGCAGTATTTCTTCAACGGTGCGATGAAAGTGCTGCAGCCGTACATCGACAAGAAGCAGCTGGTCATCGGGAGCGGCCAGAAGCGCATCACGCAGGTGGCGACGCTGCGCTGGGACGTCACCTACGCGGCGCAGCGGCTGGCGCTCATTCTGAAGGAGAACTACGCCAACCAGCACCTGGACGCGGTGCTTGCGCCGTACGACGGCATTTCGCGGAGCCTCATCCAGACGCTGAAGAACGACGGGTACGGTACGGCGGCCAAGCCACTGCCGGTGGTGACGGGGCAGGACGCGGAGGTCGACTCGGTGAAGTCGATCATCAAGGGCGAGCAGACGGAGACGGTCTACAAGGACACCCGCAAGCTGGCCAAGGTGACGTTCGAGATGGGCAACGCGCTGCTGAGCGGCAAGAAGCCGCCGGTGAACGACACCAAGACGTATGACAACGGCAACAAGATCGTGCCGGCGTATCTGCTGCAGCCGGTGAGTGTCGAAAAGAGCAACTACAAGAAGGAGCTCATCGACAGCGGCTACATCAAGGCCTCCGACCTCAAGTAGCGGTCGCGTAGAGCTCGTCGATCTCCGCCGCGTACGCCCTGACGATGGCGCGGCGGCGGAGCTTGAGCGAGGGCGTCAGGAGACCGTCGGCGACCGTGAACTCCGAGGGCAGGATCCGGAAGACGCGGATGGACTCGGCGCGGGAGACCGCGGTGTTGGCGGTGGAGACCGCGCGCTGGATCTCGGCGCGTACGGCGGCGTCGATGGCGGTGGCGGCCCGGGGGCGGTTGAGGGTGCCGGTCGCGGAGTGGCTTCCGTTGAGGTGCCGCCAGTGCTCTATGGCCTCGGGGTCGAGGGTGATGAGCGCCGCGATGTAGGGGCGGTTGTCGCCGACCATGACGCATTGGGAGATCAGCGGGTGGGCCCGCAGTCGCTCTTCGAGCAGCTGCGGGCCCACGCTTTTACCGCCACTGGTGATGATGATGTCCTTCTTGCGGCCCGTGATGATCAGATAGCCGTCCTCGTCGAGGCGGCCGAGGTCACCGGTGGCGAGCCAGCCGTCGCGCAGGACGGCGTCGGTGGCCGCCGTGTCGTCGAGGTAGCCGGCGAAGACGGTTTCGCCGCTGACCCAGACTTCGCCGTCCCGGGCGATGCGTACGGAGGCGCCGGGCAGGGCGCGGCCGACGGTGCCGTAGCGGGCGCGGGCGACGGGCTGGGCGGTGATGCAGGCGGTGGTCTCGGTGAGGCCGTAGCCGTCGTAGACGTTGATGCCGGCGCCGGCGAAGGTCAGGGCGACCTCACGGCTGAGGGGGGAGCCGCCGGACACGGCGTGGCGTACCCGGCCGCCCAAGACCGCACGTAGTCGCGCGTAGACCAGATGGTCGAAGGTGGCGTGGGCGGCGCGGAGGAAGGGCCCGGGACCGTGGCCCTGGCCGAGGTTGCGGCGCTCGACGGCCTCGGCGTAGCGCTGGGCGATCTCGGTGGCGCGGTCGAAGAGGCGGGCGCGACCGGACCGTTCGGCGTTGCGGCGGGCGCCTTGGAAGATCTTCTCGAAGACGTACGGCACGGCCAGCAGGAAGGTGGGCCGGAAGGAGGCGAGAGCCGGCAGCAGGGCCGCGGGGGCGAGGTCGGGCTGGTGGCCGAGGATGACACCGCCGCGCAGGCAGCCGACCTGGACCATGAGGCCGTAGATGTGGGACAGCGGCAGGAAGGCGAGCACGGAGGGCTGTTGGCCGAGCGGGGCGAAGATCTCGCTGAAGCCGGCGACGAGGGTGTCGCACTCGGCGGCCAGGTTGGCGTGGGTGATGACGCAGCCCTTGGGCCGCCCGGTGGTCCCGGAGGTGTAGGAGATGACGGCGGTGGATCCGGGTTCGACGGCCCAGCGCAGGCGGTTGACGGCGTCGTCGGGGACGCGGCGGCCCTGCTCGGTGATCTGACGTACGCAGTCGTCGTCGAGCTGCCAGATGCGCTGCAGGTCGGTCATACCGCCGCAGGCGGCGCCGACGGTCATGGCATGGTCCTCGTGCTCGACCACGACAGCGGTCACCTGGGAGTGGGTGAGGATCCAGCGGACCTGCTCGGCGGAGGAGGTCGGGTAGACGGGGACGAGTTGGGCGCCGATGGACCACAGGGCGTAGCTGAACTGGGTCCATTCGTAGCGGGTTCTGGCCATGAGGGCGACGCGGTCGCCGAAGCCGATACCGTTGATGACCAGGCCCTTGGCGAGAGCCATCACCTCGTCGCGGAAGGTACGGGCGGTGACCTGGTGCCACGTGCCGGGGTCCTCGGGGTCGCGGCGGGCGAGCTGCGGCAGGCCCGGATAGCGCTGGGCCACGTCGTACACGGAGTCGGCCAGTCCGCCCGAGCGAAGCGGTTCGACCAGGGGCGGGAAGCTGAACTGGCGCACCGCACTTCCCTTCCGCTGGCTGTCCCCCGGTCAGTGCCGCACCACGGCCAAATGGGCGGCAGAGAGGGAAAAATACCGGTCTTCGGCACGCTTGCCCAGAGGCGGTGCCAAAGGTGTGCTCTCGCCCCTTGAGGCTACTCGCCGCGGACGTACCGCAGGACCGGGATCAGCTGTTCCTCGGTGGCGCCGGCCGGGTCTGGCTCGACGCAGTCGTTCAGCTGTTTGGTGAGGGCCTCGGCGTCAATGCCCGAGCTGATCATGACGAGTTGGGTTGCGCGGTCGTCGGTACGGTCCCAGGGGGCGGGCTGGAAGCGGAGGTAGCCGCCGACGGCGTGCAGGGTGTACTTGCGCTGACCGGCGTCGGGGGCGAACTGGACGACGCCCTTCATCCGGTAGAGGCCGGCGGGGCGGCTGTCGAGGAAGTCCGTGAAGGCGCGAGGGGCCAGCGGCTGTTCGCAGCTGAACTCGGCGCTGTCGTAGAGGGCTTGAAGGTGGCGGCTGTGCTCGCCCTCGTCCTCGTCGGTCTCGTCGTCCCCGTTGCCTGTGAGGTCGTAACTGACCCGGATCTGCGGGCCGTTGCCGACCGTGCTGCCGGCGTCGACGTACAGGTCGAACTGGGTGGAGCCGCCGGTGTAGGTGCCGGTGTAGGTGCCGGTCACACCGGTCCTGGTGAACGTCTGCTGCTGGTAGGGGGTGCCGTCGTGGAATGGGGGGAGGTCGCCGGTTTTAAGAGCGTTCTCAGGGTTTTGTAAGTGCATCCACGCACGGCTTCAATGACTCGCGCACGTCAACTTCTTGAAGACAGCACCCGTGCGGGTGAACACCACCCCCGAGCAGAACCGTGCGCTGCGCGCCGCTGTCTTCCCGGGCGTTCGCAGCGACCCCCAGGAGGCGTCCGTGACCGATCATCACCGGGTTCCCGCGCAGCGCGATGGCACGGCATACGTACGCATCACGGCGGCGGACGAGGACACGGCGTACCGCATCGCCGACCTGATCGCCGACCACCACCCCGCGACCGCGCCCACCCTGCGGCGCACCTCCGGCGGCCTGGTCGCCTGCACGCTCCGGGCGAGCACGCTGCCCGATCTCACCTCAGGGGGTGCCCCATTGGGCGAGTGAGCCGAAGTGGAGCGACCGCTGTCGAAATGGGGGCACTCCCCCAGCCTTCGGCCGGGGGGACCCATGCGGTGCCGCAGCGGCGGACCGAGCCCCGGAACAGGTTCTACAGAACCCGTTGCCCCTTTCCCAGCGCTATGATCCCGTTCGCCGAGGCGTGGTACAGCTCGCGGTCGCGATCCGGGTTTACCCCGACCGTGGCGCCAGGGGGCACGACGACGTTCTTGTCGAGGATCGCGCGCCGCACGATGGCCCCACGGCCTATCCGGACGTTGTCGTGGAGGACGGAGCCCTGGACGACGGCGCCCTCCTCCACCACGACGCCGGGCGAGAGGACGGACTGGGTGACCTGGCCGCTGATGATGCAGCCGGGGGCGACCATGGACTCGCTCGCGATGCCGCCCGCCACGAACTTGGCCGGGGGCAGCCGCAGGGAGTGGGTGTAGAGCGGCCATTCGCGGTTGTAGAGGTTGAAGACGGGGTGGACGGAGATCAGGTCCATGTGCGAGTCGTAGTACTGGTCCAGGGTGCCGACGTCACGCCAGTAGCCGTGGTCGCGGGCGGTTTCGCCGGGGACGTGGTTGTCGTCGAAGTCGTAGACCTGGACCTGGCCCTTCTCGGTGAGCATGGGCAGGATGCTGCCGCCCATGTCGTGCACCGAGTCGTCGTCCTCCGCGTCCTGGTACAGGGCGTCCAGCAGCACCTTTGTCGTGAAGATGTAGTTCCCCATGGAGGCGTACACGCGGTCCGGGTCACCGGCCAGACCCGGCGGGTCGGCGGGCTTCTCGAGAAAACGCTCGACGCGGATGCCGTCCGGACCCGGCGTGATGATGCCGAAGGACGAGGCCTGCTCGCGCGGTATCCGTATCCCCGCGACCGTGGCGCCGGCGCCGCTCTCGATGTGCTGCTTGAGCATTTGACGCGGATCCATGCGGTACACGTGGTCGGCGCCGAAGACGACGATGTAGTCAGGCTGTTCGTCATGCACGAGGTTCAGCGACTGGTAGATGGCGTCGGCGCTGCCGAGGAACCAGCGGGGGCCGAGCCGCTGCTGCGCCGGCACCGGGGTGACGTAGTTGCCGAGGAGGTTGGACATCCGCCAGGTGGTGGTGATGTGGCGGTCGAGGGAGTGCGACTTGTACTGCGTCAGGACGCAGATCCGCATGACGTCGCCGTTGACGAGGTTGGACAGGACGAAGTCAACCAGCCGGTACGCGCCACCGAAGAGCACGGCCGGTTTGGCACGGTCGGCGGTCAGCGGCATGAGCCGCTTGCCCTCTCCGCCCGCCAGTACGATTCCCAGCACCGAAGGTCCGCCACGCATCGCCGCCCCCTTGCAACTGTTCCGCTGTTGTCAGAATTTGAGGATCTCCTCGTACACGCGCACCGTACGTCGGGCCACAGCGTCCCACCCGAACTCGCGCGCCGCGCGCTCCCGCCCGGCCTCACCCATCCGCGCTGCCGTCGCCGGGTCGGCGACCACCGTGTTCACGGCTGCCGCCAGGGCCGTTTCGAATCCGGCCGGGTCCTTCTCCTCGTACGGGACGAGCAGTCCGGTGTCGCCGTCCTCGACCACTTCGGGGATGCCGCCGACCGCCGAGGCGACGACGGCGGTGCCGCAGGCCATGGCTTCGAGGTTGACGATGCCGAGCGGCTCGTACACCGAGGGGCAGACGAACACCGCCGCGTGGGTGAGGATCTGGACGACCTCGGGACGCGGCAGCATCTCGGGAATCCAGATCACGCCGTCGCGCAGCTCCCGCAGTTCGGTGACCAGGTCGCGGAACTCGCGGTCGATGGCCGGGGTGTCGGGGGCGCCGGCGCACAGCACGAGCTGGGTCGCGGGGTCGAGGTGGCGCGCGGCGCGCAGCAGGTGGGGGACGCCCTTCTGGCGCGTGATACGGCCGACGAAGAGGGCGTACGGGCGGGCGGGATCGATGCCGTGCGCGCGCAGGGCATCGGTGCCGGGGTCGGGGCGGTAGAGGCGGGTGTCGATGCCGTTGTGGACGACGTGGACGCGCGCGGGATCGAGGGTGGGGTAGCAGTCGAGGATGTCGGCGCGCATGCCGTGGGAGACGGCGATGACGGCGTCGGCGGCCTCGATCGCGGTGCGCTCGGCCCAGCTGGAGAGGGCGTATCCGCCGCCGAGTTGCTCGGCCTTCCAGGGGCGCAGGGGTTCGAGGGAGTGGGCGGTCATCACGTGCGGGATGCCGTGGAGGAGCTTGGCGAGGTGGCCGCCGAGGTTGGCGTACCAGGTGTGCGAGTGCACGAGGTCGCGGCCGGTGAGCGCGGCGGCCATGGAGAGGTCGACGGACAGGCTGCGCAGAGCCTCGTTGGCGCCGGCGAGCTCGGCAGCGGCCTCATGGCGGAACACGGAGTCGTCGCCGCTCTCGCCCGAGCCGGCCCAGCAGTGCACCTGCAGGTCGGTGAGGGCGCGTAGTTCGCGGGCGAGGAACTCCACGTGGACGCCCGCTCCGCCGTAGACGTCCGGCGGGTATTCGCGCGTGAGCAGTCCGACCTTCACGGGCGCCTCCTGGTTCTGTCGCCGCGTACTGACATTGATGCCCCGGGAATGGGATTTGATCCGTACGAACGTTTGCCTATCGCTTCCGCATCCGCAAGGAGGTCCAGCTCGCGTCGGCGGTCCAACCTCCGTCGACGGGAAGGGCGACGCCATTGACGAAGCCGCTGCGGGCGGGATCGGCCAGGAAGCAGACGGCGGAGGCGATGTCGCCCGGGGCGGCGAAACGGCCCATCGGCACCTGGCCGATGATGTCGTCGTCGGTGTAGCCGCCGGAGGCCTGGTCGGCCTCGTCCATCTCGGTCTTGACCCAGCCGGGGCACACCGCGTTGACCCGCACGCCCCGCCCGCCCCACTCGGCGGCCAGCGTCCGGGTCAGGCCGACCAGGCCGTGCTTACTGGCGTTGTACGCGGCCCGGTCGGACACCCCGCGCAGCCCGGCGATGGACGCGATGTTGACGATCGAGCCGCCGCCGGCCTCGAGCATGAGGCGCCCCAGGGCGCGGGACAGCAGAAACGGGCCTGTGAGGTTGACCTCCAGGACCCGGCGCCACTGGTCGGCGGTGGTCTCCTCGGCGGGGCTCAACAGGGAGACCCCGGCGTTGTTGACCAGTACATCTGCGCCGCGGCCGAACTGCTCACTGACCCGGGCGGCGAGCGCATCGGCATACGCGTCCGCCGCGACGTCTCCGGTGACGGCGATGGCGTCGGCGCCCGCCTCGCGTACGGCAGTCAGGGTGTCGGAGGGCTCGCGGAGGTCGGCCAGCACCAGCGCGTAGCCCTCGGCGGCGAGCGCCTCGGCGACCTGGCGGCCGATGCCCTGGGCGGCGCCGGTGACGACGGCTACGGGGGACTTCGTCCGGGGGCTCATGAGTTCAGCTCCGCGACGCCTGCGAGCAGATAGGCGGCGCCGTCGCGCAGGGCGGGGTAGCAGGCGCGGACGGCTTCGGCGTTCAGCGGCATGTCCTCGGGGGTCCTTTCATGATCGTGCCCGATGCACGCCCAAGCCTGGACCCCGGCAGCTCACAGGGGAAGAGGGCGGCGTTGTCGGCGCGCCCCTGCGACCGCTGCGCGCCCTGCCGGGCGGCGTTGTCGGCGCGGCACTATCGAACACATGGCGGTGGAGCCGGTCAGCAGTTGCGACGTGTGCGGACGGGACGACGGGACCGTCCGCGACTGCGGCATCCGCCACATCCCGCTGGCGGTGTGCGACGGCTGCTTCGCCGACATGGCGACCGCCCGCCGCGGCGCGCTGCCGCGCCCGCTCAGCGCCGGGGAACTGCTGGCCGCTGCGCGGGGCGGGCGTACGAAGGGCTAGCTGGTCGGACGGCCGGGGCCGACTCCTGTCGGAGAACACCTACTGGCGCTACCGCCAGGCATCCGACATGAAGGTCCTCAACAAGGCCAAGTCGGTGAAGGTCTCCGCCGACATCGTGCGGGTCACGCGCTCGGGAGCGCGCCGGGCGGCGACCGCCAGGATCCACAACCACGGCTCGGCCGTCGCGGCAATGGTGAGACTTTCCCTTCTGGACAGCAGGAGCAACGACCGCGTGCTGCCGACGCTGTACAGCGACAACTACCTGTGGGGCCGGCCCGCGCTGCGGGTCGAGGGCTACAACGTGCCGCAGACCGTTGCCCGTTCCTAGATGAGCCGCGGCAGGAATCCCCGGACCTTTGGGCCGGGGAGCACGTCAATCAAGCGAGGACTACACCGACAGCACCGGCCGCCCCACGGTCTCGGTCTTCACGGCGACCATCTTCGGCCTGGCCGAGCCGAAGGTCGGCGCCGCCGACCAGGCCCTGGTGAATGCCGCGGTCTGCGACATGCTCGACAAGCCCGTCCCCTCGACACCGTCCCCGTCCGGGGATGGACGGAGCCTGGCCGCGACTTGACCTGGAGCACGCTCCAATCCGTAGCGTCGAGGTATGACAACAACACCTCAGCACAAGATCGGTTCAGGATTCGGGGCCCGAAGCACTGCGCAGGAGGTGGTGCGCGGGATCGACCTCACCGGGAAGCTCGCGGTCGTCACCGGTGGCTACTCGGGCCTCGGACTGGAGACGACGCGCACGCTCGCCGGCGCCGGTGCCCAGGTGGTGGTGCCTGCCCGGCGCCCAGCGGCAGCGCGAGAGGCGCTCACCGGCATCGACGGTGTCGAGGTCGACGAACTGGATCTCTCCGACCTCGACATCGTCCGAGGATTCGCCGAACGTTTCCTCGCCTCCGGCCGTGGCATCGACTTGATGATCAACAACGCCGGGATCATGGCCTGCCCGGAGACACGGCTCGGACCGGGCTGGGAGGCTCAGTTCGCGACCAATCACCTCGGTCACTACGCCCTCGTCAACCGGCTCTGGCCGGCGATCGCCCGCGGCGGGGCCCGCGTCGTCTCGGTGTCCTCCAACGGCCACCAGCTCTCGGACATCCACTGGGACGACGTGCACCTCGAGCACGGCTACGACAAGTGGCAGGCGTACGGCCAGGCCAAGACCGCCAACGCGCTGTTCGCCGTACAGCTCGACGCGCTCGGCCGGGACGTCGGGGTGCGGGCCTTCTCGCTCCATCCCGGTGTCATCCTCACCGAGCTGGGCCGTCACGTGCCCAAGGAGGAGATGATCGCCGCCGGCTGGATCGACGCGGACGGCCACCCGCTGGACCCCGGCATCAAGACCCCCGCGCAGGGTGCCGCGACCCACGTATGGGCGGCGACATCCCCGCAGCTGGCGGGCATGGGCGGGGTCTACTGCGAGGACTGTGACATCGCGGAGCCCCTTGGGGAGGGCGAGGGCGAGCTCACCAGCGGCGTACGCGCCTACGCGACGGACCCCGGGCAGGCGGCGAGGCTGTGGAAGCTGTCGGCCGAACTCACAGGCGTCGACGCGTTCGCGGCGAACGCCTGAGCCGTCTGCGAAAAGCTCAGCGGCGCGTGCGGTCCGTGAGGGTGGCCGGCATGACGCTGCGGGCCCGAGGGGACGCGGGTGGGTGGTGGTCGGGCCGGGTCGAGGCGGGGGCGAGGTTCTCGGCGCGCAGCGCCACCGCGCGGACTCGGGTGTCCCGCAGGGTGAGCCCTTCGTACAGGTCGAGCGCGGCGTCGGCCAGGGCGGCGGTGTGCCCGGTCGGGGCGGGCAGGGTGCGGGCGCGGCCGAGGGAGGAGCCGCCGGTGAGCCCGATGGTCAGGGCGAGGGCGGACGCCGTCTGGCCGGAGCCGCGCAGTTGCCGTCCGAGAGCGTCGGCGAGTTCGAGGACGCTGCGGCGTACGGCGTCGGTGCCGACGGTGTCGGCGTTGAACAGCCGGTCGGCGGTCAGGCTTTTCGTCGGGGCTTCGGCGGTGACGGGATGCGGGTCGATGCCGTTGGCGCGCTCCCAGACGGTACGCCCGGTGTCGGTGCCCAGAATGCCCTGGAGGACCGGCAGCGGCGTGACGGCGACCTGGCCGACGGTGAAGAGGCCGCGCCGGGTCAGCGTGCGGGCGGCGGCCTCACCGATGCCGTAGAGGACGTCGACCGGCTGGGGGCGCAGGAAGTCGGCCACCGCCTCGGGGTCGGTGTCGACGGCGCGGACGCGGCCGGGCCGGCTGTTGCCTCCAGCGGCCATGGCGGCGACGGTGCGGTTGCCGGCGGCGCCAATCGTGAGGCGTACGTCGTACAGGGCGGTGGCGCGGGTGCCGATCATCAGGGCGAGCTGCTCGGGAAGCCGGTCGAAGTACCGCACGGCGGCGCGTACGTCGGCCAGGATCGCGTCCGGTGGCACGGTCTCCACGAGAGGGGTGAACTGGGCCACGAGTTCGGCCAGCCCGGCGTACGTCGCCCGGTCGACCGGGCCGCAGCGGATGTAGAGCACGCACGGGCCGGGGTCCGGGTGCGGATGCTGGTGTTGTGCGGGTACGACCATGCCGCGGCCACCTCACCTGTTCGAACGTCTGCTCGAATTCGAGTGTAGGGCACCGAAGGGGTGTCGCACCTCCCACATAGGGTGCTGGGCATGGCCGACCTCCTTTCCGCCGCCCAGCGGCGAGCAATCCTGGAGTCCGACGCCGAGACGGGACGGCTGGGCGCCCGCGTCCCGACCTGTGAGGCCCTGGCCCGGCTCGGCCTGGCCGTCCGCTACGGCCGGGTCGGCGGCTTCTACCTCACCCCGGAGGGGCTGCGTGTACGGGGCGTACTGGACCGGATCGGCCCCGAGCCGGCGGAGGCCCGGCCCGCCGCTCCGGCCTCAACCCCGACCCCCGCCCTGGCCCCGGCGGCCGCCGGATTCACCGCCGATGACGGCACCGGACCGGCCTCCCCCGCCCCGCCCGGCCGCGCCGCCGAGGTCGCCGCCGCCTGGTCCGGGCTCCTGGAGATCCGCCGGGTGCTCCAGGACGGCGACACCTCACGTCCCGCCCCCTGGGAGCGCGAACGCCTCGTCCACTCCGTCGCCCTCGCCCTCGAGGCCGCCGGCCATCCCCCGTCCACCGGCTACTCCGTATCCCCCGCCGCCGCCCAGTCCGGCGTCGCCGAGGTCGCCTGGCGCGGCACCGGCGCACCGGAGGCCCTGGCGACCTGCCAGCAGGTCCTCGAGCGCTACGGCTGGCAGTGCACGCTGCACCGCGACCGGCACGGCAGCAGTTTCCTTCTGGTGTCGCCGCGCCGCACCTGATCCCGCGGCGAGTGGGAGGCTGGAAGCGGAAAGGCAGGAGGATCCCGATGCGCATTCCGGACGATCAGCTCTACAACCAGCTCTATGAGAGGACCCCCTCCCAGGCGGAGGGCGAGCGGGACGACCTCGACGGCGTCCCCAATGGGGAGGTCCACGCAGAGGTCCCCAGGACCACCCCGTCCCAGGCCGAAGGCGAGTACGAGGAAGAAGGCGAGCCCCCCAGGACTCAGCGATAGATGATGCATCAACCAATCGCGGTAAACTGACACAATGAACGAGACACCGCGCCGGCTCGCCGCGACGGAGGCGCATGCCTGGCGCAGCTTCATCCGTATGCAGGACAAGCTCAGCGGCCGACTGGCTCGTGAACTCCAGGCCCACTCCCAGCTGTCCGCCTCCGACTACGGGGTACTCGTCAGCCTCACCGACGTCCTCGACGGCCGACTGCGCTTCCTGGAGTTGGCCAAGGCGGTGGAGTGGGAGAAGAGCCGGATGTCCCACCACATCGTCCGCATGGCCAAGCGCGGCCTCGTCGTCCGCGAGGAGTGCCCCGACGACGGACGCGGAGCCTTCGTATCCATCACCCCGGCCGGCCGCGAGGCCATCGCGGCCGCCGCTCCCCGGCACGTCGAAGCCGTTCGCCGCCTGGCCATCGACCACCTCACCCCGGAGGAGATCGGCGTCCTCGGCCGCATCTCGGACCGCATCCTCGAACAGTTGGCCAAGGAACCCTGCTGATCAGGCGTTCACAGTGGGTTGATGCCACTCGGCAAAGCGGTCACCCGAGCCCTTCTGGCCCCACCTGAGAGAGCGAATTCCGGCGCGCCGGCGCCGGCCGGGCCCGGTACGGGGGCGCGCTGGACGGCGACCATGGCGACGTCGTCGTCGAGCCTGCCGCCGACGTGGGAATGGAGATCGTCGAGGATCCGCTCGAGGAGCTGCTGAGGGGTCCCCCACTCCCAGCCGGCGACCCGGTCGGAGGCGGGGTAGAAGGCGCCTGCCGCATCGCGGGCCTCGACGACGCCGTCGGTGTAGAGCACGAGGGTGTCTCCGGCGTCGAGGGGGAAGGTGTCGACGTGGTACGCGTCGGGAGACAGAGCTGCCAGGCCCAGGGGCGGAGCAGGCCGGTGGGTGTGCAGGACGGCGATGCGGCCGCGGTGCGAGAGCAGGGGCGGGGGGTGACCGCAGCTGATCATCCGGACCGTGCTGGTGTCGTCGGGGACCTCGACGATGAGGGCGGTGATGAAACGTTCACTGGTGTCGTCGTCGGTATGGGCGATCTCTGCCAGGTGCCTGCCGACGCTGTCCTCCAGGGAGGCGGCGAGCTCGGGCAGCGTGGCGTTCCGGTAGGCGGCCTCCCGGAAGGCGCCGGACAGGGCCGCCGCCTCGCCGATGGCCGACAGGCCCTTACCCCGGACATCGCCGATCAGGAGGCGGGTCGCGCCGCTCGTCCGGGTCGCGGCGTACACATCGCCGCCGATCTGGGCCTGCGCTTGGGCGGCCCGGTACGCGGAGGCGACCAGCAGCGGGCCCATCCGGTGCGGAAGCCGGCGCAGCAGGACGCGTTGGGCCGCTTCGGAGACCGCCCGCACCTGGGTCAGTTCCTTAAGGTCGCGGTCGTGCAGAGCGCGGAAGGCGATGACGAAGGCGGAGACCAGGACGAGGGCGACGACGTGGATCGGGATGATCACCCACGAGGAGTCCGGCGCGCCGAGGGGTGCGTGCAGCAAGCCGTCGTGAATGTCGATGGCCACGACGGCTACGCCTGCGAGGAGGGCGACGCCGGTAGTGAGTCTGGGGCCGGCCCACGCGGCGGTCGAGGCCGGGGCAGCGACCAGCAGGGAGGCGAGATGGATATCGGTCGGTGCCGTGAAGCTGCCCACGGTCGTTCCGCAGATGAACAGTATTGCTATAACCGCCCGTGCCCAGCGTCGGCTCAGCGGGCACATGCGGAGCATGCGCTCCCGGCTTAGCCGTGCACCCGTCCGCCCGCCGGCCGTGAGGCTCCCGTGGAGCTGCCGGATGGTGGACGTGGAGGTGTGGACGGGCGGAAAGGGAAGCATCTCGTCCTCTGCGGGGTGTGGGGGACCTCAGCGGGGCGGGGCGGCAGGGCGTGCGATGGGTGATCTCGGCTCCGGCATCCCCCAAGGATCCATTCCACCTTTTCAGGGGCATAGACGGCGATACCTCTAGTAGTGGCACTACTAGTAGGTGGAGTGTGAATGCCGAGGAGCAGCGGCGCCGCGACCTGGGCGACTTCCTCAAAACCCGGCGTGAGCAGCTTGTGCGCGCCGACCTCGGCCTGCCTCCGGTCGGTGGAAGAAGGACCTCCGGGCTCCGTCGCGAAGAGGTCTCCTATCTCTCCGATGTGAGCGTCACCTGGTACACATGGCTCGAGCAGGGACGCGACATCCATCCGTCCCGGCAGGTGCTGGATGCGGTCGCACGCACCCTGCGCCTGTCGACGGCGGAACACACCTACCTGTTGTCGCTGGCCGGGTACTCCGCCCCGCAAATCGCCCCCGAGCAGATGGCCGACAAGGCCCCGGCCAGCGTGCAGCGGCTGCTCGATTCGCTCCCGGGGTTTCCCGCGTACGTGACCGGTGCGGACTGGGGCGTACAGGAGTGGAACGCCGCGTTCGCGGCTCTGTACCCGAACATCACGACGGTCGATCTGACGGACCGGAACATGCTCTGGCTGGTGTTCACCGACCCGTACCTGCGCGAGCTGATGCCAGAGTGGGAGGTCACCAGCCGTCGTTTCCTCCGCGAGTTCAGGGCTGAGGTGGGTCCCCGACTCGGCGAGGTCCCCTGGTGCGACCTGGTCGCTCGGCTTGTCGAGGCCAGCGAATCCTTCCGCGCAAGCTGGGAGAGCCATGACGTCGAAGGATTCACCTCACGTGAGCACCTGTTCCGCCACCCGTCCGCCGGTGATCTGCTGCTGGAGCTGCACCGCCTGGAGCCCTGCGATCATCCCGACCTGCGCCTGATGATCTATACCCCCGTGTTGACCACGGACGCCCCGGAACGGCTGCGTCTGCTGAGCGACACCGCAGCTCCACCCACCACCTCGTCGGGTTGAGCGGCAGGGTCACGCGTCGGCCCATTCGCGGCCGTCCCCCACGGTGATGCGCTTGAAGTCCAGCAGTGGAGCGATCGGTGCGCGGGGCATGGATGACCTCCCGGGACGTAGGTGGACGGCCGCACGAGCCGCTTGCAACTAAACTTCGGCTCGCCGCCTGGAACCGCCTGGAACGCACCGGCCGCGGGCCCGGACCCGCACAGCTGGCCGCATCCATGCAGCAGACGGAGGCGATCACCAAGGCCTAGGCCGACGGGCACGTCCCCAGGACCTTCACCCCCGAGGACCTGCTCACCTTCGTCCTGGCCCTGGCCAGCGCCTGGACCCCCGACAGCGCCATGACCCCCGGCGGCATGGACGAGACCCGTCTGCGCTCCCACCGCGGCGCGGTCGTCGAAGCCGTACGCCGACTGGTCTCCCCCGCAGCCGACTGACGCCTCGGGGTGGGCCGCCGGAGTACCGACCCCGGTCCTACGCCTCACGTAAGTGCCAGGACGCGACCTTTGCCCGATGTCCGGCTGATCGGCGCGGCCCTACCGTGACGCGCATGAAGATCCCCGAGCAGTACAAGTACGCCGTCATCCCTCACGTCATGGTCGACGGAGCCGCCGAGGCGATCGCGTTCTACGCAGCCGCGTTCGGAGCATCGGAGTACTTCCGGCTCGAAGGTGATGACGGGCGCATCATCCACGCCGAGATCAGAATTCATGACTCCGCCCTCATGCTCGGTGACGCCGAACCCCCGTTCTCGCCCCCCGGCTCGGTCGGCCCGTCCGTTGTCCTGCATGTCTACGTGCCGGACGTGGACAGCCTGAGCGCCCGGGCCGCGGCCGCCGGGGCCGAACTTCTCTCGCCTCCGGCCGACATGCCCTACGGTGCCCGGCAGTCGATGCTCCGCGACCCGTTCGGCCACGTCTGGATCTTCTTGACCCCTATCACCACCTGAGACCCGAAGGCTCGCTAAGCCGTCTTGGCAGCCGTACGAGCGGCGATGTCGATCGTGCCGAGCAGCCCGCTGAGGGCCTTCAACTGCTCGTCGGTGAGGGCGCCGAAGATGTTCTGGAGCGCGGGTGAGGACGACCAGTTTGGCGCGGCGGTCGGTGGGGTCCGGGTTGCGCTCGACGAGGCCCGTCACGTTCGAGGCCGTCGACCGTCTCGGTGACCGTTCGTGCGGCGAAACCGAGCTGATCGGCCAGGGACGACAGACGGGTCGGGCCCTGCTCGTCGAGCACGCGCAGGAGTTTCGTCCGGGCCAGGGACAGCCCGGCGGCGGCCATCTGCTCGTCGACCACGCGCCGTACCCGGTGCGCCAGCACAGGACCGCCTCGCTGCTCGAGCGCATCCACGCGACAACCGCATGAACACCGCACAGGCAGGCGTCAGGAGGCCACGCGCAGCACGAGCTTGCCGCGGGTGTGGCCGGTCTCGCCGTGGGAGTGGGCCCGGGCGACCTGGTCCAGGGGGAAGGCCTCCTCGACCTCCACTTTCACGTCGCCGGAGTCGATGAGTCCAGCGATACGGGCCAGGGCCGGGCCGTCGGGCTCGACCAGGAAGGCGCTGGCGCGCAGGCCCTGGGCCCGGGCGGTGTCGAGCAGTTCGGGCGAGGCGCCGGAGGGGACGGCGACGAGCAGGCCGCCGGGGCGCAACACGCTCAGGGAGCGGGTGCTGGTGTTGGCGTGGCCGTCACCGACGAGGTCGACCACGACGTCGACGTCCTTGACGGCGTCCTCGAAGCGGACGGCGGTGTAGTCGATGAGTTCGTCGGCGCCGAGCCCGGCGAGCCATTCGTGGCGGGCGCTGCTGGCGGTGCCGATGACGTAGGCACCCAGGTGCTTGGCGAACTGGACGGCGAAGTGTCCGACGCCGCCCGCGGCCGCGTGGATCAGCACGCGCCGGCCGGGGCGGACGTCGGCGGTGTCCACCAGGACCTGCCAGGCGGTGAGGGCCGCCAGCGGCACGGCGGCGGCCTGCTCGTGGCTGATGCCGGCCGGCTTGCGGGCGAACTGCCGGGAGGGGGCCGTGACGTACTCGGCGTAGGCGCCGGCGGCGCGGGGGAACCACGGCATTCCGTAGACCTCGTCGCCAGGCTTGAGCGTGGTCACCCCGAAGCCGGTCTCCTCCACCACGCCGGCGACGTCCCAGCCCAGGATGAACGGCGGGTCGCCCAGCACGTGGGCCATGCCCGTGCCGGACCGGGTCTTCCAGTCGACCGGGTTGATCCCGGCGGCGTGCACCCGCACGAGGACCTCGGTCGGCAGCGGCTCGGGGCGGGGCACCTCCTCCACCTGAAGGACTTCCGGACCGCCGAAGCCGTGCTGTACCACCGCGCGCATCGAGGATGCGGACATGAGACATCTCCCTCGAGTCAAATGAGTGGAAAGACCGTTGTGCAGCCTTTCGTGCAACTGGCCTTGACGCTACCCCGCGGATGGTGGTTACCATCAAGGGAATCTACTTCCAATTGGGAAGTATCCAGCTGAGGAGCGGTGCGGCAGGACGAGGACGGCGTCACCCTCGACAACGCCGTCGTACGAGTCAGGATCGACGCCGACGGCCTGGTGCGGTCCGTGTACGACCTGCGGGCGCACCGCGAGGCCCTGGCCCCGGACCGGCCCGGCAATGCGGGGTGGTGTCGTCATCGGACGCTCCTGCGGTGAGCCGGTTGGCGCTGGGGACGGGAGGGATCTACCGGGCCGCCACCCTGCCACAGCCGCTCCCACACCGCGTGTCATTTTCAGAGGCGCCCACCCCGTCGTGACTGAGCACGGGGAGCCTGCTCGTTCGTCTGGTGGTTCCTCATGCGTGGTGCTCGGAGCACAGGCAGCCGACACCCTTTTCGACGTCTGGGGACTCGCCTGCCAGGCGCTGCATGACCGCGAGCCAACGGGTGCCTGACACGTCGGTGTCGTGCGGCGGGAACCACGGGAAGATGGCGAACTGCCGGGCTTCCAAAAGGTCCCCGCATCCGCTCGTTCGTACGGATCGCCACCGCCGTCTATCGCTCAACCCACACAGCGGCCCCGTAAGCGACAGGCGCTCTGGCGCCACTCGCGTCACATGGGGCATCCTTCCGGCGACGGAAGGATGCCCCATGCACATGACACGTCGGTCGTTCACCGCCCTGCCGCTCGCCGCCCTGCCGGTCACCGGCCTTGTCCTGTCCGCTCCCGCATGGGCCGCCACGGCCACCCCCACCGTCGAGGAACAGCGCCTCGACCAGGCCGCTCCCCAGGAGATTCTGCGCCGCAGCGGCTTCGACACCGCCGTGCAGGAATTCGCCGCCGCACTGTCGGGCGTACGGTCCCGGGCCGCCGCCGAGCGGGTCGTGAGCCGCTACGGCAGCGGGCTGTGGCGCAAGGCCGTCGACCGGGCGCAGGGGCGGGGCCCGGCGGGCGGCGACCTGAGCCGGGACGACGACCGGCCGCTGTACTGGGCGCGGCTGGCGATGACCCGTGAAGTGCGCCTGTGGCAGCCCGACGCGGCGCGATCGGCCCTCCTGGACCGCCTCGAACGCACCTCGCGCGGCGAGGACTCCGTCGGTCTGCCAGCCGGAAAGGGCGTCAAGCGGATCCTTCTCACCGGCTTCGACCCGTTCCAGCTCGACATCGACGTCCGCCGCAGCAACCCCTCAGGCGCCACCGCCCTCGCGCTCGACGGGGTGACCGTGGAAACCGCCTCGGGGCCGGCCCGCATCGAGACCGCGGTCTTCCCCGTCCGCTGGACCGACTTCACCGCGGGCACCGTCGAGCGCACCCTGCTCCCCTCCTTCCGCCCCGGGCCACGTCAGGTCCACCTCTTCACCACCGTCAGCCAGGGCAGGGTCGGCCGCTTCGACGTCGAGCGCTTCAACGGCGCCTGGCGCGGCGGCTACCCGGACAACGAGAACCTCTCCGTCACCGGCGTCGTCCCCGTCCCGTACGCCTCCGAACAGCCGCAGTGGACCACGACCACCCTCCCCTACCGGGCCATCCTGGCCGCCGGCGCCGGTCCCTTCCCCGTGTACGACCACACCTCCGTCACCGAGATCCCGGCCGGCGCCACCGACCCCGTAACCAGCGCCACCGGCCCCACCCCCGGCTCCACCGCCCGCGCCGGAGGCGGCGGCGACTACCTCTCCAACGAGATCGCCTACCGGGCCACCCTGCTGCGCGACGAGCTCGGCCTCGACATCCCCGGCGGCCACGTCCACACCCCCGTCCTGCAGTTCGGCGACGGCAACACCGACCCCGCCACCGGCACAGTCACCGACCCCGCCTTCGTGGCCAACCGGCTCGCGATCATCGCCCAGGTCCGCGCCATCGTCGTGACGGCGGCGGGGACGCTCTAGCTGTCCGGCCGGCGGTGGATCCTCACACCGCGCTCGCGTCCTCGAAGACCACCCGCATGTCCGGGCGGCCCGGTGTCTCTGTCCGGGCGGCCCGGTGCCTCGCTCGGAATCCCCGGGGGCAGTACCGGGGCCAGTGCCCGAAAACCCGCGCGCACAGCCTCGTCCGAGTACCCGGCCGGCGTCCAGGACGCCGAGGACGCCCTCCAGGACACGCTCCTGGCCGCCTGGCAAGGCCTCGGAGGGTTCGAGGGACGCGCATCGATCCGCACGAGTCCGGCGATGTCGACGCGCTGGTCGCCTTGCTCACCGACGATGTCCGGGGCTCCATGCCACCGGTTACCCTCGAATACCAGGGCGACGCCGTGGCCCGCTTCTTCGCCAGCGTCATCCGCCAGGGCCGGACCTATGACCTCGTCCCGACGCGAGCGAACGGTCAGCCGGCTTTCGGGGCCTGCCTTCGCGCCCCTACCGGCATCCGCCACGGGACCGGCCTCCTCGCCCTCACCGGCGACCGGATCTGCGCCATCACCCGCTTCGACAACAGCGTGCTCCCGTCGTTCGGGCTGCCGCGATCGCTTCCCGGCTGATACGCAGCAACGACAGAGACCGCAGGTCAGCGCACCCGTCCCCGGGGCTTCAAAGCCACGGGGGGCAGTTCCGGGGCGGGTAGCGGGGCACCGTCGTAGCCGGTGACGGCGCCGAAGCGGGAGCCGGTCATCCAGTCGGCGCGGGCTTGGGCGATGTCGTCGTGGGAGCGGCCGATGAAGTTCCACCACATGACGATCTTCTCATCGAAGGGCTCGCCGCCGAGGAGGAGCAGGCCGCTGTCGCTCAGGGCGCGCAGGGGGAGCTCGGTGCGGCCGCAGCCGAGGTAGAGCATCGAACCGGGGTCGAGGCGGACGCCGTCGACGTCGGTGGCGCCGGACATGGTGAGAACGGCGTACTCGAAGTCCGGGTTGACCGGCAGCCGTACGTCGCTGCCGGAGGCGAGGGCGAGGTCGGCGCCGACCAGGGGTGAGTAGGTGGTTCCCGGGGAGGCGGCGCCGTCGAGTTCGCCGAGGATGACGGTGGCGGTGAGGCCGGGGGCGGTGACGAGGGGCAGGGTGGCGTGGTGTTCGAAGGCGGGGCTGGTGTGGCGGTGGGCGTCGGGGAGGGCGACCCAGAGCTGGGCGCCGTGGAGGAGGCGGGCGTGCGGGACGGGGCTCTGCTCGGAGTGGGCGATGGCGCGGCCGGAGGTCATGAGGCCGAGTTCGCGGGGGCGGAGGGTCTGGAGGCTGCCGAGGCTGTCGCGGTGCTGCACTTCGCCGTCGTGGAGCCAGCTGACGGTCTGCAGGCCCATATGAGGGTGCGGGGGCACCTGCATGCCGGACCCGTCGGCGATGTCGTCGGGGCCGTAGTGGTCGACGAAGGCCCAGGCGCCCACCATGCGGCGCCCGAGGTTGGGCAGCAGGCGCCGGACGACGGTGCTGCCGCCGAGGTTGGCCTCACGCGGGGCGAGGAGTTCCCTGACGGGCTGCGCGGAGACGTCGTCGCGCCCTCCGCAGAGGTGGGGCGAGGGGTGGAGGTCGAGGTCGCTCATGGCTGTCACGCCCTTTCGGCGGCAGGGGGGAGGCGGGCGGGCTCGGGCACGATGGGCGTTCCGCCGCGTACGGCGCGGGTGACGGGGGTACGGTCGGCGATCTCCAGTAGCCGGGCGCGCCGAGTGTCGTCGAGGTTGCCCATCAGCTCGATACGCCGGGTGATCCGGGCCGCATGGTCGGGGCCCTTCTCGTACGCCAGGTGCACCCGGACGCCGTCCAGCGGCCACTGCTTGCGCTGGGCGTACATACGGAGGGTGATCGCGGTGCAGGAGCCCAGAGCGGACAGCAGCAGGCCGATCGGGGTGGGCGCGGTGTCGGCGCCGCCGACGGACTCCGGCTCGTCGGCGGCGAGGGGGTGCCGGCCGGCGCGTATGCCGACGCGGTAGTCGGCGCCGGTACTGGTGGCGACCGCCGCCGCGGACCGTACGTACGCGGGGGCGGGCGCGGCCGGGTCCGTCGGGCTCACAGTCCGAACCGCTGGCGCTGGTCCTGCGGCACGAGATCCGTGTAGTCGGGGTGCTTGGAGATCCACCCGCGGATGAAGGGGCAGTAGGGCAGTACGGCGAGGCCCTGCTCCCTGGCGGAGTCGAGGGCCGCGCGGGCGAGTGCGCCGCCCAGGCCGCGGCCGCCGAAGCGGGGATCGATCTCGGTGTGGATGAAGGCGATCTCGTCCTGGTACCGGTGGTACTCGGCGAAGCCGGCGAGTTCGTTGTCGTCGAAGATCTCGAAGCGCGACCGGTCGGGGTTGTCGGCCACTCGGGGTTCCATCGCTCCTCCTGCGGAGTCTCGCTGCGCCATCGTCGTTGCCTTCCGAGATGAAGTTTACGATTCAACCATTGCGAAGTATAGTTGATACTTCAACTATAGGCCCACGCTCCGGGGAATAGCGACACCGGGCCCCATGTTAAGCAGACAGTTGAAGCGTCAACCAAATGAGAGGATGGGCGGCACGATGCAGTTCGGGATCTTCACCGTCGGCGACGTCACCACCGACCCCACGAACGGCCGGACCCCGACCGAGCACGAGCGGATCAAGGCAATGGTCGCCATCGCGCTCAAGGCCGAGGAGGTCGGCCTGGACGTCTTCGCGACCGGCGAGCACCACAACCCGCCCTTTGTGCCGTCCTCCCCCACCACCACGCTCGGCCACATCGCGGCCCGCACCGAGCGGATCGTCCTCTCCACCTCCACCACGCTGATCACCACCAACGACCCGGTGAAGATCGCCGAGGACTACGCGATGCTCCAGCACCTGGCCGACGGCCGCGTCGACCTCATGATGGGCCGCGGAAACACCGGACCGGTGTACCCGTGGTTCGGGCAGGACATCCGCCAGGGCATCCCCCTCGCCATCGAGAACTACGCCCTGCTCCACAAGCTGTGGCGCGAGGACGTCGTCGACTGGCAGGGACGCTTCCGCACCCCCCTGCAAGGCTTCACCTCCACCCCCCGCCCGCTCGACGGCGTACCTCCTTTCGTCTGGCACGGCTCCATCCGTTCCCCGGAGATCGCCGAGCAGGCCGCGTACTACGGCGACGGGTTCTTCGCCAACCACATCTTCTGGCCCAAGGAGCACTTCCAGAAGCTGATCAACCTCTACCGCGAGCGTTACGCCCACTACGGCCACGGCACACCCGAGCAGGCCATCGTCGGCTTGGGCGGCCAGGTGTTCATGCGGAAGAACTCCCAGGACGCGGTACGCGAGTTCCGCCCGTACTTCGACAACGCGCCGGTGTACGGACACGGCCCCTCACTGGAGGAGTTCACGAAGGAGACCCCGCTCACCGTCGGCAGCCCGCAGGAGGTCATCGACAAGACCCTGACCTTCCGCGAAACCTTCGGCGACTACCAGCGCCAGCTCATCCTCGTGGACCACGCCGGACTGCCCCTCAAAACCGTCCTCGAACAGCTCGACCTCCTCGGTGAGGAAGTAGTGCCCGTCCTGCGCAAGGAGTTCGCCGCCGGCCGCCCGGCCGACGTGCCCGACGCCCCCACCCACGCCTCGCTGGTCGCGGCGCGCGACACCGAGACCGTAACCGCCGATCTGCCGGCCTGAAAGGAAGGAAAGGATGAACACCCTGAAGCTCGTGGTCGTCTCGGCCGGCCTGAGCCAGCCGTCCTCCACCCGACTGCTGGCCGACCGGCTCGCCGAAGCCACCCGGCAGAGCCTGGGCGACGCCGGGCGACCCGTGGACGTCCGCGTGGTCGAACTGCGTGATCTGGCCACCGACGTCGCCAACAACATGGTGACCGGGTTCCCGAGCGCGGCCCTGCGCGAAGCGTTGGAAGCGATCACGGAGGCGGACGGTGTCATCGCCGTGACGCCGATCTTCACCGCCTCCTACAGCGGGTTGTTCAAGTCGTTCTTCGATGTGATCGACAACACCGCGCTCACCGGCAAGCCCGTGCTCATCGCCGCCACCGGCGGCACCGCCCGGCACTCGCTCGCCCTTGAGCACGCTGTCCGCCCCCTGTTCGGCTACCTGCGCGCGATCGTCGTACCCACCGCCGTGTACGCGGCCTCCGAGGACTGGGGCACGGCCGGGGACGACCGCACCGACGGCCTGGCCTCCCGGATCACCCGGGCCGCCGAGGAACTGGCCGGCCTGATGGGTGGCCGCGCAGCCACCACCGAGCCCGCCGAGACCGTCGTCCCCTTCGAGCAGCAGCTGGCCGCGCTCCGGTCGGCGTAAGAGGCCGCGCAGATAGGTGGGGTGGAGGAAGGAGCGGGTCGAGGGCCGAGTCTGGCAAGGCGGAGGAGGGAGACGCAGCGGAGCTGCGGCGACCCGACAACGCCGCCAGGCGAGAGCCATCGGCACGCGACGCCGCACCACCTATCTGCGCGGCCTCTAAGCCGCACACGATGCCGAGAAAGGAGCTCTCGTGACCGACAACTTCAACAACTACCGGCCCGACGGAGAGCCCGCAGCCGACCGCTGGGCGACGGCCCTGCATCTCTTCGACGACGAGGTCGGCACGCCCCACGAGGAGACCACCGCCGAGCGCTGGGAGCGGGCCGGGATGTTCTTCGAGGCCAAGGACTACACCGAGGCCGCCCGGCTGCTCACCGGCATCGTCGAGCAGGTCCCGGAGCAGACCGCCCCCCGGCTGCTGCTGGCCCGCGCCTACTACCACTCCGCGCAGCTGCGGCGCGCCGAGGAGCAGCTGCGCGAAGTCATCGACCGCGACCCGGTCGAGCACTACGCCCACCTGATGCTCGGCCGCACCCTGCAACGCCAAGGCCGCGCTGACGAGGCCGCACCCTGGCTGCGCATGGCTGCCGCCTTCTCCGGTGAGTGATCAACGCCACCCGCGTGATCCACGCGGGTGGCGTCGACAATGGACCGCATGCGACGACACGAGTACGAGCACGCGGCACAACACCTCAACCCGGATGCCGAGCGGGTCATCGACCTCCGCAGCGACACCGTGACCCGTCCCGGCAGCGAGATGCGGCGGGCGATGGCCGAGGCGGAGGTCGGCGACGACGTCTTCGGCGACGACCCGACGGTCAACGCGCTCCAGGAGCGAATGGCGAGCACCCTCGGCTTCGAGGCCGCGCTGTTCGTGACGTCCGGGACGCAGAGCAATCTGTGCGCTCTGCTCAGCCACTGCGGGCGCGGCGACGAGTACATCGCCGGGATGTCCGCTCACACCTACCGATGGGAGGGCGGCGGGGCCGCGGTGCTGGGCGGGATACAGCCGCAGCCACTGGTGGCACGGGAGGACGGGACACTGGACCCGGCGGAGATCGAGGCCGCGGTCAAGCCGGACGACCCGCACTTCGCGCGGACGCGGCTGCTGTGCCTGGAGAACACGACCGAGGGCAGGGTCGTACCGGTCGAGTATCTCGAGTCGACGGTGAAGCTGGCGCGCGGGCTGGGGCTCGCGACGCATCTGGACGGCGCACGGCTGTTCAACGCGGCGGTGGCGGCCGGCGGCGATCCGTACCTCGAAGCGCGGCGGATCGCGGAGCCTTTCGACAGCGTGTCGGTCTGCTTCAGCAAGGGGCTGGGCGCGCCGGTCGGCTCCGTACTGCTCGGATCGCGGGAGTTCGTGGGCCAGGCACTGCGGTGGCGCAAGGCGCTGGGCGGCGGGCTGCGGCAGGCGGGGGTGCTGGCGGCCGCCGCCCTGTACGCACTGGACCACCATGTGCAGCGGCTGGCCGAGGACCACGAGAACGCGGCGCTGTTCGCCGAAGGGCTGCAGGACCTGCCGGGGCTGGTGGTGGGCCCGGCGCGGACGAACATGGTCTACGCCGACACCGTCGCGGGCCGCACCCCGCCGGACTTCGCGGAGCGGCTGGCGCGGGGCGGAGTGCTGTGCTCGGGCGGAGCGCGGATGCGGTTCGTCTTCCACCTGGGAGTGTCGCGTACGGACACCCTGGAGGCGGTGCGCATCGTCCGCGCGGCCCTGGATTCCTGACGGTACGTCAAGGCGCGGCATCGGAGTAAGGAAGCCGCCCCGGCCAGGACGGGGGGATCTGGCCGGGGCGTTGGGGGCCGGCGCGTGAAGCGCAGCAGCCCGGTTTCGAGTTTAGGCGTCAGCGGCAATGGCCTTTACCACAACGGCCTTGCGGGCCTGTGCTGTTGACCACACCAACTAACGATCAGTGCAGCCGGGGGTCGAGCACCCGCTGCAGGCGGTACGCGACGGGCTTGAAGCCGACCGCCGGCCAGTGCCCGGCCGCGACGGGGGACGCGGCGTGCCAGCGGGCGGTGATGTGGCGGTAGCCGTTGTCGTAGGCCCAGGCCAGGGCGGTGGCGAGGAGGATGCGGCTGATGCCCTCGCCGCGGGCGGAGGGGGCGACGTAGGCCTCGGCCAGCTCGACGCAGGGCTCGGGGAGGACGGGGCTGGGCTGGGCCGGGGTGAGCAGGACCATGCCGATTTCCTCGCCGCGCCGGGCGGCGACCCAGGAGGCGCTGCGCGGGTCGGTGAGGGTGCCCGAGTAGTGCGTACGCAGGGCGGTGAGGGCGGGGTCCGGCTGGGGGAGGAAGACGGCGGAGCGCTGTTGCTGGCGGGCGGATTCCGCGGCCATGCGGCCGATCCGGTCCAGGTCGCCTGGGCCGGCGCGGCGGATGGTCAGGGCGTCCACGCCGCGGGGCTGGCGGCCGCGCGGCCTGACCGGCATGAGCCCGCGGACCTGTGCCAGGCCGAAGCCGAGGCGGAACCAGACCATGGCCGCCGACTCCCCCGCCGGGAGGTCGACGTAGTGGACGAGGCGGCGCTGCTCGACCAGGCGTGCGGCGACGGCCGTGTAGAGCGAGAGCAGGGCTTCCGCCTCGCGGCCGCTGCGCAGTGCGTGCCCGCCGAAGGGCACGAGGGCGGAGCGGGGGTGGGTGTCGAGGGCCGCCGGTTCGTCCTCGGCCGCGTCGAGCGGGAGCGCGGCCAGGTAGCCCGCGAAGTCGCCGCCTCCGGCGCGGGCGGAGGCCGCTTCGACGTACGGCTCGGCGAGGATCTTGCCGAGGAGTTCCTCGCCGGTGGACGATGCAGCCGGCCGTAGCCAGGCCCGGTTGTACCACCGGTCGAGCAGGGCGGCGGCCTCGGGTATGTGTTCGGCGGTCAGCGGCGCTGTGGCGAGAGTCATGGTGCTCCGCGACGCTAATGGTCCGGGCCGCGTGCCGTCCAGGCGGGCCGGTTCGGGTCGTCGGTATGGACGAGGATGTCCGCTGTCTCCCCCGGGTGCATCTCGTCCTCGTAACGCGCGAAGGCCGACAGCGTCCACCGCTCCTCCTCCGGCGTCCGCCGTGCCAGCGCCGCCGGGGACAGCCGCAGGTGCACGCTCAGGTCGAGCGGGAAGCCGTGCCCTTGCAGGAGCGCGCCGTCCAGCAGCAGCACTCCGCCGGGTGGGAGCTGCTCGTACGGAGCGCGGGTTGCCCGGTCGGTGACCGGGTCCCACAGCGACGGCAGTACGCGGCCGTCGCCACCGGGGCCCAGCGGGCCGAACACCTCGCGCCACAGTGCGCCGGTGTCCAGCCACAGGTCGTAGTACGCGTCGGGGTCGTGCCGTCCGTGCTCGTAGCGGATCGAAGCGGGACGCCAGTACGTCTGCGCGCCGACGTGCAGCACGGGGCGGCCCAGCGTGCGCAGAGCCTCGGCGAGGGCCTGCGCCAGCGCCCCCGGCCGAGCGGCGGGGGCGCCGTCGATCGCGATGCGCGGCCAGAGGCTGCCGTCGGCGGGCTTGAGGTCGACGATGCGATCGGCGAGGGCTTCGGTGAGCCGGGGCCAGGTGATCGCGGTGAGTCGCACCTGGCCATCCTCGCGCATGCGTCGGCGGGGTCAGGCCCCGTATCCCGGCAGGACGATGTCGCGGATGATCGCGTTGCGCTCGTCGTAGGGGATGAAGGCGCTCTTGAGGGCGTTGACGGTGACCGTGCGCAGGTCGTCGAGGGTCCAGCCGGCCTCGATGACGAGGAGGGTCATCTCGCGGGTCATGGTGGTGCCGGAGACGAGGCGGTTGTCGGTGTTGAGGGTGACGCGGAAGCCGAGGTCGCGCAGCGCGGTGATCGGGTGGTCGGCGATGGAGGTCGCGGCGCCGGTCTGGAGGTTGGAGGTCGGGCACAGCTCCAGGGCGATGCGCCGGTCGCGGACCCAGCCGGCGAGGCGGCCGAGTTTGCCGTCGGCGATGTCGTCGGTGATGCGTACGCCGTGGCCGATGCGCTGGGCGCCGCAGACCTGGAGGGCCTGGTGGATGCTGGGCAGGCCGTGGGCCTCTCCGGCGTGGATGGTGAAGGGGACGTTCTCCCGGCGCAGGTACTCGAAGGCGTCGAGGTGGTCGGCGGGCGGGAAGCCGTCCTCGGCGCCGGCGATGTCGAAGCCGACGACGCCCCCGTCGCGGAAGGCCACCGCCAGGTCGGCTATCTCGCGGGCGCGGTCGGCCATCCGCATCGCGCACAGCAGGGTGCCGACCCGGACCGGGGTGCCGGCCGTCGCGGCCTTGGCCATGCCGGCGGCGAGGCCTTCCTGGACGGTCTCGACGACCTCGGGGAGGGTGAGGCCGCCGCTGAGCATCAGCTCGGGCGCGTAACGGACCTCGCCGTAGACGACGCCGTCGGCGGCCAGGTCGAGGACGTACTCCTCGGCGGTGCGCAGCAGGCCCTCGCGGGTCTGCATGACGGCGAGGGTGTGCTCGAAGGTCGCGATGTAGCGGACCAGGTCACCGGAGTTGGCTGCCTCGTAGTACCAGGCGGCCAGCGCGTCCGGGTCGGTGGTGGGCAGGGTGTGGCCGACCGTCTCCGCCAGCTCGACCAGGGTCCCGGGGCACAGCCCGCCGTCCAGGTGGTCGTGCAGGACGGCCTTCGGCAGGCGGCGGATGGCGTCGAGGTCGGGGGCCGTCATGCGGTCTGCTCCTTGGGATGCGTTGGGGTGGTCAGCTGGGGCGCCCGAGCCCTTACGGGCGGGGTTCCAGCAGGTCCCAGCGGTTGCCGTACAGGTCCTGGAAGACGACGACCGAGCCGTACGTCTCGTGGCGCGGCTCTTCGAGGAAGGTGACGCCGGCCGCGCACATGCGGGCGTAGTCGCCGGCGAAGTCCTCGGTGTGCAGGAAGAAGCCCACACGGCCGCCGGTCTGGTCGCCGACGCGGTCGCGCTGGGCATCGTCCTTGGCGCGGGCCAGCAGCAGGCCGCTGCCGTCGCCGCCGGGCGGGCGGACAACGACCCAGCGGGAGCCGTCGGGGCGGGGCTCGTCGTCGAGGAGGTCGAAGCCGAGGGCGCCGGTGTAGAACGCGATCGCCTCGTCGTAGTCGTTGACCACGAGGGTCACCAGGGCGATACGGGGCATGGAGGCGGTCTCCCGGGGGTTCGGGTGGGCGGCGATCAGGCCACGTTATACGTAACACCCCGAGGAGGCAATGTGCGCCGGCCACGTCCCGAGTTGGGACGTCAGGACCAAGGCCGTCATCGGCTGGGGTGCGCGGGCCTATCTCGAGTCCAGGCCGGGTCACCGTGGACCGGTTGCGGACGCGGACACGGACAGGCACGGAGAACCGGACCCGACCGACGGCCCCCGCCCCGGCCCTCACCACTCGGCGAGGAGGCGCTCGCACGCCGGTTCCCGGCCGCCGACGGACCGAGACCGTCCGCGCTTCGCCAGCGGCCGACAGCTCGCCCTGGCCCTCCTGGCGGTGTGCGGATGCGCCCTGGTCCCCCTCGCCCTGTGGGTCGCCACCTCGCCGGTCGACGAGGACAGCCCGGCGAACAGCGGCGCCACCGCCGGCCTCTCCTCCGAACCACCGGCTCCGGTACGCATCCGTCCTGGGCCGCGGCCGACAGCATCCCGACCGACGCGCTACGCGGCCCCGCTCCGCGACACGGCGACCGGGCTCTGCGTCGACATCGCCGGCGGAAAGCCCGCCAAGGGCGCGGAGTCCGTGGTCACGTCCTGTACCTCCGCCGCCACCCAGCAGTGGTCGTACGCGCCCGACGGCCTGCTGCGCAGCCTCGCCGACCCCAAGTTCTGCCTCGATTCCCGCAGCGGCTTCTCGATCCGACTCGGGTCCTGCCCGGCCGCCTCCCGGCCGGATGCCAACAACGTCCGTTACGACTTCATCGTCCAGGGCGAACTGGTGCCCCGGTGGAACCAGGCGCTTGCCGTAGTGCCCGTCTCGCCGACCGACGGCGCGGCCATGGTCCTCAAACTGCGTGACGACGCGACCTCCTATCGCTGGCAGACCATCGCCTCCGAAGCCTCGCCCGAATTGCAGTCGATCGGCTCGGACGCGCCCGGCGGGTCAACGGCTTCGGCGCCGAGGTGGCCCGTACCCTCTTCGACGTGATCGGGGGCCGGGAGCCGGCGTCCCATCCGGTCCCGACCCCCGCCCTCACGCCTCGCGGCTCCACGGGGCCGCCGCCGCGCTGACCCTTTCCGTTCAGTGACCGCTGATCGGGTGGGGGGTGTAGGGCTCCTGGAGTTGGTCGATCTCCTTGTCGGTGAGCTGGAGCGAGACTGCGGCAACGGCGTCGTCCAGGTGGGTGTCCTTGGTGGCACCGACGATGGGCGCGGTGACGGTCGGCTGGTGCAGCAGCCAGGCCAGTGCGACCTGGGCCCGGGAGACGCCGCGGTCGGCAGCGATGCGGGCGACCGCGTCGACGATCGCGCGGTCGGCGTCCTCGTACAGCGTCTTGCCGAACTCGTCGGTGCGGCTGCGGGCGGTGTCCGTGCCCCAGTCGCGAGTGAGGCGGCCGCGGGCCAGCGGGCTCCAGGGCAGGACGCCGATGCCCTGGTCGGCGCAGAGCGGAAGCATCTCGCGCTCCTCCTCCCGGTAGAGGAGGTTGTAGTGGTTCTGCATGGTGGCGAACTTCGTCCAGCCGTGCCGTTCGGAGGTGTGAAGAGCCTTGGCGAACTGCCAGGCGTACATCGAACTCGCACCGATGTAGCGGGCCTTGCCGGCCTTGACCACGTCGTGCAGGGCTTCGAGCGTCTCCTCGATCGGCGTGCTCGGGTCCCAGCGGTGGATCTGGTAGAGGTCGACATAGTCGGTGCCGAGCCGCCGCAGACTGTGGTCGATTTCGCTGAGGATCGCCTTGCGGGACAGGCCTCCGCCGTTGGGCCCCAGACGCATGGTGCCGTGGACCTTGGTGGCGAGCACGATCTCGTCGCGGCGGGCGAAGTCGGCCAGGGCCTCGCCGACGATCTCCTCGCTGCTGCCGTCGGAGTAGACGTTGGCGGTGTCGAAGAAGTTCACCCCGGCCTCGACGGCACGTTTGATCAGGGGGCGGGACCGGTCCCGGTCGAGGGTCCATTCATGGTTTCCCCGGGCCGGGTCTCCGTAACTCATGCAACCCAGGCAGATGCGGGAGACGTCCAGGCCGGTGGATCCGAGTTTGACGTACTGCATACCGGTACTCCGTCGGTGGTGAGGTGTCGGTGCGCCCTTGTGCGTGCGCGGCCCTTCCATCCTGCCCCGAACCGGCCGCCGGTGCGTGAGCCGCACCTGTTCGCCGCGTTCTGGCTGCCGATGACCCTCCGATACTGGGTGCCCCGATGACTTTCCGCGGCAGAGACGTCATACAGGGTGACGGGCGCACACGGCGCCCCCACCCGAGGGGACAAAAGTCATGCTGAAGGACAAGATCGCGGTCGTCTACGGCGGTGCGGGTTCGCTGGGCGCCGGTATCGGAAAGGCGTACGCCGAGGCCGGGGCCCGCGTGTTTCTCGTCGGCCGTACGGAGGCCACGCTCAAGACGGCCGCCGACGCGATCGGCGCCGAGTACGACGTGCTCGACGCCCGTGACGAGGCAGCGGTGGAGGCCCATGCGGCCTCGCTCGTCGAGCGGGCCGGGCGGATCGACATCTCCTTCAACCTTGTGCCGCGAGGAGACTTCCAGGGCGTGCCGCTCACCGAGATGTCGGTCGAGGACTACACCCGGCCGGTCGTCCAGGGCATCGCCTGCCAGTTCATCACCGCCCGGGCCGCGGCCCGCCGGATGACCGCGCAGGGCTCGGGCGTGATCCTGTCCCTGGACAGCGCGTCCGGCAACGGCAGCCCGATGATGGGCGGCACAGCCGCCGCCGACGGCGCGATCGACGCACTGATCCGCCAGTTCGCCCAGGAAGTCGGCCCGGCGGGCGTACGCGTCTGCGGGATCTGGACCGCCGGCGTTGCCGACACCCTGACGCCGGAGAAACTGGCCGCCGCAGGCGCCCCGGGCATGGACGAGGCGGCCCTGCAGGGCGTCGTCGGCCACCTCGACAGCCTGCGGATGACCAAGCGCTCGCCGCGCATCGCCGACATCGCCGCACTGGCGACCTTCCTCGCCTCCGACGCCGGCGCCGCCGTCACCGGCACGTGGGTCAACGCGACCGCGGGGATGTTCCCCAGCTGAGTGCGTACCGCTCGTCGTGGCCCACCGGAGCGCCTCCCGTAACAAGGCGCGGCGGCACGCGTAACACGGGCCTCAGACAGTGAGGCATGAGCGTCGAGCAGATTCAGACTCTGGTGGATGCCCTGGCCACACGGCTCGGGCGGGCGGTCGTGCTGGACGACCAGGACCTGCGCCTGGTCGCCGTGAGCGAGGACTTCGGAGACGCGGATCCGGCCCGCATCTGGTCGCTGCTGCACCGCAGGACCCGGCCGGAGGATGTCCGGTACGAGGAGATCAAACGGTGGACGGGGCCGGGCCACATTCCGGAGAATCCGGCGCTGGAGTTGTGGCGGCGGCTGTGCGTCCCCGTTCGCTGCCGGGGCATCCTGCTCGGCTTTATGTGGATCACCGACCGGTTCGACGACCTGACGGAAGTCCAGGTCGCTGATGCCGTCCGCGCAGCCGAAGCGATGGGGCAGGCGTTGCACCGCCGCCTGGTCGCGATCGACCAGGAACAGGAGCTGCGCCAGCGGCTCGTGGAGCAACTGCTCAGCCATGACCCCGTGGTACGGCGTGAGGCGTGGGAGGAGGCACTCGACCGGGGCTTGCTGGACAACGTCGGGCAGGTGGCCGTCCTGCTGGTGAGCTGCCGACCCGGGAAGAGCGACGGCACGCCGGCGGACACCCGGGCGGTGCTCTCGGAGTCCATGGGCCGCCTGTGCCGCACCGCCCCGGGTGAGGCCGTGCTCGCCGCCGTGTGGCCCCGGCGCGCGACGGTCGTCCTGGCCCGCCGTCAGGGCTTCCAGGACGGCCGGCTGGCCGAGGCCGCCACCGCCCTGCTGACCGAACTCACCGACCGCTCGGGGCTCGCCGGCTGCTGGCGGGTCGGCGCCGGTGGCCCGGGCCGGGGCCTGGACGGACTGCCGCAGGCCCGGCGTCAGGCCGAGGTCGCGCTGTCGTCGGCCGGTGAGGGCCGCGCCACCTGCTGGTCGGAGCTGAGCGCCGACGCCCTGCTGGCCCAACTCGCCCCGCAGGCCTGGGAGAACGCGCTGATGCCGGACGGCTTGGCCACCCTGCTTGCGGATCCTTCGGCCGCTGTGCTGGTGCCGACCCTGGAGACGTATCTTGACTGTGCCGGGGACGTGCAGCGCGCCGCGCGCGAGCTGTGCGTCCACCGCACCACGCTCTACTACCGGCTGGGACGCGCCGAGCAGATCTCCGGGCTGAGCCTGCGCGACGGCCGCGACCGGCTGCTGCTCCACATGGCGCTGGGACTGCGCCGGCTCCACGGAACGCATCTGCTGCCGGGGCTTCCTACAAATGTCGAAATCCTGCCCTCCAACACGCGACGCCGTGCCGGATGACCACCCATACCGCGCACTGACAGCCTCATCCTCACCAGCGACACCTGGCCCCAGCGGGAGGATGCCGGATGAGGAAGAGCTACGCGCACATCGTGCTCGGTGTGGGCGGGATCGGGAGCGCGGCCGCCTACTGGCTCGGCAGGCAAAGCGGCCACCACCAAGTACCTGGGCGGTCATTCCGACATCACCGGCGGAGCCCTGATCGCCGCCGACCCGGCCGTCGGAGAGCTGATCACCCGCCACGTCGGCATGATGGGCACGATGGCCGCGCACCAGGAGGCCTGGCTGGTGCAGCGCGGCATCAAGACGCTGCCGGTACGGATGCGGCAGATCTGCGAGAGCGCCCAGCGGATCGCTGAGTTCCTGGACGCCCATCCGCGCGTGCGGCGAGCCCACTACCCGGGGCTGCCCGGCCACCCGGACCACGCTCTGGCCGCCAAGCAGATGCCAGGCGGCTTCGGCGGTGTGGTGTCGCTCGTGGTGGAGGGGGACGCGGACGCCGCCGGGCGGGTCTGCGAACGTACGAAGGTGTTCACCCTGGCCGTGTCTCTGGGGAGCGTCGAGTCACTCATCGAGCACCCGGCGAGGATGACCCACTGCACCACCGCCGGATCGGCGCTCGGAGTCGACGAATCCCTGCTTCGGCTCTCGGTCGGTCTGGAGGACTGCGACGAGCTGATCGCCGACCTGGCAGCCGCCCTGGAGGCGGACTGACCGGCCCCTTTGAACCCTGTCCCGCCCCGCTGCCTGCACCGCAGGTCAGCGGGGTTTGTCGTGAAGCCGTTACAGGATCCGGTTCCCTCGATCTTTCCTGGACAGGCGTACATCGAAACCGGATGACCGCACGAACGGACTTCAAGCACCTGGGGAAAGATCATGAGCACCACGCCACGCAGGCGCTTCCCGCCTTACCGTGAGGCCGCCACCGGCCCCGGCGCGTCGATCTCCTGCTTCCACGGGGACGTATATACGCTGCACGAGTCCAGGAAGACCCTCTGCCGTCCGCCGCAGCACCCGGCGGGCGCCTCGGCTAGCACTGCGGGGGCCTGATGATGAACGTCCCGCCGTCCGGTCGCCCCGGCGCCCTCCGACTTTCCGCCGCCGTGCTGTGCACCGCGCTCGCCCTCGGGGGCTGCGGCGTGTCATCGGCCCCGGGTCGCGGTGCCGGCACCAGCACAGGCACAAGCACCGCCATCGCCACCGCCACCGCCATCGCCACCCGCTCGGCCTCGCCGAGGCCGAGCAGGACCGTACCCACCCCTTCGTGCGTCGATCGCGTTCTGTCGGCGATGTCGGACTCGCAGGTGGTGGGGCAGCTCTTCATGGGCGCGGCGCAAATCCCCACGACCACCGACGCCGACATGACGGTGCTGCGCCGCTACCAGGTCGGGTCGGTGATCCTGATGGGCCGCAGCCAGGTCGGCGTATGGCGGACCCGCGGCCTGACCGACCGGCTGCAAAGCCTGCGGCAGACCGATCGGGCCGGCTCGGTCGGGCTGCTGGTCTCCGCGGACCAGGAGGGCGGTCAGGTGCAGACCCTGAAGGGCCCCGGCTTCTCGGCCATCCCCGAGGCCCTTGCACAGGGCCGCTGGACGGCGTCCGAGCTGCAGACCCACGCCACGCAGTGGGCAGCCGAGCTGCGCACCGCGGGCGTCAATCTGAACCTCGCGCCCGTCGCGGATGTCGTACCCCCCGAGATCGGGACCGGCAACGGCCCGATCGGCCGGTACGGGCGCCAGTTCGGCTACTCGGCGGATGTGGTGGCCCGTCAGACTACCGCGTACGTCAAGGGGTTCCGTAAGTCCGGCGTGCTGACAACCCTCAAGCACTTCCCGGGACTCGGGCGCGTCAGCGGCAACACCGACACCACGGCGAATGTCACCGACACCACCCTCACCCGTTACGACCGTGATGTGCGCGCCTTCGGCTCCGGCATCGCGGCCGGCGCCGCCTTCGTCATGGTGTCTTCGGCGACCTACACCCGTATCGACCCGAAACGACAGGCCGTCTTCTCCCCCACCGTGCTCAACGGAATGCTCCGGCAGGATCTGGGGTTCCGGGGCGTCATCGTGTCGGACGACCTGGGTAAGGCGGTCGCGGTCCGCTCCGTGCCGCCCGCCCAGCGGGCCCTGAGGTTCATCAGGGCGGGCGGCGACATGGTGCTCACCGCGGACACGGCGGACATCCCCGCGATGGTCGGTGCCGTGCGCGATGCCGTCCGACACGATCCCGCGCTGCGGGCCAGGGCGCTGGACAGCGCCCGCCGCGTCCTCACCGCGAAGCAGGCCGCCGGGGTGCTGCGCTGCGACGGGTGAGGGCCGCCGCTAAATGGCAGCCTCCGTGTGCACTGCCGCGCGGATGACACGGGGAGCGGCGCCCAGCTCGCGGCGGCAGGCTTTGTTGAAGGCCTGCAGGTCGGGGATGCCCACCGCCGCCGCGATCGCCGGGATGGGGAGGATGGAGGCCCGCAGCAGATGGCGGTCGCCTGCATCCGCCGGCGGCGGATGCAGGCGACCACGGTGTCGCCGGTCTCGGCCCGGAAGAGCCGGGTGAGGTGGCTTTGGGAGACCCCGGTGGCGCGGGCGATGACGGGCACGGTGACCGGCACGGTGAGGTTGGCCTCGATGTGGGCCATCGCGGCGGCCACCACGGCGTGCGGCTGCCCGGGACGGCCGAGGGCCGCCAGGCCGGCCACGTGCCACCCGCGTGACCAACCGCCCCAAGATCCGGAGCCACACATGAAGCAGCAGGTCCTGGTCCTGTACCTCGCCACCTCCGCTCTCGACTCGGACGTGGTCGGCTGGTCCCGCTACGACGGCACCGGCGCCACCCGACCCACCACCGGGGACAGCGACGAACCGCCGTACGGGACCGGCCTGGACGCGCTGCAGGACGGCTGGCGGCTGTTCCAGGCGGCGCAGCTGATCCCGCCGTACCCGGGGCACGAGTACGACACGTCCTTCCTCAAGCACGAGTTCCTCTTCGAGAAGCTGATCGACTAGGCCCGGTCCGGCAGGACAGCCCCTAGGCCTCGACCTCCGACCGGTCGCCGCCCCAGAGGGTGTGGAAGGTGCCCTCGCGGTCGACGCGACGGTAGGTGTGGGCGCCGAAGAAGTCACGCTGGCCCTGGATCAGGGCGGCGGGCAGGCGTTCGGCGCGCAGCGCGTCGTAGTAGGAGAGCGCCGCCGAGAAGCCGGGGGCGGGCACGCCGAGTTGCGCGGCGGTGGAGACGACCCGGCGCCAGGCGTCCTGGGCGCCGCCGATGGCTTCGGCGAAGTGGCCGTCCGTCAGCAGGGTCGGGCGGCCGGGGTCGGCGTCGTACGCCTCCTTGATGCGGTTGAGGAACTGGGCCCGGATGATGCAGCCGCCACGCCAGATGGTGGCCATGGCGCCGGGGTCGACGTCCCAGCCGTACTCGGCGCTGCCGGCCTGGATCAGGTTGAAGCCCTGGGCGTAGGCGACGATCTTCGACGCGTACAGCGCCTGTTCGACGTCGTCGGCGAAACGGTCGCTCGCGGCGCTGTCCAGCCAGGTCTCGCCGGGGCCGGGCAGGCCGCGGGTGGCGGCGCGCAGTTCGGCGCTGCCGGACAGTGAGCGGGCGAACACGGCCTCGGCGATGCCGGAGGTGGGGACGCCGAGTTCCAGAGCGTTCTGGACGGTCCAGCTGCCGGTGCCCTTCTGGCCGGCCTGGTCCAGGACGACGTCGACGAAAGGCTGGCCGGTCGCGGCGTCGGTGTGGGCCAGCACCTCTGCGGTGATCTCGATCAGGTACGACTCCAGCCGGCCGGAGTTCCAGGTGCGGAAGACCTCGGCGATCTCGGCGGGGCGCTGTCCGGCGGCGTGCCGCAGCAGGTCGTACGCCTCGGCGATGAGCTGCATGTCGGCGTACTCGATGCCGTTGTGGACCATCTTCACGAAGTGGCCGGCGCCGTCGGGGCCGACGTGGGTGCAGCAGGGGACGCCGTCGACCTTGGCGGCGATGTCCTCCAGGATGGGGCCGAGGGCCTCGTACGCCTCCTTGGAGCCGCCGGGCATGATCGAGGGGCCGTTGAGGGCGCCCTCCTCGCCGCCGGAGATGCCGGTACCGACGAAGTGAAGGCCCTGCTCGCGTAGGGCGGCCTCGCGGCGGCGGGTGTCACGGAAGTCGGCGTTGCCGCCGTCGACGATCATGTCGCCGGGTTCCATGAGCGCGGCGAGTTCGTCGATCACCGCGTCGGTGGGGGCCCCGGCCTTGACCATGATGATCGCGCGGCGGGGGCGCTCGAGGGACTCCACGAACTGTTTGAGGGTCTCCGCCGGATGGAACTCCCCCTCATGGCCGAACTCCTCCACGAGAGCCCGGGTCTTGGCCTCGGTGCGGTTGTGCACCGCCACCGGGTGGCCGTGGCGGGCCAGGTTGCGGGCGAGATTGCTGCCCATGACCGCCAGTCCGGTGACGCCTATGCGAGCCTGCTCCGCCATCGCAAAGTCCTCTCACTTCATCGCCCGGGAGTACGGGAGTACCGAGTACGGGACGCTAACAGAACTCCAGCCTCGCACCTCGGCCTCTCGGAGTCGCGGTGATCTCTCGCAGTGCGCCGTGATGTGCTATGTGCCAGTGCCTATGCCGGCCCAGTAGGCACGGGCCGGACGGAGGGACCTCACCGGCGGCCGACCGAGCTCGTCGGGGACCGGGACGGCGACCGGGGGCGGCCCGACAGGCGCGTGGGCGTGGGACGGGCCGCAGAGCGCCTCGCGCAGCCGGCGGGCATCCACGGGCAGGTCGCGCCGCCAGGCCATCGCCATGAAGGGGACGAGCAGCAGCAGGCCGCCGCCCAGCGTGCAGGTGACGGTGAGCTGAACGAAGGTGCCCTGGGAGTGCGGCAGCAGCCGGAATCCGTAGTACGGGACCTGGGTGCCCAGCGGGCTCCACATCCGGCGGCCGCGGAACTCGACGGCCCCGCAGGGGCGGTAGGCCGCGCATACCAGCCGGTGCTCGCGGTGCCGGCCGGGATAGTGGTAGCGGTACTCGGCGCCGTCGCCGGGCTGGACCGCGTCGGCCGCGACGGCGTGGACGCCGGAACTCCACAAAGCGAGGTTACGGGCATCGGCCAGGAAGTCGAAGACCTCCTCGATGGGCCGGGGAACGATCACGCTGGTGGCCACGGTCGGCATCGCGAACCTCCCCGGTGCCAGCCATACGGCTGACGGTAGCGGAGTTTCATTCCTGGCTCATACCGACAGCCTGCTACCCAAACGGCGGTGTGTCGTGGCAGGTGAGCCATCCGGGTGAACCAGGCCCCGCGAGCTGCGCCGATGCCTGGCGGGCGGTCAGCTCCCAGCGGGTGGACCGGCCGCAGCCGACTCGCGGAACTCGCACCAGACGGACTTGCCCGCGCCGTGCGGCTCCACTCCCCAGGCATCGGCCAGTTGGTCCACCAGGAGCAATCCCCGCCCGGACACCTCGGCGTCGCCCGGCTCACGGCGGCGGGGCCAGTTGCTGGCCAGGTCGTGCACCTCTATGCGCAGTCGGCGGGACGGCTCGGACATCATCCGAAGCGTCAGCACCGCTCCGCCGTCGGTGTGGACGAGGGCGTTGGTGATCAGCTCGTCGGCGGCCAGTTCGGCGTCGTCCACACGTTCGGCAAGGCCCCACGACTTCACGGCGTCGCGGATCATGGTGCGCGCGGCGGCCAGGGCCTGCGGATCGCCGGGACCGATGTGCTGGTGGAACCGGCGGGCGGTCTGCGGGGCGGCGTCGGCATCCCGGCGGAACAGGAGCAGCGCCATGTCGTCGTCGGTGCCGGGGGCGCCCATGACGGAACTGAGGTGGTCGGCGAGCTGCTGGACGCCCTGGGGGCCGTCGCTGAGCGCCTTGGTGAGCCGGCGCAGGCCGTCGTCGAGGTCGGTGCCGGGGCGCTCGACGAGTCCGTCGGTGAACATCAGCAGGGTCTCGCCTGGTTCGAGCTCGGCCTGTGTCACCGGGTAGTCCAGCTGCCCGAACTGCGCGGACAGGCCGAGCGGCAGGCCGCCGGTGGTGGGCAGCCGGTTGCAGCTGCCGTCGGGGTGGCGTACAAGGGGGTCGATGTGACCGGCCCGGACCAGGCAGGTGCGGCCGGTCTGCGGGTCGATCTGGGCGTACAGGGCGGTGGCGAAGCGGTCGGTGTCCAGTTCGCACAGGAAGCGGGAGCCGCGCGCCATGACGGTGGCGGGCGGATGCCCTTCGGAGGCGTACGCGCGCAGGGCGATGCGCAGCTGGCCCATGACGGCGGCGGCGTGGGTGTCGTGGCCCTGGACGTCGCCGATGATGACAGCGACCCGACCACCGGGCATGGCCACCACGTCGTACCAGTCGCCGCCGATGTCCCGGGCCAGGCGTGCGGAGCGGTAGCGCACGGCGATCTGGGCGCCGGGGATGCGCGGGATGCTGCGCGGCAGCATGGCCGTCTGCAGTCCCTGCGCGATGTCGTGCTCCTGGTCGAAGAGGATGGCGCGCTGGAGGCTCTGGGCGATGCTGCCGCTCAGGGCGATCAGGAGGTTGCGTTCCTGCGGGGCGAAGGAGTGCTTGTGGCGGTAGAGCAGCCCGAGGGCGCCGATGGGCTTGCCCTGCGCGATGAGCGGCAGGTAGGCGGCGGCGGACGCGTCGAGCGGCTCTATGTGGGGCCACAGCTTGGGGTAGCGGCGGGCGAATTCCTCGGGCGAGGTGATGAAGCGCGGTTTCTCGGTCCGTACGACCTCGCTCATCGGGAAGCCGTCCACGAGCCGGGTGTACTCCAGCTCCGGTACCCAGCTGCTGGCCTTGGCGTCGGTCACCACGCGGACCCGGCCGCCCTCGACCATGCCGAGGAAGAGGCTGGCGATGCCGAGCCGGTCGAGCCGGCGGTGGGAGGTGAGGGCGGCGGTCACGTCGCGTACGGTGACGGCCTCGGCGAGGGACGCGGTGACCTCGACGACGAGGTTGTTCTCCTCGGCGTGCGACTCGTCGCGGCGCATGGCGTCGGCGGCGTGCGGGATCTCGTCAGTGGCGTCGCTGACGATGCCGATGACGCGGCAGGCCCGCCCGGCGCTGTCGCGGACGATACGGCCCCGGGCATGTATCCAGCCACGGTGGCCGTCCTGACGGGTGAGGCGGAAGTACACGCTCCAGGACGCCTGGCCGTCCTTGACGGCCTCGGAGATCGCCTGCTCGATGCTGTCGGCCTCTTCGGGCGGCAGCCGGGGCAGCAGCAACTCCGGGTCGCCGTGGAATTCCCCGGGCTCGAGGTCCAGGACCCGCAGCGCGACCGGGTCGAGGTGCAGGCGGGCACGGTCCAGGTCCCAGTCGAAACCGCCGAGGTTGTTCAGCGCGAGGTGCGCGGCGGCGGGGGCTGGCCAGCCACCGATCGCGGGGGCCGCAGCCGTCCATTCCCGCTGATCAGCCATGCCTCACACTCCGCTGGTTCCGGCGAGGGTCCTGGGCTTGTGGAATACCGGGGTTGAGGACAGCGTACCCATACGCCTGCGGCCGCGCCGGGCGCACTCCCAGGTGCACCCGGCGCGGCCGCAGGGCTCGGCTTTTCAGCCCGCCGTCGGCGGGGCGTACTTGTAGCCGACGCGGCGCACGGTGACGATCCCGGCCCGGTACTCGGGGCCGAGCTTGCGGCGCAGCCGGGCGATGTGCACGTCGACCGTGCGGCCGTCGCCGACATGGCCGTAGCCCCAGACGGTGGTGACCAGCTGGTCGCGGGTGTGGACCCGGTGCGGGTGGGCGACCAGGTGGGCGAGCAGCTCGAACTCCAGGTACGTGAGGTCGAGCGGGCGGCCGTCCACCATGGCGATGCGCCGGTCGCTGTCGATCCGTACCGGACCGGAGACGGCGACGTCGTCAGGGGTGCTCTCCGGCCGGCCGGCTGCGGCCTGCTCCGCGGGAACCAGCACGAGGTAGCCGACCATGGGCGGCTGGCCGACGCCGCTGGGCATCACATGCCCGGGGGCGGGCAGCCAGGTCGCTCCGGGAGGCAGGAAGTCCAGTACGGGCGGGACTTCGTCGGGCCGGACGGCACGCAGCCGCGAGCGAAGCGAGACAGGAGTCCTCCCCCAGCCTGGCGGCTGGGTGGGGGTGCCCCCAGCGAAGCGAGGGGGAGTGCCCCCACCGGCCGAAGGCTCGGGGAGATTGACGGGAGCAACGGAAGCAGGGGCGGGTGCGGGTGCGGGCAGGGACTGGGTCGTAGGCATGGAGGTCTCGGCTCTTTCGCGCGAAGGACAAAGGCGGATGGACGCCGTATGCGCGGGACTGGACCAGGACGCTGACCGAAGCGCCGGTGATCGGCGGGGTCAGCCGTGGGTGCGGGTCCGCGCGGTAGCCGCGCGACAACACTCTCGGTCGAACTGGTACTCCTGCCGGGACGGCCAGAAAGGCTCGAGGTCACTGCGACCCGTCGCGGTGTCAATGAGGCTGGCCATGGATCCCATCCCTACATCTTAGCAGGGAATCCCGGCCTTCAGGCCGGGCGGGAATGCGATCCCCGGCCCGGAGGCGCGGAGCGCCGGAGCTCTCTGCGTCTCCGTTTTAACGTCAGGCTGGCCGCTTCTGGTTCTCGATGTAGTCCTTGACGATGCTCAGCGGTGCGCCTCCACAAGACCCCGCGAAGTACGACGGGGACCAGAACACTGCCCCCGCGCCGATCCGGCCCGCAGGTATCGAGAGCTGACGCCTTTGAGGGAGTTGACCAGCTTGGACAGGGCGATTTTCGGCGGGTAGTGCACGAGCAGGTGGACATGATCGCCTTCGCCGTTGAACTC